>JAPPGC010000033.1 GCA_028875125.1 Bacteroidota bacterium | reverse complement strand
AATTCCTGTCAGTTGGAAAGATCAAGTTTCCCCAATGATTGAAACAAGCCCGGATAATAGACATGTAATAGTATAATCTATAATATTTTCGTGTAATTTTGAACTTTATTTAATTGATGGCTAAGGGTAAAACCAGAACACCTAGATTAAGACCTCTCCTTAATGATCTCCCACCAGGGTTCATCGTAGATACGAAATGGTTGAGGGCTCGAGGAATTGACTCAAAGTCAATACACCATTACATCAAGCATGGATGGATTGAGCGTATCGTACACGGTGTGTATCGTCGCCCATTGCCGGAAAGTGTCCCGAACCGCCACATGCTGTCTTGGCAAGCAGTTCTTGTGTCGCTTCAACAACTAATGGGCTGCAATATCCATCTAGGTGGTTCTAACGCTCTGGATTTTGCCGGTCATACCCATTATGTGATGATAGGAAAATCACAGCCTGTTCATTTCTACGGCAATGCACCCTCTTGGCTTAGGCGCCTACCAACTGTGGATAAAATCATTTCGCGTAGATCCACGCTATTCGGCGGCGATCCAGTGGGAATTGTTGATAGCACCACTCCAGCCAAAGAAGTCAACTGGACTGTTGGAGTTTGGAATTGGCCCATTAAAGTGTCCTGCCCAGAGCGTGCAATCCTTGAATTGGTTGCTGAATTGCGTGGGAATTCAGATTTCGAAAATGTCGATCTGATCTTCGAAAATCTGATAAGACTGCGTCCACAACTGCTAATGAGACTCTTGCTGGCCTGCCGCAGTGTTAAGGTTCGGAGACTGTTTTTCGTTTTCGCCGAGCGCCATAAGCACGACTGGTTGGAATTCTTGGAACCCAATCAGATTGAATTCGGAAGCGGACCGCGTGCGCTTGTTAAAGGTGGGGGATTCCATCCCACTTATCGCATCTCCGTCCCAGAGTTCCTCCTTGATACTTCCTACGAAGATGGCAGCATCTTCTAAGTATTTTGACCCGGTTCAACTGTAGATAGATGTGGGGCTGAATGTCAAAAAGTGATCGTCCTTGGCACTTTCGGGAGGGACGGCCATCAATCTATTATACCGAGGCCTGCCAAGATCCCCAGTAGGAATTGATCTCCATGGTCACCAACTGATGCTTCGAGTTACGCCGCCCCCTCTTACTGAACCAAGAGACCCTGCGGATTGAGTTCTCTGGATATCCCTTATTTTTGCAGCCTCACTTCACTGTAATTCACACCACATCTTTTTTACTGACCCAAAACGGTCCAATCACCAGGATATCCATGTGCGTATCCTGAAAACACCTTATCGCATCTTCTGGTGCACAGACGATGGGCTCTCCGCGGACATTGAAGCTCGTGTTGACTAGAACCGGACATCCGGTCAATGCTTCAAACTTCTGCAGCAACCTGTAAAAAAGAGAATTACCCTGCTCACTTACCGTCTGGACACGGGCAGAGCCGTCTACATGTGTCACTGCCGCTATCGGTGACTCTATGTTCCGCTGCCGTTCCAAACCCTCCCCACGAATATGCGCGTCCCGCACCTGCGCAGTTAACAGCATGTACGGACTCTCATTATTCATATCAAACCAATCGGATACTTTTTCGACTAGTACAGCCGGCGCAAAGGGACGGAAGTTTTCTCTAAACTTGATGGATTGGTTCACATGCCGCTGCATACGGAGTTGCCGCGGATCGGCCAGAATACTTCGATTACCCAACGCACGCGGACCATACTCCATTCGCCCCTGAAACCAGCCAATCACCTTCTGAGCAGCCAGGGATTCAGCTGTTCGCCTACACAGTGGTTCCTCGCTGAGCTCCTCATAGGGCATCGAAGCTGTTTCCAATGCAGCACGAATGTCGTCCGCATCATATGAGGGACCCAGTTTAGCGCCCTCCATTGCATCTGGAACACACGCTTCACGAGGGACTTGGGCATAATCATGCCAAGCCATCAATGCTGCTCCAAGTGCACCGCCCGCGTCGCCTGCGGCTGGCTGAATCCATATTTCTTCAAATAACCCCGATCGTAAGAGTTTGCCATTGGCAACACAATTCAACGCTACGCCACCGGCCATACAAAGCTTACGCTCACCTGATTCCGTTGCAGCGCGCCGAGCCATTCGCTGAACAACTTCCTCTGTAACCACCTGGATAGATCGTGCGAGATCAAGTTCTCTCCGTGTGATTGAAGATTCCGGGCTGCGCGCCCGGCCTCCGAAGAGATCCTCGAAGGCGCGAGAATACATCCGAAGACCCCAGGGAAAAGAGAAATAGCGAAGGTTCAATCGATAAGAACCATCCTCCTTTAGGTCGATAAGCTCGTCCAGAATCGTTTGTACATATCTTGGCTCACCGTACGGAGCCAGCCCCATGAGCTTGTACTCACCGGAGTTGACTCGAAAACCGCAATACCCCGTGAAGGTGCTGTACAACAATCCCAGCGAGTGCGGAAAATGAATTTCTTCCTTGAGCACGATCCCTGACCGGTTCCCTACCCCCAAAGAAGTGGTTGCCCACTCCCCCACACCATCTGTCGTAATGATTGCCGCCTGATCAAACGGCGACGGGAAAAAAGCGCTGGCTGCATGACTCTCGTGATGTTCGCAGAACAGTAGCGTACCGCGAAAGCCGATCTCCTTCCGTAGAATATCCGGAATCCAAAGGCTTCGCTTCAGCCATACCGGCATTGCTTTTATGAAGGAAGGGATTCCCTGCGGCGCACCTGAGAGGTACGTCTCCAGAAGCCTCTCAAACTTCAAGAAAGGCTTGTCATAGTAGGATACGATACTCAAGTCCTCGGCCGTGAGACCTGCATGGCTGAGGCACCAGGCTATTGCGTTAACGGGCAATGACGCGTCGTGCTTGACTCTCGTAAAGCGCTCCTCCTGAGCAGCCGCAACGACAATGCCATCTTTTAGCAGGCAGGCAGCAGAATCATGGTACCAGCAACTAATACCAAGAATATATGTCACGCTTCCATCCACGCTACAAGGCTGGTTTTCAGCTGTTCGATTTCAGCCTTGGCGTCCTGTTCTTTCTGACGCTCACGTTCGACTACATTCGCTGGTGCTCGGTTGATAAACTTCTGGTTCTGCAACTTCTTCTGCACCCGAAGAAGAAAAGCTTCTCGTTGGACCAGGCTCTTGCCAAGCCGCTGTCGCTCCTCTGCCGGATCAACTAGACCCTGGACGTAAATCAACGCAGACCCGACAACAGTGGAAGTACACTGCGGCGGTTTGGGAATATTGATCCCGACACGCAAATGCGTCACGCGCGCAAGCTTCTCGAAATACCCCTCGCAAGCCAACATTTTGTCAGCCAATTCTGATTGTTCCTCCGATAAACTCAGCGTAACCTCTATGCCTTTGGACGGAGCTACGCCGTACTTGCTACGCAGATGTCTGATTGCGGTCACCGTTTCCTGCAGGAAAGCAAACTGTTTGGCACCTGCTGTATCGCGCTCATCCGTTGCAGTCGGCCACCTGGATACCATGCATGCTTCTCCCTTTGCACGGGGGCGGAGACGATGCCACAGTTCCTCCGTAATAAAGGGCATAAACGGGTGGAGTAACTGGATCAATTGCTCGTAGATTTCGATGGAGAGAGCTATGCGCTCCTCTGACATGGCCAAATCACGCTGTGGCTTGACCAGCTCTAGATACCAGTCACAGTAATCGTTGCGAAAAGTGGTGTATAGCAGGTTTGCAGCCTCATTCAATCTGTATTTGGTCAGTGCTTCTTCCACGGACTCAATACATTCTGCAAGACGTGTAAGCATCCAGCGTTCAACCAACTCAAGCTCTTTGATGGGTTTTGTGCGCCGATAGTTTTTGTCCGGCTGGATAAATCGACCGAACACATTGAACGCATTCCAGATTTTGTTGGAGAAATTTCGTCCCATTTCAAAACCCGCCGGGTCCAGCCGGATATCCTGCCCCTGTGCGCATAAAATCGTAAGATAGAATCGCACCGCGTCTGCGCCATACTGCTCAATCAATTCCAACGGATCAATCCCATTGCCGAGACTCTTGGACATCCACCGACCAAGTTTGTCCTTGATCATGCCGGTAATGAAAATATCCCGGTAGGGCACCTCCCCCATAAAATAAAGCGAGGCCATGATCATGCGAGCAATCCAAAAGAACAGGATGTCATAGCCGGATACCAGCACATTTGTTGGATGGAAATATTTGAGATCAGCCTGTGTGTCAGCGTCCTCGCTCGGCCATCCAAGTGTAGCAAAGGGAAAAAGCCAAGACGAAAACCATGTATCCAACACATCTTCGTCCTGTATCATGCCCGGTTCGGGCTGCTCCACTGCCACCACAAACCCGTGGGTTTCATCAACTGCTCCGCTTGAATCCGTGTAATACCAGACCGGAATGCGATGCCCCCACCATAGCTGCCGACTGATACACCAGTCGCGGATTTCTTCCAGCCAGCGGAAATATTCGTTTTCCCAACGCTTTGGGTAAAATTTTACCGTGCCGTCCCTAACGGCGGTGATCGCCGGCTCCGCAAGAGGCTTCATGCGAACAAACCATTGACGGGATAACAGCGGTTCCACGATCGCCTTGGAGCGTTGCGAAACCGGCACCGTACTCTTGTATGGCTCTACTTTCTCGAGAAGTCCCTCAGCTTCCAGGTCTTTGACAATAATCTTCCGTGCCTCGAAGCGCTCAATGCCCGCATAGATGCCTGCCTGCTCGTTCAGTGTCCCATCTTCTGCAATAACACTCAAAGATTCCAGTCCATGGCGCTTTCCAACTTCAAAATCATTCTTGTCATGGCCGGGGGTAATCTTGAGCGCTCCCGTTCCAAATTCCTGTTGCACATATTCGTCAGCTATAACCGGAATATGGCGCTGGGTAAGCGGTAATCTGACGCGCTTACCTATCAATTCTGTGTAGCGGTCATCATTGGAATTAACGGCCACCGCCACATCACCCAACATGGTTTCTGGTCGGGTCGTTGCTACCGTGATGTGACCAGTCCCATCCTCCGTTGGGTATCGGATATACCACAGATGGCCATCCTGTTCGACGTTGTCCACTTCCTCATCGGAAAGTGCGGTCTGATCCACTGGACACCAGTTTACGAGATAATGCCCACGATAAATGAGATCAGCTTCGTAGAGCTTCACAAAAACATGCTGCACAGCCCTCACATACCCAGGATCCATGGTGAATCGTTCTCGCTCCCAGTCACACGAGTCCCCCAAGCGACGTTTTTGTTGCAGGATTCGATCACCATATTCGCTCACCCACTCCCAAACCCTCTCAACGAAGGCTTCACGGCCTAAATCAAACCGATTCCTGCCCTCTGTTTCCTTCAATGTGCGCTCCACAACATTCTGCGTCGCGATCCCCGCATGATCTTTGCCAGGCATCCACAGCGCCTCCCTACCCTGCATACGGCGCATACGTGTCAGCGTATCCTGGACCGTATCCTGAAGTGCATGCCCCATGTGCAGTGCTCCTGTCACATTTGGAGGAGGCATCATAATCGTGTGGGGAGAGCGCCCATTTGCACGATCAGCCCGAAAGAAACCATTTGACTCCCAGTATCCATACCAGCGAGCTTCGGTCGCCTTTGGATCATAGGCCGCCGCGCGGCCCCTCGTATCGCTCATTTATATGATAATAGCTGTTATGATGAGCTATAACCGGGAGGTGGCAGAAAAGCGTACTACCATTTCTTCAAGGCTATCCGCACCGTATCTTTCGAGGAATGCATTGGCGATCACCCAGGCTACGGTTGCTTCAGCTACCGTTGAAGCGGCCGGTACACTGGTCACATCACTGCGCTCGTAGCGTGTAGGTTGCGTCTCACCAGTTATCATATCTGCGGTTTCCAGTGGCTTGATGAGGGTGGGAATTGGCTTCATGTAGCCTCGTACAATAATCGGCATCCCATTAGTCATGCCACCTTCGAGTCCTCCCGCACGGTTTGATCTCCGTCGAAATACAGCTTCATCATCCTGGAAAATCTCATCGTGTACTCGGGAACCTGGACGACGGATATTTGCTGTTCCGTCACCTATCTCGACACCTTTCTGTGCCTGTATAGAGAGGATCGCCTGAGCTAATTGTCCTGTCAAACGACGATCCCAGTGCACATAGGATCCCAGGCCAGGCGGTACTCCCGTGACGACAACCTCGTAAACTCCACCGAGAGAATCTCCCGATTTTTTGATCTCTTTGATGTGGTCTACACACGCACGACTGAGTTTTTCGTCCAGCATGCGCACCTCACTCTGATCCGCCACATGATTAATATTCTCTGCCCCCTCAACTATGAGCGCTTCCCGCCTCTCACGCCAGTCGGCTTCGTGATCCCATCCGACTTCACCAATTTGAATAACGTGACTGCCGACCTCAATCCCAAACTGATTGAGTAGTTGGCGTGCAATTGAACAACAGGCTACACGCATGGCCGTCTCCCGCGCACTTGCACGATCAATCACGGGTCGAAGGTCATTGAAACCATACTTTTGCGCACCGACCAAATCCGCATGGCCCGGCCGTGGAAGGGTTACCCGTTCGATATCCTCGCCTTCTCCATCAATAGACATCACGTCCGGCCATCCACTTTTGTCCTTCCTGTAGGCCGCATTGTCCAATCGCAGACCAATTGGGCCGGCAATTGTTTTCGAGAAACGTACCCCTGAATAAATATGGATTTTGTCACGCTCAAACTTGGCACGCCCACCCCGACCAAACCCCAACCAACGCCGGGCCAAATGGCGGTTGATATCTTTCGCTGTAAGCGGAACGCCTGCCGGCATCCCTTCAACAATTCCCACCAGCGCCTCACCATGAGATTCGCCAGCTGTCAAGTATCGCAGCATCCGATGCCCGTTACCCCTTAAGCTCGCTCATATCCACTACCCGCGGAACGTTCCACTTATCACGAATGGAGAGTCTCACACTCCCGCCTGCACCATTCAGCTCTCTGATCGCCTGTTGGACCGAGTTGACCGCCTTTCCATTGATGCGTTCCACAAGAACATTTGACTGGAGATGTTCTATCTCCTCGGGACGCATCACGCGCTGTATAATAACACCCTCAAAACTTCCGAACTGTCTCTCATCTTCCTCCCCCCACTTGTCCCGCAACACAAGACCCCACTGATCTAAATATCTGGCTGTGCTAACCTCTCTACGGGGATAGTATCCCATTTCAGCCAACCAAGAGGCGACCTTTGGATGATCTCGTCCGAGCAACGTGAGCTGTAGGGTATCAACTCGACCCTCGCGCCAATAGGCAACCTCTACCTTGGAATCAGGACGCTGCAGAATAATTGCACTTTGCAGCTCATTGGGTTCATTGACCGGCTGTCCATTGACCGCAACAATCACATCTCCCGGCTGCAATCCAGCGGTTTCCGCTGCACTCCCACCATAAATCTGGTCTATAAATACACCCTTAATCTCTGCCATTCCCAATACTTGTGCCAGTCTTGCATGCACGATGTCGGGTACCACCCCCATATAGCCCCGCCGAAATTCCCCAAACTCGATCAGATCACTGGCAACGCGAATCATTAGATTGACCGGAATTGCGAAACCATAACCTTCATAGAATCCACTATCCGTCGCTATCGCTGTATTAATGCCAACTAGTTCGCCGTTGATATTTACGAGTGCTCCACCAGAACTTCCAGGATTGATGGCCGCATCCGTCTGGATAAACGTTTCTATCCCAAAACTCTCGTCAATGATATTCATGGAACGACCGAGAGCACTCACAATCCCCGCAGTAACTGTAGAATTGAGTTGCAATGGATTGCCTACCGCTAAAACCCAGTCTCCGGGCTGCACAGTTTCTGAGTCTCCAATCGTAATGGGCGCTACTCGTTCTCCTGGGCCAAGGACAATCTGTATCACGGCCAAGTCTGTCGACGGATCTACTCCCACTGTATATGCCTCGTACTCTCGCTTATCTGCAAACTTAACCTGCAGTTTGCCCGCATCCTCTACGAGATGGTAGCTGGTTACAATGTGTCCTTGCGGGGTAATAACAACTCCACTACCTTCATTTTCAGGAAACATCTGCGAATCGGAACCGGACGAAGGCCAAAAACGTGAAGACCAACTGGATTCGACATTGATGGAAACCACAGACTGGACTGTACGGCGGGCAATATCCCGGAATGCACCACCGGGAACAGGAAAGCCCGACATCTCCGACTCCATTGCATCCTCATCTGGATCTACCCGCTCGACGAGGCGGATCTCCGCAAATTGGGAGCCTCGAGGAACTGGAGGGTACGCCATCAACATGATGAGTATCCCCGCCAATAACCCTGCACTGACCAGTCCAATTCCGATCAGAAGCCGAAGTTGCTTGCGCCTAGATTCAAACTGGTATGTTTCAGTGTCCTGCATCGTGTTCGCTACTATGCGCCGCAGGTATTGTTTCGGCAAGTGCCAGGATAGCCTCTCTGACCACTTTCGAGATAACTTTACGATCCATGCCCTGAGTTTCAATAAATTGACCGATTCGCAACTCTATATCCAACCGCCTGAAACCAGCCAAGTAGTGAACGTGCCCGACAAACGTATCGTGGTGTACATGGGAAACTTTCTCCCGTCCCTCACTGCCGTGCATGGCACGCCCGTTCAGACCGATCACATTTACAAATATTGGTTGAACACGACCCTCCTCCCAGTCTCTAATGCTTTCGAAAGCACCCGTCTTAAATGGCAAAAACGTCTTGCCGTCGCCCGTCGTGCCTTCAGGGAACACCATCACCGAACCGCGTTCCATGAGGCGAGTCCGGACTTGGGAGGCAAACGCTCTAGCCTGCCCCATACGGGATCGATCAACCAGCAGCATGGCATAGGTACGACAGATCCACCCGACTATCGGCCAGCGGGTAATCTCAGCCTTGCCCGCAAAGCAGACATCCAGTTTGGATGCAAGGAATATCGGATCAAGTGCCGTCAAATGGTTGCTCACCCTTAATACACCTGGCGCCAATCTTGCTTCGCTGAATGCCTTCACATGGATATTCAGAACACGACAAAACCGGCGGGCTGCCATACCCTGACGTTTCATCCTGTAAGCCAAGCGCTCACCGCTAGGACGTAATGATGCCCCAATACTCGTATGGATACTGCCAACAATGGTCAAGATCAAGGCGCACACTATACGTAACCAGGCTCTCATCGCTGCCTATACTCTGTTTATAGTAAATAATTGAATTCCAATAGACACAATCATTGTACCGCACTTGCCATGCAGTCACGCGAACATACGGACTTGAGCAAATCTGTACATCAATCTGTGGACATTGCGTTCGCCCTGACCGGGGATCCAAGGGTCAATTCGCGTGCACTCCGACAGTTGCGTTTGCTCTCCGAACTGGGGCTCAAGATTCTGGTATTGGGGCTTGGCACTCCGGTGGGAGTGGCCAATATGAACATCAAGGACGTAACCCTCATGTACCTTCCCAGACCACCTGGATCTGGCCCGCAGTTTTTCTGGCGTAATCATCGACAATTCAAGTCTGCACTAAAACAAGTAAAGTCTAAAGTCTACCACGCAAGTGATCTGTATACCCTGCCTGCAATGCGCCGGGCCGCAGACCGCCATCATGCCCGACTAGTCTTTGACGCACGCGAGCTTTATACACACCTCCCCTCAGCTACCCGTCGTCCATGGGTCCGCACCACTTGGGAGGTTATACAACACTTGCACATCCATCGTGCCAATTGCGTCTACACAGTAAGCGAAAGCATTGCCCACCATTTAAAGAAAAAGCACAATGCCCAAAACGTCTGTCTGATGCGCAATATCCCTGCGCCACAGGCAGCAACCTCCACGCGCACCCTGCGTGAGCGACTTGCATTGCCTCCAGACGTCACGATTATACTCCATCAGGGTAATCTGCAGAAGCACAGGGGAGCAACAATGATGGTTGAGGCAATGCTCCATACAGAAAACGCTGTACTTGTTTTCATGGGACATGGACCCTTGCGGCCAGATACAGAACATTTGGTTCAAAGCCTAGGGTTGCAGTCGAAAGTCCGATTTATTGACCCTGTACCACCCGAAAAGCTACTTTCGGTTACAGCATCGGCCGACCTCGGGTTGACATTCTTGGAAGACTGTTGCCTGAACCACAGATATGCACTGCCCAACAAACTTTTTGAATACATAGCAGCCGGCGTACCGGTCGTTGCCAGCGATCTACCCGAAATATCACAGATCATACAACGTTTCAAAGTGGGCTGCGTAGTGCCTGCCGGCAATTCAAGAGCTCTGGCGGCTGCCTTCAACCGCGCTGTCAGTGATACCGAGTTACGCCATACATGGGTTGCGAACACACCTGGTGTCCAAAAAGTTTTTAACTTTACCACAGAATCTGAGCGTTTTACTGCCGCCTATCTCCCCCTCCTGAACGGATGATGTTGCATCGCGCATTGCTACTCGTGGTATTCCTGATCTTCGGATGCAGCCGTGACGATGTAGCGGAGACCACCACGCCCGATCCTGAATTATTGCCAGCTCCAATGAGCTGGCCCACCTTTGATGAAGCCGTTGCAACAGCTGCCAAGACAGGCAAGCCCATCCTAATTGACATCTATGCACCGTGGTGTGGATGGTGTCAAAAAATGCAGCAGGAAGTCTATACGGACGCTGCTCTGGTTGCCTACGTTCAGGACAATTTTGCTTATGGACGGCTGAATATTGATGATGCCGAAACCCGCCATGACTTTTGGGGACAAAACCTTTCATCCATGGAGCTAGGATACCACCTGGGAGCCGCTGGCACGCCTACTACCGTTTTCCTAGGGAGCGATGGCAGCTACATCACACGATGTCCGGGGTATTGGGCGAAGGATGATTTTAGCGTTGCCCTGCGTTACGTGGCTACAGGAGCTTGGCAACACACGGCATTCTCCGAGTTTTCGCAGCTCTGAAAACAAACCGCCCCACCCCAGTAGATATCTGGGCGGCGATGCTTAAGAAATAATTGCCGGGCGTGGGATTCCTCGCAGCGCGTCATATCCAGGTCCGCATAAAGAATCGCCTCGGATGTTGTGGGGGCCTGGGCCACAACGCTACCTTCTGGATCAACCACAAAGGATCCTCCGCCAAAGGTCAGGACGTCTTCCTGCCCTACCCGATTGGCGAGGGCCATGTAGTAGCCATTCTGGAATGCTCCCACCCTCAATTCCGCTTCAAATAAACCCTCTGGCCACTCATCAAGTGCCCCTGCCTGGGGGACAACCACCACATCCGCACGCTGCAGAGCCAGGGCACGCTGATATTCTCCAAAGTGTCGGTCGTAGCAAATAGCTACACCAATCCGACCTGCAGCAGTATTGTACACCGGAGCCCGGTTACCCGCAGCTGTATAGTAGTCCTGCTCATAGAATCCCTCGTACTGCGTGATATGCATCATTCTTGTCACGCCCAGGAGCGTACCATCCGCATCAATAACCGGCGAAGCGTCAAAGGCGGCATTGCCCTCCCGTGCGTACAGATTGAGAACCACAACCACTCCCAGTCTTTTGGCCGCTGCGCTGAAAGCGTCCGTTGTACGGCCGGGGATCTCTTCGGCAAGCGATAATGGTGGCAAATCATTTCCATTGCACTCGGGGTAACGTACCTTTCTGTGTTGGGGATAGAACGGGGTAAAGGCAAGCTCTGGGTACACAACCAGATTTGCCCCTGCCTGTGCAGCAGCCTCCAGCGATTCTAGCCCCTTGGCCAGGTTGATTTCCACATCACTGGATGCTGAGCATTGGATAAGCGCGATCTTCATTAATTCACGTTGCTATGGTCTGCGTCCTACCGCTGACCGAATGGTTTTCTTCAGAATAGCTTGCGAGCACGAATCTGGACAATCCTGCTAAATCCGACTTGATCTGAATCTGAGAGACATCTTTTTCCTTCTGTAGCAACATACTAACAGAGGCTGCATAATCAACGTGCGTTTCCAGCACAAGGATTCCCCCCTTTCCTAGTAGGCCACTTCCAAGTTTATCAGCGATAGCCCGATAATATGCAAGGGGATCTTCACCGCAGAACAGAGCGATGCCCGGCTCGTAATCACGCACCATCGGGGGTAGTTGTGAACGCTCGCTATCCGGTACGTAAGGAGGATTGGCAATAACTAAGTCGTATCCCGTACCAACTTTATCCAAAAAACCACCGCTCAGTAAATCCGCTATGATGAACCTGATATCAAGCCCATTTTTCTGGGCATTCGCCCTGGCGATCTGGAGTGCCGGGGCACTGACATCACAGGCTGTTACCTGGGCTGTGGGCAAAGCATGCTTCATGCTCAGTGCAATGCAGCCGCTGCCCGTACCAATGTCCAACACTCTTGATGCGCCGCCCGGCTCGATAGATTCTAGAGCAACCTCAATCATTTGCTCCGTTTCCGGCCGGGGAATTAGGACTACAGGAGAGATACGAAGACGTAGCCCGAAAAATTCCGTGTACCCTAAAACGTATTGCACAGGTTCATGAGAGGAACAGCGTTGGGCTGCCTCCCGAATTCTAATGATCTGATTCTGCTCCAACTGGTCGCCTTCGCGGCTAATCAAGTGTGTCGGACTACATTCGATTATATCACAAAGAATCCATACGGCCGTACGTCGAGGAGAAGGGACACTTGCCTGCTCCAGCAAATCTTCCACTTCCCGAAATATGGTCTTTATATGCATTCTTTACGTGGAAATTTAGATATGAACTCCCGTACCATGTCTCGAACAGGTTTGACTGAGATCAACTTAGAACTAAGATTTAAATTTGAAGAACGCGTTTTATCCCGGTTGGCGAAACATATATCCCTCAGAAGTTGTGTCTGAGGAAATTCAGGAAAGATTGCATTTGACGACTCAGAATCAACATGGTCTGGCACAATACCGGTCCGAATTCGTTATGAACCGGCGTCTTCCAATATGAACCATCCTACCATTCTTCAGCATTCCATTTGCTCCTCCAATTACAATCCAGTCAGTGTGCGGTCTTCTCTGACTCACACCCTTCCAAAGACGCGTCCTTTTGAACCCGGTTGGAGGCACCAGTTGATTATGCTTGAACAACTTATGTAATTACCAAAATCGCCCTATGGCTAGTATATTTCGTGTTTATTCACCTGAATACTAGATGGTCCCCCTTCTTTACGCCCTAATTGCACCAGTAGTAGGGGCATTCCTATACCCGGTACTACATGACCAGCCTAGGCTTACGCGAGCCTTTGACCGGATTATGTATGTGGTAGTGCCACTGTTAGTGGTGATTCAGGTATTCGGACATGAGATTACACATCACGGTTGGGAACCGATTGGCTTCGTGTCTTTAATGGGAGCCATGGCTTTTGGGCTTCTGATGCCCGTCGCTATCAACCATGTTTCCCACGGTATTGCAAAAAAACCTGGAACACTATCCATTATTGCAGGATTGCTAGGATTTTTCCTGCATGCCCTTTTGGAAGGTGCAAGTCTAAACACGGATCAGCCCATCAACACACTGCCCATTGCGGTCCACCGCATTGCCGTAGGGGTTATGATCTGGTGGATTTTACGACCTCGCTATGGTGCAGCCATCGCTATGGCCGGCATTGCAGGACTACTGGTGACAACTGCTTCCGGATACTTCCTTTCTGGCGTATTGGCCAATGAATTTGTAGGAAGCAGCCACTTTCAAGCATTTGTGGCTGGCTCATTACTGCATGTCATCTTTCACGAAAGCCGTCATGGAGGTCCACATTCGCACGATACTTCAGATAGCGAGGATAAGCACTCTCATCTCGGACCTCGCCATTAGGTTGATGTCATGAAGCCCCTTCTTTGATTAATGAACAATGAATCAAGTGACAATCCCAGAATCCGATTGGCATTCCTGATTGATCTATGCAAATTCAGATCCAGAAACTTATGGGGAGTACGAGCGCTTTCCAGTATGTTTAACTGATTCGGAATTACCAGGCGCAATGTCTACTCTCAAGATCCTCCTCCTGCAAATACGCAAACTAGATGATCCGATGCGCATCAGTGAAGTGACCGCGTTTTCTGATGCACTGAACTGTTCACCAGAACAGATTTCTGCCGCCGATTTAATCAATGATCCGCCTTCACCCGATATGCTCCGCAGTGCAGATCTGGTGGTGATCGGAGGGGCTGGTGATTACTCTGTCCCGGGGGGAGGACCTTGGTTAAACCAAGCGCTGGACGCCATGTACTCACTATATGCAAAACGTAAACCGATATTTGCATCCTGCTGGGGTTTTCAGGCTATGGCTGCAGCTCTCGGCGGGCTGGTCATAACTGATCCGCAACTGGCAGAACTGGGTACGCTTGAACTATTCTTGACAGATGAAGGAAAGAAGGATCCCATCTTCGGTGAATTAGGAACTCCGTTCCTGGCCCATGTGGGACATCAGGATACTGTTGTTCGCCTCCCTGAGGGCGCTGTTCTACTGGCCGGTACTCCCCTCGTAGAGAACCACGCGTTCTGTATGTCGGATGCCCCACTCTACTGCACACAGTTTCATTCTGAACTCAAAGTGCCCCTGTTGAAACAACGACTGCGTGCCTACCCTCAATACACTGAGCAAATTGCCGGCATGCCGGTGGACGAACTTATTGGAACACTACAGGAAACACCGGAAGCCAATAGTCTCATGCGGCGGTTCATGAATCACGTATTTGGAATCAGAGATGATGTAAAGGGCTAGATACGCCAAGATTGCGTCAAATGGCGTTTGTGCATAAGGATGGGGGTTTAGCCTACTACTTGAGAGGTTGATCAATTTAAAGAGGTTATTGGGGCTTATTTAGCAAAGATTTGGAGTCATACTTAGTCGTAGCAAAGACAACGCTGCCAGCAGGCGTCGGATTCGATTCAATTCGCGGCGGAAAAGCGTATGGGACCTGGACGATGACGATGCTGTCGTCGTAGTGTGGGATATTGCCGAATAACGACAAGTGCACCTGGAGGAATAGACGTTCGATCACACTGCCGAAGCGGCATTCATGCCGGTTGCGCGCACACGAAGGGACCACTTGCTGGGGAGACGCGTCGTCTGCGGCAGCACGTGTTTGGTGAAGCAATCCAATTAAACGTCCAGATGCGCTTGATCCAGAGAGTGCATTAAGACACGCAGCAAGTACGGTTACTTCGAGCGCGCGGAGTCGATCGCGACGCGCGGGCGAACAGGACCATGACGAATGTACCCTGCTAAGCGCAACCGTGACCGGTGAAACGAGGATTGTGGGATCGAGATAACCTATTCGGACCAGGAATCTAAAAGACTGTACCGACGGCCGTATTTCGTCCGCTGACCGGATCGGGCTCCGCCGCAATTGTGCTCGAAATGATCGGCCAGTTTGTAAAGGGCAGACAATCTATTGCCGCTACTAGTCTTCCTTTTTTGACCTGATCATTACTTGCGGTATCCTGAAACCGTCTTCATTTTCTGCAGACGTTCTCTGCACTATCAGGTCGGCCTCGGTTATGGTAGGTATTCCGCCGCTTCCTACATGCGTGTACGCTCCTGTCAAAGGATCAATCCTAAAGGTCAAAACGCGTCTACGATCGTCACCCAATTCTATTTGGGCGTCAAGATAGAGCCATTCGTCACTGAATGCCTCCGAGATCCAGACGAACCCGTGTCCCTTCTCACTTCGGGCACGACCATGAAAAGTCGTACTGCGTCCACTCTCTGTAATCTCACTACCAGTGCGTATACCCTCGACACGAACAACCCAAAGCTGATCACCTTCCTCGTTATACGCCCGTATCACAGGGATAGAGTAGTTCGAAATTGCTACAACTCCGTGATCCTCGTTGCACGAAAGCGCTGCACCGTCCGATATGTATCTAACAACGCTTGGATTATCGTATTCGTACGGTGTCCCAAATCCTGTTACGTAGTCCCCATCCATTGTGTACTTGTGGATAACATGGCCGCTTGATGGTTCGTAACGCACCACGTAGAAGTTACCCCGCATCAAACACGCTGCACTCGCCCCAGTACTCGTTCGCAGATTCTTGTCAAATTCGAAAGTACCGCTTTCTGTCCGCTTGTAGACAACTACCCATTGGTCTGAACCGGCCACGAACACGGTGTTGCCCTCGTCGGCTACCATCAGAAACCTGGGATATCTGAATTCCCCCGGTCCTTCTCCTGCCTGCCCGAAACTGCCTAGGTAGTTTGCGTCCGTGTCAATTACGTGGACCGTCTTGGTTGTGGAGGGTGGGTCCGTCCCCGGAAACGCATCCAGGATGAAGATCGTGCCCTCGCCGTCGGTAGCAATGTCTGCGACAAAACTGAGCATCTCGTAGTCCTCGCCCTCTTCGCGTCCAAAAACGACGGTCCTGAAACCTGTGGTATCAATAAATGGCGGGAGCTCATCCCATTTCTCCAGATCACTCAGATCAATAACAAGGCTGGGATCAGTTGCTTCTGGAATGCTCTCAGGTCTCGGATGATATAAGCGCTTCTCAAACTGGGCGACCGCCGGTGTGGCTAACTGGGCCCACAGCATAAGAACCGCCAGGCAAAAAAGAAATCGAATGGGGCAACGAATGATCATGACCAGAAGGGATGTTGGATTAGAAGGGGGTAAAAGCCGCGTCATTGACAGGTCTCACGAAAGCGCCTATTGAACAGTGCAAAGTCGTACTGCCCGGCTTGACGGTGGATCCACGCATTTCTTGGTACCTTCGCAGGCAGGGTACACCGACCGTCTAGCCAGAAGATCACCTTGTACCACTTGTTAGCCGCTTCGTCCGGCAACAGCCGCATAATGTCCAGTAGTGTCAGTCCTGTGCGGTGCGCTTTGCCGGGGCCGGTCAGTGGGACCCCGCGTCCGATCTGCCCGCTCAGACAGGCCAACCGATCAAAAGTCGCGGTTTAGTAAATGATCGCCCAAAATGACCGATTTGGAACAGAATCCTAATAGGCTGTACGCTAACTAATTATCTTGGCATAACATGATGGTAGTGCCATTGTCAGTATCCCTGTGCCTTCCCCAATACTCACACTTAATTTTCCTGAGACAATCCGCGAATTCAATCTGCTCCGTTACACCTGCATTCTCCCCAAGAATACATGCATTAGCCTGCTTATCTTGATTTAAGCATATCATCGCGGTATTGCCATTCCCATCATCTCGATATTCTTCCCAATCCCCACACTCAGCCTCCGCGATACAAGCCTCATATTCTGGTATAGTAGGACGCTCCATCCCAAGGAAGGGAGAGTTCATGATGCGCTATGT
>JAPPGC010000034.1 GCA_028875125.1 Bacteroidota bacterium | reverse complement strand
CTTTTTTCAAATTTTGCTGATTTGGACTTGCATAAATGGTAGGGAGTCCCCCCCGCCCACTGCCATACAGCGCGCCCAAGGCCTGTGAATACCCGCCAACTGCTGCTAACCTCCCAGGTGGCAGAAGCATTAGCCCCCCAGTTACCATTGTAGTGGTCGACCCTGAATTGTCCATCAATTAAGATAGGTGATATTCTATGTAGCACTCTCACAAATAAGCCGCTCTCCACGACTGAATTTAATCGATAATAGTCCGCACCGATGTACAGTCGCAGGTTCGGAAGTGGACTTAGGCGCGCAGATGCCGAGATACTCTGCTGTACATCGTCAGATGAACCTTCCAGTTCCTGGAGAGACCCCGTGACACTAACAGCCTGCAGAAATGTAGTGTTGCGGGTAAATCTGTACCGCAACATTGCTTCTCGTCTGTCAAATTCGTCATGTCCGAGGCCAACATACCGTCCCCAGCCGATTCCACCATTGAGCACATGGCCGGGAGCGATATTGCTCATCACTCTTACCGCAACCCCTCCATCCCAGGCACCGGCGGGCTGCAGCACACTACGTCCGTCCATATAGTCAGACGCACCTTCATAGATCCAACTGACAGCTCCGTAACCGCGTGACCAGTTGTGACGAACCGTTGCTCCCGAGTGTATCCACCGTGCCCTTGAAGAATAAATCACATTCCCACCTTCAACCGGTTGATCGCTTGTTCGGAAATGAGTCAAAGCGTCTGCCCCAAGACTTAGATCATAGGGACCCGGAATGACCTCTGTCTCTTCTATATTTGCAGTCACAGCAAGCGGCATGCCAGAATCAATCAATCTAACACCATCCACATACATAGATCTCGCTGCGATGGGCAGCTGGCGAACCGTGAACTCCGAGAGCAACGCGTCAAACCTACGAGGTAGGACCCCTATCTGCATTCGGGTGGGCAGCCCATCATCCAGGCTCACAAGTGTATGCTTATCGGGTAGAACTTTAACCGCTGGTACGAGCAATATCTCCAGCTGTGCATCCCCCTCAATCTTGACTGGTTGCTGCAGATCCGCATATCCTTCGGCGGATACTGTCAGCGTATATTCGCCCGGATTAACTGCTCCAAACTCGAAAAGACCATCTGGCCCTGTTATCGTCCCATGCAGTGTTCCTGTTAGTATTACAAGTGCACCGGGAACTGGACTCAGGTTTTTCGAATCCAGCACAGAACCTGTTACTGTAGCTGATTGAGCTTGTGATCTGGAATTGCTCAGACCAGCGCCAAGGACTAAGCACCAGACCACATGGTACAGAACAATCCACCGAAACTCCTGCATTATTCAGTTGTGCGGGGACAATAATAAGCTATCTCCTGTCTTAAAGTACCCGGAAGAACCAGTTGGTCATTGCTGCAACGACTATGTGCTTCTCTTTCCCGCAGACGACATCTGTATACCACTTTCCCAGATATGCTTGTAAAACGCTTCTTCCCCTACCGTAAGAAATCTCAGACAACTTCTGGCTATCCGGCTACTATTCCAGTTCTCGGTAATTCAGACTGGGACGCGAGATCAAATCAATACGCCGTAGACCGCTGGTGGTTAAACTGAAATCATTGCCTCGGCCACGTACCAAGCCGTTCGTCAGGTATTGATAGGGAATACTCGAACGCTGCAGTACATTCAGTTCTGGTTTATCCACTACTTCGTCCAAGGGCTCAAATTTTATTGGCAGGCCAGATGCGGCAAAGGTGATCTTCCATGAGTTCCCCATCTCGAATGGAGTCCCATAATCAGGTCGCCAG
This sequence comes from Bacteroidota bacterium, assembly GCA_028875125.1. Taxonomy (GTDB): domain Bacteria; phylum Bacteroidota; class Rhodothermia; order Rhodothermales; family Bin80; genus Bin80. The sequence continues at coordinate 15,505 of JAPPGC010000034.1, read as the reverse complement.
CCTTCAAGTTCGGGACAGAGCCACGGGTAGCGCCAAAGCATATTGGGGATGGCCGCTTCCACGGGAACCTTGACTTCAAAAAAAGGAGCTTCTGTTTCCTGCAAAAACTCCGGCATGGTCAAGTTGGGGTTTTCCCGCAGCTTTAGGTAAAGCTGCGCAATATCTAATCCCGTCAGATTGATGCCGTTGAATATCCCGTGATAGTTAGGGGCAGCATCCTTCAGATGGTCATCATACCAATCGTTAAAAGATTCATTGAGCATCAGATTGACCTCCAGGTGCAGGTGGGCCCGTGAGCGATTTACACCCCGACCCGAATACCCCATCACACCTATTACGGTCCCCTGATCAACCCAATCCCCGACCTCTGCACTAACCCTGCCGAGGTGAGCGTAGAGGCTATAATAGGGTGACTCTTCCCACTGGTGCTCAATCACGATGTATCTGCCATAGTTGGAACGAGCTGCCGCGTTGTTCACGTAGACCACTTCCCCCTCTGCTATAGCGCCAATCTCATCTAGCGGATCCCCCCTCCTCGTTCGACGCAACGGGCGAATATCAATCCCCTCATGAAAGCGGCTGTAGATCACTCCCGCACTCGTGCGACGTACATTACGCACGAAACCATACTTGCCAGCTGTCCAGCCAGGCTGTTCACCGGGCCGTTCCTGACGGTACGTGTGCATATAAAACTCCGGCCCACCTCCCTCCTCAAATATGGCAGTGTTTTCAGTTGGTAGAATAAGCGAGATTTCGTGTTCGCCCTGCGCCAGAGCATTTAACGAAAACCCGCACCACACTACTAAACCTGCCAAACCGGCTAAAAATCTTCCCTTCGAAAACATGATACAGTAAAGGTTTTCGCGTATAAGCAAGTGGAAAATATGAGTTATGAAGTTTTCTGATGCCGGCTATACGATTGCACCGGATAGGTAGCTTCAGTTTTTCCCTGTGAAATCCCTTCCAATTTTCGCTTGAGTATGCCGCGGCGAAATGAACTCAGATGATCTGTGAACAGCAAGCCCTCCAAATGATCATACTCGTGCTGAATTACACGGGCAAGGATTCCATCAACTGCAAGCTCGTGATCTTGCATATTTTCGTCCTGATAAGTCAGCTGCACAGCTTCCGGTCGAACCACAAGTTCCCGAATGTCTGGAATTGACAGACACCCCTCCTCAAATTCCTCCTCTTCCTCGGACTCCCATGTTATTTCAGGATTGATCAAAACCATGGGTTGCTCGGGAATATTATCTCTTGAATCCTCTGGTATTTCATCCAGAAACGGAGAAATATCCACAACAAAGAACTGCTCCAGATATCCTACCTGGGGAGCAGCCAGGCCCACGCCTGCTGCATTATGCATCGTCTCCATCATGTCAGCAATGAGTTGTTTGAGTTCATTGTTGACGGATTCAATTGCCCTGGTTTGTTGGCGGAGAACTGGATCACCCAACAGACGAATCGGGAGGATCGCCATGTACTCTACAACTCCACACGGGCAAATATGCCCGTAGATCCGTTTTCGTCGAAAGTCACAACATCATAGGGTTGGGGATTTGGCCCCTCCATCCCCGGTGATCCAATAGGCATTCCCGGTACCGCTATGCCACGTGTATCCGGTCGTTCTTCAAGTAGACGTTCTACATGCTCAGGCGGCACATGGCCCTCAACTATGTAACCATCTATTACCGCCGTATGACATGAGCCTACCGAACGCGGTACACCCAACTGCGATTTGATCGCCCCCATATCTCTCATATCCCGTGACTCCACCTCAAAACCGGCATTTTCCATATGCTCCACCCACTTGACACAGCACCCACAAGTAGGGGACTTGTATACAACCATAGATGGGGGATCATTCTTGGTGGGTTGCAGGACAACTCCGGTTGCGACGACGACTGCCCCGAGGCCTAACACAAGCAGTGTCAGTGAGATTGACCGTTTCATGCTTCTATGCCTTATTCCAGTAACGCGTTGTAGCTCGATAATCGAGCAGGGTCTGCATCAGAGAGTAAATCATAAGCATCCCCCTTCTCATTTGAGCCTTCAAAAATACCTACTAACTCCTTGTGCTTCGTAGAAAAAAAGATGTCGAAAACGTACTGCCTGGCCTGATCTTCGTATAGATCAGACATAGTCTGCAACACTTCCAGGACTTTTATCCGTGCAGACTCCTGATTCAGGACAAACAGATCCAGCGCTCCAATATGGTACTGGAAATACACTTCCCGAAGTGGACGCATCCTTGGATTTGTCAACTGATCCACAATACGCGCGCGTCCATCAATATCCAATGTGCTCCATCCAGCTGCATTGCTGCTTGAAGCTAACTGCTGGATCCGCCTCGCTTGCTGAAAGTGCTCCTCACCTCCAAATTCACTAAAGCTATCATAGTCATAGCCCAACATCAGGTAAGCATAATAATCCAGGACTGAGGTCAATTGGTCAAACCGTTCCACCTCAAACACCAATGGAGCACCCTGTGCATAACTAAAGTCCCATGCATCGTCGCTGATTTGCAAAAGTGGGGTCTTTGCCATCGTTCCATAAATCGGACGCGTGCTGGTCAACACAAGTTGGGCCCGGAATGATGTAAGGGTAAAACTCTCCTGAAATACAATCTGCATGGAGCATTCAATCAACTCATGCAGTTCAAACTGATCCTCGGTCCAGTTGTTGTTGTTCATATAATCCTCAATCTGCCGCTCCAGATCGTCAAGGAATCCAAATCCTGAACCTTCCAACTTCCGATAATTAATCTGTGCTGTACACCTGAACTCTCGTGCCATCGAATCCGATACAGCACCGGCCAGAATACAAATTATCAGCAGAGTTCGCATCGTTTGCTTCTTTAAACACATAAGCACCCAGTACCAGTACACCGTACGGCTGGTTTATAACCAAGCCTGACACACGACAACCCTATTCCTTGGCGGCAAAGTCATGCTCGCGTAAGCATCATGCTCGGCCAGTGGCGCGAAAGTACATGAATTAATCTAATTTGTTCATTTGCCGGGGCGCATTGGGCGGACAACCATTACATGAGTGTGAAATAGCGTTGGCTCAACTCCAGTGGATTGATCGCTATACGTACTTCCAGATCCAGATAATGGAAGATGCGAAACTGGCTTCCAAGACCCAGTCCCGCAGCCCAGCCGCCACTGTAATCTTCACTCAATAGCACATATTCCGCAAACCCATACAGGTAGACTGCATTGATGTACACAGGGACACTGAGGAGTCCATTTTCTAGATACCATACAGGTTGAAGCACTTCTAAATCAACCTTACCATGGATACCGTGACCAAGGAACGCCTCTCTCCCACGCGGAAGAATCAACGAATTACTGTACACACCTGCATCATTCTGAATAAGTACAGCTGCTCCAAATGTCGTACCAGTATTCCAACGCCGATAGGGCGACCAATACTGGCTGAACCTCAGATACATACCAACCCGCCGGGATGCATTGTCTCTGTGCAAATCTGCACGTCCATATACCCCAAGTGTCGCTCCCCTGCTAGGCCATATATCGCGTGGATCTTTCTGGATCCCAGCTGCAAGCCATAAGCCTGCATCAGCCGTGGTCCGACCACTCCACTCGGCAAGTGACCGGCCGGTGTCCAGAAGGTAGGGAACAGGGCTTTCATCCAGACTAAACCATCTTGTCCGTTCACTACGCACACCGGCAAAAACTCTGGCATAACTGTTGCGAACATTAGACTCAAACCTGAGAGGCAACGCGATATTCACACCAGCTCCCATGGACTGCTCGCCATATGTTCTATCCTGAACTGATTGATCCCGTGCCACGATCCTTGCAATAACGGCCCTAGGCTCGTTATAAGCTTCGAGCGTAGCTAAAACTGGACCCAATGCTGAACTTATCACTGCACGCTGCCATGCTTTTTGTGACTGCAAAGTGACCTCGGCAGAATAGGTCACACGGCGAAGAGGGTCGCTCCCGTACGCGGCAAGTCCGCCGCTTAACCCCAGCCTGCTTTCCGGGGCCTGGGACGACCAGAAACCCACCGGGAGAATCATCCGAGGCCAAAGTCTACCACCTAATCTGTATGGCTGGTATGTGAACTCATCCGGCACCTGTAATCTAGCAGCAATGCCCGGCAGCTGATCCACCGGCATGAGCGATATCCGCGGCCCATCACTCGGGGAGAACACTGTTGCGACCACATCATAGCGCTCGTGCTGATAATCGACATAAATCAGCGTTCGTCCATCCGTGGACAACTGCGGATCCAATGCTCCGTACGAGACTCCTGTCAGCCGACTGGTTTGTTCTGATTGCACGTCATAACAATAGACATCCGTCACGCCGTCCCTGTCTGCGGTAAACAGGAGATAGTGCCCATCCGAACTCCACGAAATTTCCCGTACCGCCCCTCCTTCCAGAGCAATCAGGGGCGTAAGTGTGCCGTCCGGCGCAGCTAAATAGACCATTTGTGCGCCACCATGCCGAACCAACAGCGCCGTCTTATCCCCGGTATGTGCGATCTGTATAAGATCGACCTGGCTTCGTCCCCGGACGGTCCAAATATTTCCGTCCTCATCAATCTGGACCCACTTATTGCGCTGCCCATCATTTTGGAGTGCCCAAACGCCGGCAGAAGTTTGAACGGGCATGTGCAAACGTGCTCCATTGGTGACGCGAGTCTCGCTGCCTCGGCGCAGATCATACGCAAACACATCCGCAACTGAACGTAGCGTTGAAAATCTGTCCGGAACGTATCGGGCATACAACAACACACTGTCCTGTACACTGAACCATGCATCCTCCGGCAACAATACAGCGTGTATAAGTTGAGTTTGGCCGGTTTCGATGTCGAGTCTGTACAACCCGGGAGTTTCGCTCAGACCCCGCCGATATACTACGAGTGTCGAATCATTGAGCCACTGGGGCCAGCGTTGCAGTACTCCGTTTTGTCCAGCAAGTATGCTTGCAGGTTTAGTATTCTGGCGGGCAGTTGGGATCGTTTCCCGCTTAAACTCTGCAGACAATTCCCGCAATGACTGACCTGTTGCACGATGCAGGCCCAATCCTGTTGATCGGATGGGATTCCGATAACGCCGGGTTCGCATCTTCTCGAAAAAAGCGCCTCCATCGCGGCTTGCCTGCCAAGCAAAAAAATTGGCCCCACCAATATAGTGACGGTTTCCGTGGAAGGCGTAGCGGGGAATCTCAAAAAGTTGAGATAAGCTCCAGGGGCGCTCAGAGGCCATCGCGGCACGATATTGCATCTGGAAACGTGCGTCATTCAGACGTCCTGCACGGTGCACCCCCAGACTCTCGAAATAAACAGCTGCCCCCTCATTCAATCCCGGCGGAAGCGACAAATTGAACGTACGTGCCGCGTCTGGGGCAAACCAATGAACCAGTTTACCCAACCCCCATGGACCGCCTGCTTGCCCCTGGGATGCGTGCACAAGCTCATGCGTGGCAACTGTCTCTATCCAGGAATGAAGGTTCGGTCCCAATCTTCCCCCCTTTATATGAGGGATCTCAATTTCCTGACGGAATGGATGTGTGTGAACATACCCGTTAGACCGATCATTCGCGTTATTCAGTACCACAGGCATCCACATTGGCCGGGCCGCCCCCGAAAGTGCCTGTGCTTCTGGCAGCATGCGTTCCAGCACTACACCGGTTTCCCATGCCTCGGCGGCCGCTCCCTCTTCAAAAATAATCTCGAAATGTTGTGTCCTGTGCACTTGATAGCGGCTCCCAAGCGGTCGTACTACTGGCTCGTACGCAATCCACTGGCCCGAGACAGATGGGACTGCAATCAGTAGGATGAGGCAGGAAGCGAACACAGGAAAACGCATCTGCGGAGGGGGAGGGATTCGAACCCCCGGTAGGCAGCGCCTACAATGGTTTTCGAGACCACCCCGTTCGACCACTCCGGCACCCCTCCGGCTCCGTGTGAACGAGCAGGAAAAGCGGTTTGTTCGTACCGCTTCTCCTGGCATTGTATGCCAAGAGTTTGACCTGTAGCCATGACTACGCGGAGTATAGATCTATTCCAAACTTTGACAAGTAGTGTTTTTTGTGTCTCCCCGGTAATGATACGCCATGCCCCTTCTGAGATCTTTACTCATAGCCTTGGAGACCTTGGGCAGTTATCCCTTCTGATTTCGTAAAAGAAGCCTATCCTCGAATCAAGTATGATCGGGGCACGATTCCCATACGAATGCAATTAAGCCAACTCCGGTGCAGGCAACATATTGCGGATCAATTCATGAATGTTCCGCAGAACCGCGTCTAGTTTTTCCGGCTCTCGTCCCCCGGCGGTTGCAAAGTCTGGCTTACCACCTCCGCCACCGCCAATCTGACGTGCCAATTGGTTAACAATAGCCCCCGCTTTTACACCCTTGGGTAACAAGTCGTCCGTAACAACCGCCACCAGATAAGCTTTTTGTCCTCCTGGATCACACGTACCCAGGACGCCCACGCTGGAAGGGCCGAGCCGGAGGCGAAGCTCCAGCCCCTGTGACCTCAGCATCGCCATATCTGTATCGTCAATGCGCCCAGCAACCACATTGACTCCATTCAATACGGACACATTTTCCACTAGTCCGTCTACCTGAGCTACAAGACGTGCGTGGCGCAGCTGCTCCAGTTCCTTCTGCAGTGAGCGATTCGTTTCCAGAAGCTCTGCCACAGATTCTTCAACGGGACGCTGTGACCCCTTGAACTGTCTCCTGGTGCGCGTAAGCATTTCCCTCTCCTGCGTAACCAAATTAACGGCGTCAACCCCTGTGATGGCTTCAACACGGCGAATACCTGCGGCAACGGATCCTTCAGATTGTAGGAGAAAGAGCCCGATCTCACCAGTTGCGCCAACATGTGTGCCCCCGCATAATTCCACGGAAAACTCCGGATCAAACGTGACCACGCGTACAAAATCGCCGTACTTCTCGCCAAAGAGTGCCGTAGCTCCGCGTGCTAGTGCCTCCTCGTAAGGCACATTGTCCTCGATTTCTGCAAGAATATTTCGCTGTACCTGCTCATTAACACGATCCTGCACACGCCTGAGATCTTCTGCGCTGACTCGTTCGTAATGGCTGAAATCAAACCGTAAATGCCCTGGTGCAACGAGCGAACCCTTCTGCTCTACCCCAGGCCCAAGCGTCTCTCTCAGAGCTGCGTGCATCAGGTGTGTTGCTGTGTGATGTTTCGTTATGCGCTGCCGGCGCTCTTGATCCACAGTAGCGATAACCTCGCACTCCAGGCTAGACGGAAAACGTTCAACCTTATGCAAAATCTGATCTTGCTGCACCTTAGTATCAATAACACGAATAACCTCACCATCAAAATTGAGCGTACCCGTATCTCCAACCTGCCCCCCGCTTTCAGCATAGAACGGGGTGTGGTCCAGCACAATAAGTCCAGAATCCGTATCAGACCCAACAACACGCGCACCTTCTAGCGTTGTCACTTCATAACCAATAAATTTTGTCCTTACGGGTATATCCGACAACTTCGCGTCAAGCGTATTTGTCCTTTCGGGTTTATACGACAGCTCTGCCCTAAACGTAGAAGTTCCATCATGCGTAAGAGAAGCCTCTAAGTGCATAACGCTGCGTGCACGATTCTTTTGCTCAGCCATCAACTCTTCGAACCTGAGCATATCCACATGGTGACCGTGTTCACGTGCCATTAACTGCGTAAGGTCAACCGGAAAACCGTAAGTGTCATGCAAAATAAACGCGATCTCACCCGGTATACGTCTCAAGCGGGCAATCGAAATGAATGACTGTAAGCTATCGGTATCTGTCGCGTAGGCTTTTCTCAATAGATCCTGGATAAAAACATCCTCCTGTAAACCCTCGATTCGGTCCTCCGAATCACTTGAAGAAAGTTTACCTATGTACGTACAAACCGAATCAAACAGTTTCAGGCCGCGCCCTAATGTTCGCTGAAAAGCCCGTTCCTCTCCCCGAATACTCTCGGTGACGAATGCCGACTTCTCACCCAGATTCGGGGAAACTTCTCCCAGTGATTTGATGACCGTCGGCACTAAACGACACAGAAATGGCTCCTTAAGATCAAGCGTGGTATACCCGTAACGAACTGCCCGTCGCAAGATTCTACGAATAACGTACCCACGCCCCACATTACCCGGAGTTACTCCATCCGCAATAGCCACCGCAATGGCACGGATATGATCCACTACAACCCGCATAGCGATACGGATACTGTCCGAGTCCAGTGCGGGGTCTATGTCATCGTACCCTCGGATTCCGGCAATCGGCGTTAATCGGGCCACCTCACTCAATAGTTCGCTGAAAGCATCCGTATCATAGGTGCTGACCTTGCCCTGCAAAATGGCCGCAAGGCGCTCAAGCCCCATGCCCGTATCTACATGACGCTCCGCCAACGGCACAAGCCCGTGATCTACTTGCGCATCATACTGAATGAATACGAGGTTCCACAACTCAATCACCGTGTGGAGATCCTTGTTTACGCATTCGCTCCCGGGCATCTGCTCACGCTCCTCCTCTGAACGAAGGTCAATGTGAATTTCTGAGCAAGGACCACACGGCCCCGTCTCCCCCATCATCCAGAAATTGTCCTTAGAGCTACCATATAAGACATGTTCTTTGGGTAAATAGCGTTGCCACAGGTCTGCGGCTTCCTTGTCCGCAGGCAAACCCAAGTCAGCATCCCCAATGTGAACCGTTGCATAAAGCCGATCCGCGGGCAGCCCCCACCGCTCTACCAGGAGTTCCCAGGCCAAGTCAATTGCCTCCCTCTTGAAGTAATCACCAAAGCTCCAGTTACCCAGCATTTCGAAGAAGGTGTGGTGATACGTATCGTGCCCCACTTCTTCAAGATCGTTGTGCTTACCAGATACTCGAAGGCATTTTTGGGTATCTGCGGCCCGAACGTATGATCGTGAATCTTCCCCCAAAAAGATGTCCTTGAACTGGGCCATGCCCGAGTTGATGAACAGCAGCGTGGGATCATCCAAGGGTACAAGAGAGGCACTGGGGACAATCGTATGCCCCTTTTCCTCAAAGAAATCCAGGAATTCCTTCCTGATCGTGGATATACTGCGACGATTTTCCATTAAGATGGATCAAGTCAGATCCCCGATGGAACGATTGATTGACTGATCTTGTGCCTGCATGCACAGCGAAGCCACAAACCTTGGGGATTTTAGTGTTCAAAACACGGACTGCAACATCGGCTCAGTACCGAACGTATGCAAGTCTAGTCAGTCAAATACCCCGAAACCTACTGAGATGTCGCCATGCGCTCATTCCTGAAGCCCCTTTCCTTTGCTGTGCTGTTACTCATCGCTGCCCCTGTCAGTGCGCAGGACAAACTTACGCCAATCAGTGAAAAGTTTTCTGCCAACCAAGTCGAAAACCTCATGCTCAGCGTGGTAGATGCAGATGTAACAGTGAACACATCCGATGCATCCAGTGTGACTGTTGATGTCATTGTTGAAAGCCGCGACACTAACAAAGCAATGGAGTACTATGAAAAACAGAATTTCAGTGTTTCCCTTGAAGGTGGAACATTGCATGTTGTCTCGAAACCAGACAAGAACTACAGGGGACCCTCTAATTGGCGCAACTCGGTAGACATTCATGTCATGATCAACATGCCACCTGGTGTGCATTCGAGTATCCGCACCTCCGATGGCGACTTGGCTATCGAGGAATTGACCTCCGGGGCACAGATCAGAACCAGTGATGGCGATATAAATATCGGGCAAATCTCGGGAGGAGACATTGTGATCCAGACCTCAGATGGTAGTATCGCGGCTGATCTGCTCCAAGGACCCTCTGTATCCATTAGAACCAGCGACGGAGATCTCATGCTCGGGAAGCTCATCGGAAATACCATTCGTGCCCAGACCTCCGATGGAGATATAAAAATCGAAACTGTTTCTGGCGAGTTTGAAGCGAGGACATCAGATGGCGATCTCAGCATCAGCAATATGACATCTTCCCGTGCTGTAGCGCAAACCTCGGACGGCGACATCAGGATTGGCAATGTTTCAGGGACTCTTACTGTCAGTTCCAGCGACGGAGATGTAGAGCTTGAACTGGTTGATCCAGGAGATATATCCGTATCCGTTGGTGATGGCGATACGCTTGTTTCAATACCCGCCGACATCTCGACCACACTTGATGTGAGAGCGAGTGATGGCGATGTGGATATGGATGCGTTCTCGAATTTCTCGGGTAATATCGAGGACTCGAGAGTAACCGGCGACCTGAATGGCGGTGGACCGATGATACGCGTGCGCACATCCGACGGAGATGCGGTAATGCGTAGTTTCCACGTTAAGAAACTTCACATCCGCGCACCTCAGTTGAATGGGAATTGAGTCCCGGTCTGATTTCTGCTGAGTTGAAATCGGGCTTTCGAGAGACCTTCACTGAAACGGCAAGGCGGTGCTGCGACCTTGTGGGTGTTCTGTGGGGTATTGCACCTACGATTACAAGAATGAATTGTAGCTGAACACGGCCCCCAAGGTGTAATCAGATCACTATGCAGGCACAGGTAAAGGCTGCAAACACGGGATCAAGCATTCTGCATTTCCCGTGGAATGCGCCTGGAATTGATTCGAAGGAAAGCAGCCATCAGTGCGGGTAAGAGGAGTATCAGGATCGCGGTTGTTACCATAATACCAACGCCTAATGATGCCGCAAACGGGATCAGGAACTGTGCTTGAATTGCAGGCTCCAGGATAAGCGGTACAAATGCCAGAAATGTAGTAACTGACGTTAGCATAATAGGACGGAAGCGGCTCTTAGCTCCTTCAATTATTGCCTGCCTCTGCGTACTTCCCTCTCGAATACGCCGATCAATAGAATCCATCATTACTAACGTATCGTTCACAACAACCCCGCTGAGGCCGAAAAAGCCCAGGAAAGAAACAGCGCTAAGCGGGAGTCCCAATATCAGGTGACCAAGGATGACGCCAATAAGGCCAAATGGCACGATGGCCATCAACAGGAATGGTTTACGATAGGAACGCAGGGGAATCGCCAACAACGCATATATCCCCAGCATTGCTAGGATAAATCCACGGTTGAGTGCATCCAGAGACTCCAGTTGTTCTTGCTGTTCTCCTCCAAAGGAATAGGTTAACTCGGGCTCGGAAGCGGTTATGTCCGGAAGGAATGTATGTTCAAGGATCTCATTGGCTCGCGATCCAGAGATCACTTCATCATTCACATCTGCTGTAACGGTTACAATTCGTTGCCCATCTTTTCGCCGAATGACTGGTGGGGATGTTCCCATCGTCATCGTCGCGACTTGATGGATCGGTACCTTCCCACCTTGTTGCGTCTGAATCAAATATCCTTCGACATCCGTGATTGCCTCCCGCTCACTCTCAGGCAAGCGCGTATAAACCCGAACTTCTTCTTCGCCTCGTTGCAGTGTTACCGTCTCCACTCCAAAAAAAGCTGACCGTACCTGTTGTGCGAGATCTTCGACGGTGAGCCCCAGTGTTCGTGCTTCAGGTCGAAGCCCAAGTTGAATCTCCTTGACTCCAGGGGCATGATCCGATCGGATATCAAAGACACCGGCCACACTATACAGGTCAGTCACAACTGAATCGGCAGCAATAGTCAGACGCTCTGGGTTTGGATGAGATAGAACAACCTCTACAGGATTCCCCAGATTGATGACATCTCCACTGAAAGCAATTCCCCGAACATAGGGCAAGTATCCCACCTCTTCCCGCCAAGCCTGCATGATGGTAATGGTGGACATATCCCGGTGCTGTGCATTCAGTAACTTGATTTCAATTCCGGCAACATGTGACTGGGGATTCATAGTCGGAGATGAATCGAGTCCTCCTCCTTCGACACGAGGGCCTTGACCTATCACTACGACCACCCCTGCCAGCAGTGAGGGGGCACCCTCCGGCCTTTCCTGATCCAGACGCTCGATCACGCGTCTGCCCGCAGCTTCCAGTTCCAGTGCAACTTCAAGAGTTCTCTCTGCAGGTGTTCCCTCAGGCATTTCAAGCGTAGCAGTGACAAAATCGCCCTCTACTACCCCGACAAGCGTAGTTGGAAGCACGCCCGCTGGTACTAGCGACACACAGAGTACAAATAAACCAAGGGTTCCCGATATAATTATTGCGGGATAATCCGTGGCAAAGCGAAGAGCACGATTCAACGGTCCCCGCAGGAATCTGGTCAGTCCATTATCCACAGAGGTTCGGACGCGAGAAAAGAACTTGCCCACAAAATTGGATGGCGACCATTCTGGATCTGGTAGGTGAGACAGATGTGCTGGTAGAATGAATAGTGCTTCAATGAGAGAAATCACCAGCATACCAATAATAATCGCTGGCAATGCAAACCAAACTTCTCCAACACCACCTGGAATAAAGAGTAGAGGCGTGAACGCCGCTATTGAAGTGAGGACTGCGAAGGTTAATGCCGTCTTGATTCTTCGCGTTCCCCGAATCGCAGCGACCGGTCCAGGGAGCCCTGTCATGCGCTGAGAATAGATTCGTTCGGCCACAACAATGGCATCGTCCACTATAATGCCGATTGCTAGGACGAATGCGAAAAGTGACTGGGCATTGAGTGGCAGATCAAGCCAAAGCATAACCGCCAAGGCGCCTACACCAGAGGTGACCAGGCCGAAAATAACCCATATTGCAAGCCGGATCTCAAGAAAGAGGGCCAGCGAAATGAATACTAAGATGAGGCCCAGAAAACCATTCCGAATCAAAAGACCCGCGCGCTCTGCATAGACAGGAGAATCATCGTTCCATACAGTGATCCCGATACCATCGGGAAGCGAAGGCAGGATCACCTCCTGAACATGCTCATTGACTGTTTCCGAAATCGTTTTAACATTCTCATCTTCTCCTCGAAAGACTTCCACGAAAACTGCCGGCGTGCCGTGATGGCGGACAATCGTATTGGTTTCCTGGAATCCGTCCCGAATTGTTGCAATGTCTCTAAGGTGCACAACCGAGCCGTCGCTTTCGGCAACAATGACGATCTCCTCAAAATCAAGCTTATTGTAATTCTGACCAATAGTCCGTACACGGACCTCGGACTCCCTTGTGTCGATGCTCCCGGCAGAAAGATTGAGCGAGCTTTGGCGAACAGCATAGGCAATGTCTCCCAGCGTCAACCCGAGCGCTCGCAATGTGACAAGTGACACCTCAATAGAAATCTCATAATCCCTCGTGCCACTGATTTCAACGAGAGATACATCGGGTAAAGTTTTTAATTCATTTCTGACCTGATAGGCAAGTTCTTTCAGTGCCTGTTCAGTAGCATCCCCAAAAAGCATCAGTCGAATCACGCTGGTGCGACTGTCCATTTCCCAAAACTGGGGGCGCTCGGCCGTAGCCGGAAAAGACTGAATTTGTCCGACAGCAGCCTGCACTTCGTCCATCGCCTCACTTAGATTCGTGCCGGTTCTCCACTGAACTCTCACTGATGCCACCCCGGGAGCAGCCAGAGATCTGATGGACTTGACATCCTCCAGTGTCTCAATTTGCTCTTCAATCTTAACAATGATGGATTCCTCGATCTCTTCCGGCGTAGCCCCTGGGTAGGCCATGAAGACCTCAATCATGTTAAAGGGGACAACTGGCCAGCCCTCCCGCTGAAGACCTCCAAGTGATACAAGGCCCAAGGCGATGATGCCAAACATCAACAAGTTGGGGGCAATCCGATTACTCGCCATGTAGGCGATCGGCCCCGCCGGCTCACCCGAATAGGGGCCCTCCTGATTCATCAGTTCAATCTGATTCTAGGTTCTGGAAACAACACGTAACGGAGGAATTGATCAACTATAGACTGAATGCTCATATTGCACGGGACACTGTTGATCAGAATTTGGGAATACTTCTTCGCTGTGTCATGGATGCAATGCCCGGATCGCATGGTCTCAGTAAACTGTAATCTCCTTATAATTGGGTCCGTACGGCCATCCCATCAATGGCTGCCCGGACTCCACTTATAACTACTTGTTGCCCTTCCTCGAGTGGGCCGATAAGATAAACTTCATCCTCAGAGCGCTGCAGAACTTGCACAGGAACACGGTTCAGTACATCGTTGCTCACGACCCACACCTCGGCGTCCGGTTTGAGAACTGATCTCCGTACCCTGAAATATTGGTCTGGGACCATCCCATCAATCTCGACATTCACAAACTTACCGATCAATAGAGGTGGGGCGCTGTTCGTCTGTGTGACATCTTCCGCGTTCAAGGCTAATCCAGCTGTGAACGGACGAGGCACGCGAATGACTACCTCAATCGTGCGCGTCTGCTCTTTCAGGGCTGCCTCCGCACGATCTACATAACCCGCCCATGTATAATGCTGCTCGCCATACTTCGCCTTCACACGAGCTGAAATCCGCCTGCTTTGAGTGCTTGGTCTTAATCCCCAGAGTCCAGGAATCAGTGCTGCACTTTCGTCTGGAAGCGATACCACAACCTCAACGGTGTCGATACTATACAAGCGTCCTACATTTTGGCCGGCCGACACGAACTGTCCTACCGCAATTGACTCGCTCAACACCGCGGCCATAAAGGGGCTATAAATGGCGACTCTAGAAAGATGCAATTCGGCTTCGACGAGTTCAGCCCGATCCCTGTCCAGCGCAGCCTGAGCAACTGCTATTTGGGGTTCCCACAACGCCAAGGGGCTGGGTTGTCCAGTATTTCCTTCATTTTCCCACTTCTCGAACTGTGTCCTCGCAATATCAGATTCAGCCGTCACGCGCATTAACTCAACTTCTTGAGCGGCCACGTTGGCACGTGCCCGATCTACTCTACCCAAGTAATCTGCATCATCAATCCGAAATAGAACCTCACCCGTGGACAGCAGTCCTCCACTTTGAAAGGAAGGATTCACCCATACGACTCTGCCGGAGATTTCCGCAGTCACGTCCACTTCTGCATACGGGCGTACGGTACCTCCCCCATATATCGGGATAGGTCCCTCTCCGCTCATAACGGAATCGGTAGCTACAAATGGAGCACGTGAGGGAACCGCCTGGCGGGCAGTTTCAGGCCTGTTGGCCACGAGAATGGCTGCTATGGCAAAACACCCGACAAGGATAATACCGGCGACCAAAAAGCTACGACTTCTGCCCATTGGATCGTGTAAAATTTTAAGTCTCTCTATAGTCGCAAAAAGCTTCCTTTTCTTGTTGAGGGAATCGGTCAATTTTCGATTCCTCAAGGATGTGCAAATATTCTTGCACCGGAATACAGGCACTGTAAAGCCGAAACCTGTCCCAGAATTCCCTTCGAGCTCATGAAAGCTGTAATAAATTCTGAAAATATCTCATGAAATATACTTGCTAAACCTGCAATCTATGGATTGTACACCGAGATTAGCCTGAGATCACTATTCTCTTGCACAATCACGTAACTCAGAGTCTTTCTACCGTCCTCCCGAGAATTTACGAAACAGCCCTTTCGCGACTTCGACATTTCCCTTCCGTCGTGTCTGACTTTTTGACCTGATC
>JAPPGC010000116.1 GCA_028875125.1 Bacteroidota bacterium | reverse complement strand
CCCAATTCCTGTCAGTTGGAAAGATCAAGTTTCCCCAATGATTGAAACAAGCCCTGCTCGACAGGTGAGCCGTATTGAAGTTTTTCAGAAACCAGCTGACCAGCCGCACACCTGAAACCCATTCGCAGCCTCAAGCCCACGGCTGTGTTCTGATTGCTAAAAAACTAAACGAGAACAGACCTTACCGACCTTCCGACGTGTTAGCGCAGTGGCATGAGGCGCATCCGCCCCAGTTTGACCTTACCGGATCCCCTGATCATGAACCCCGTCAAACCAGCCTCGGGAGCTTGACCGTGACCATGCGTAACCTGAATGTCGTCAGCATACCCCCGGACATGCGTCCGGTCCCCCACAACACCGATCGTACGTGCCTCTGGATTCGGCAACACAGCCTCGTTATGTATTTCCTCTACGCCACTACTCGCAGCCCCCAGTCGCATGGTTCCGTTCTCCAGTTCCAGAAAATGATATGACAGGCTGTCCTGCACATGGTGAACCATACGCACAGAGCCGTCAAACTCAGATAAATCCATAACCGCCCGAAATTCCACACTCTCAACCGCCTTTCCGTAAGTAATCAGTACCGGTGATGTTACAATGGTGAGTGACAGTTCAGTGTTGCCCGCTGTATTCTCGGTCACCTCTGCTGCAACCTCCCCCGTGACTACATCAAATGCCAAATTGAATGCATCGTCAGCGTCAGGTCCAGGGATCCACTGCCAGGCACCGTTGTCTTCCAGTATGGGCGATCCGGCGACCCCTCTCAGTCTCATCAAAGCTTCCTCCTGCACCTCTATTTTGGCAGACATGGAATCAACTACGGCAACACCTACGCCGTGCTCATAAACCATATCCCCACCGAAACTCGCTGCCTGAATCAACGGTAGCAACCCAACAGCGCCAATAATCGTGACCGGAATCCATACAACCAGCTTGAATGATAGCCACCACCAAAGCGCAATTCGCAGTACACCATAAGAAAGGAACCACCACATCGTGATTTCTCCCAGATCGGAGTGCGTAGTTAGTACCGTACTCGCCTCACCTGTTACCAGTAAAGAATCTGCCGCAGCTTCACCCGAAAGAACAGCCCCGAGGGTACCCAGCGCCCCAATTATATAAAGGATTGTGGACATCCTCGGTAAGAACTGGATTCGACGAAAAAACAGGGCGACCAAATCCACGGCAAAGGCAACCATCAGCAGTGCTATTGGAAAGTGCACTACCATGGGATGTAAGTTCGGCATTTAGACTAAATCAAGGACCTGTTATTGTTGAGTCTTCAGGGCTCTGCTCAGACGCAAACTATTCAGAACAACGGACAAGCTGGACAAGGTCATTGCCAAAGACGCCAGCATCGGATTCAGCAAAACCCCCAACACCCCATATAGCACGCCGGCTGCTACTGGAATACTGAGTGTGTTGTAGACGAAAGCGAAAAACAGGTTTTGGCGAATTGCACTCATTGCCTTGCGGCCCACAATTACTGTATCGGCAACCAATCGCAGGTCCTCGCGAAGCAGTGTTATATCCGCAGTTTTTACAGCGACTTGAGTACCGGATCCAATCGCAATACCAACATCTGCCTCTGCCAGTGCAGGAGCATCGTTTATACCATCACCAACCATTGCTACTACCGCACCGCGACCACGCTGAGATGCAATGAAGTCCAGTTTTCCATCCGGCTTTACACCTGCACATACGTCTTCTATGCCTACTTCTTGGGCAACGATTGACGCGTTTCTCGCATTATCGCCTGTGAGCATCGTAACGGTGAGCCCATTCGCTTTGAGACTTGCGACCGCATCTTTGGAAGTTCCCCGCAGTGTGTCTGTAATCATGAATTGGCCGGCCCACTGCCCTTCAATAGCCACATGAACCCTCCTATCTTCCGTAGCGACGGGGGGAAGATTGATCCTCCGCTCATTCAAAAATTTGTAACTGCCTACACATACCTTGCGACCTTTAACTACTCCACAAATACCTCGACCTGGAGCAGTGTCTGTGACCTCCACCGAGCTGAAAACCAGCCCCCCTGCTCTGGCGCGCTCAACAATGGCCTCAGCTAATGGATGCCGAGAATGTGCCTCAAGTGATGCCGTGATTTGTAGAAAATCCTTTTCTGAGATACCTTCTGCGGCCTCAATTGACGCGACAACAGGCGTTCCGGTCGTAAGTGTGCCTGTTTTATCAAGCACAATGTGCGTGATCTGACTTGTGCGCTCCAGGGCATCCGCTCCTTTAAACAGAATACCTCTACTGGCCCCCGCACCAGTGGCTGCTACTACCGCAGCAGGAGTCGCCAGCCCCAAGGCACAGGGACAGGCAATGATCAGCACCGACACGAATGCAGTAAGTGCATGATCTAATCCCCCGCCTGCCATCATCCATACCACGAATGTGATCACTGCGACCACCAAAACCACCGGCACAAAAACACTGGACACCTTGTCAGCCAACTTTTGGATGGGGGCTTTACGACCCTGAGCTTCTCTGGTGAGCCTCACGATCTGTTGCAATACGGTATCGTGTCCTGTATGGGTTGCGCGTATAGTCAGAACGCCTTCAGTGTTCAGTGTGCCTGCAACTACGGATGCACCCGCTGACTTGAGGACCGGTAAGGGCTCACCAGTTAGCATGCTTTCGTCAACCGCACCGGTACCTTGCACAATTTGGCCATCCACAGGCACCTGATCGCCCGGTCTGACGATCACAATATCACCAGTTTGAACAGCTTCTACAGGCACATCCACTACATGTGGTCCCCGTTGTACACGAGCAACGGGAACCTGCAGTCGCAGGAGCGCCTCGATGGCCGATCCCGTTTTTGCCATTGCGCGTGACTCAAGGAATTGGCCAACCAGTACAAGCGCCACAATGACGGCAGCCGCCTCAAAATAAACCGCAGGCAATGAGTCAAATAGCCCCGGCCAGAATACCACTACTGTGCTGTATGTCCATGCAGTTCCCACCCCCATTGCAATGAGCGTGTACATGTTTGCCGCGCCCCGTTGAAGCGCGGACCATGCAGTACGGAAAAACGACCCTCCACTATAAAAAACAACTGGCGTCGCAACCGCAAAAAGCACGAAGCTAGGTGTACTCAGCAGCATCGTAAGCACCATCAATACTGCGCCCCCCAAAACCGCAATAATCAGGCGGGAATGTTTGAAGGCATGCCTGCTGTCCGTCGTAACGGCTGCCTGTGTATATTCTGGGAAAGCCCTCAATACGGCCTCAGCCTCGACCAAACCAGGGACCCATGATAGTTCAAGCACTTCACCAGACAGTTTGCCTCTGACCAGTGGGCCAATCGCAACACAACGCGCCTCAACAGTTTTCTGACCAGGAGCGGTATGTCCCTTCTGGAGCTGCAAACTAACCTCGGAACGAGCGACTCCATAGCCCGCACTCTCAATTGTTTCTTCAATGGTCCTGAGCGGCAACCCCCGAATGTGTGCCTCGTGTGTAGCAATATTGACAGCTACTTGATCAGCCTCCGGTAACTGGCTCAGCTGACGCTCCAGACCTGCCGCACAGGAAGCACAATGCATCCCGGTTACAGGAATCGTCAATTGATTGTCACTGGCTGCGGCCATACTCTTCGAGCAACCTGATGGTAACGTGTATGTTATACGCGGGTGAGAGCCCAAAGTACTCAGTTGTATCACTCCCTTTCATTTTGAGTAGTCCCATGCGCACGATCACTTGCACAGAAATCTTTCCCTGCACGCCTCAGAAATTATTTGATGCGCTTCATACACCGAGTTCAGTGCGTGCCTGGTGGAATGCAGAACGGATCATTGTAATTCCCCGCGAGGGCGGCGTGTTTACAGCTGCATGGGGGGAACACGAAGATGATCCAATACACGTTTCCTCTGGAACTTATGAGGTCTTCGCTCCCCCACATAAGATTGTAATGGTAGATCTCAAGTACTATGCACAGATGGGACCTACCATGCCCGACGCTCCGATATCAATCACCTATGATATTTCATCCCACTCTGAAGGCGCACAACTAAAGCTTACGCATGCCGGTTTTCCTGATGATGGCGAAGGTGACGCGTACTTTGAAGGCTGCGTTCAGGGATGGAAGATGAGTCTGGATAGCCTCCGATCCTATCTGGAAACGGCAACGTCCAATCCGTGATTGTCGGTACCCACCCACTTCCGGCTAGCGTGCCCGGCATGAAAATTTTCCAGGGCTATATTGTGGCCGATGCCAAACTCTCTGGCGTTTGCACCATGATTGGGGACTTGACTCGGCAACTCTATTCAGAGATGGGCGATGGTCCCCGGAAAAGCTCCTTCTCGCGCTAAAAAGGTCCCTCTGGTAGGCTACAGTTACCTGAGTGCCTGATCCAGATCCTGGCAAAGATCGTCGGGATCCTCCAGTCCTACGGACACTCTGAACACGCCATCTCCTGCCCATTCTCGATATGCGGAGAGTGCAGCCCCTTGCAATCCAAAACTGGAATCAACGATCTCATCCGTGTCAATATAGAACAGCAGACTACGAACGTCTCCCAACGATACAGCGTAGCTGATCAGACCCATCCGCTCCTGTAATTGTTTAGCCAGTGCAACACCTCCACTGGCTTGGAAGCTGACTATTCCCGAGAACTGACGCATTTGCATGCACGCAAGTTCGTGCTGTGGATGTGAAGGAAGGCCAGGATAGATGACACGTTCGACGCGCGGATGTCCCTCAAGAAAACGTGCCACAGCCATAGCACTTTCGCTGTGCGCCCGCATCCGCAGTGGCAGCGTGGCGATGCCCCGCAGAATCAACCAGGCGTTGAAGGGACTCAGTACACCGCCCGCGTGTACCCCTACTCTTGCGCGTAACGCTTCCACTGCGGAAGTACTGCCAACAATCACACCACCGAGGGCATCTCCATGTCCACCGAAGTATTTTGTTAACGAGTGCATTACAAAGTCGGCACCATACTCTAGCGACTTCGTGATTTCAGGAGAGGCAAATGTTGAGTCGACACTCACCAAGACGTCGTGCTCATGTGCGATGCTGCTTAGCGTACTTAGATCTGCAAGCCTCAGGATTGGATTGCACGGTGTTTCGACATGTATCAGACGCGTATTGGGCTGAATCGCCCGTGCTACCGCTTCGTTATCCGATGCATCAACGGCGGTCACGGATACGCCAAGATGCGGCAGCAGATCGCGTGTATATTCAACGGCACCTGCATAAGCAACGTCACTCATTACAAGGTGGTCCCCTGCCCCGAGAACATGTGTAAACAGTGCGGTAATGGCAGCCATTCCACTAGCAAAACAGGCTGCACCTTCTGCTTCTTCAAGGGCTGCAATCCGCCGCTCCAATCGCTTAATCGTTGGGTTTGACCACCGACCATATATATACGGTGCATCAGCATCCAAACCCTCAGCAGAAAAGGGTTCTCCCGCATCAACCAAATAAGAATTGGCCATATGCAAGGGGGGTGCGACTGGTAGGATCGTTCCCTCAGCAGCTTCGCCTGCATGTACGGCTTGTGTTCGTGGAGAATATTTTGACATGATCAAATTGTGAGAATGAACCTCTGTAAGGTAACCTGAATCAAACAGACCGTACCCAGCCCCGTAAAAGCGGGTTTAAAATCGCCTGCCATGATCACTCCTGAGCTTTTCACCTTCTTTCGAGACCTCAAAGCTAATAATAACCGCGATTGGTTTAATGCGAACCGTTCCCGTTACGAGGACCACGTAAAGGAGCCATTGCTGGCCTTAATTGGAGATTTTGCAATTCCCCTTCGATCAATCAGCCCTCACTTCCTGGCCAATCCCAGAGTCGGGGGCTCTCTCTTCCGTATTTATCGTGACATTCGTTTTTCGAAAGACAAGAGACCGTATAAAGAAGCTGCGGGCGTGCATTTTCGACACCAACTTGGCAAAAGCGCACATGCTCCAGGTTTTTATCTGCACCTGGGGCCTGGAGAGGTCTTTGCCGCTGTCGGGATCTGGGGGCCTGGCAGTAAGGAATTACGCGCGATCAGAGAACACATTGTGGACGATCCTGAATTATGGACTCAGGTTAGCCAGAACCCGAGTTTCCTGAAAGTTTACTCGACGAAGTATGAGCATGATAAATTGAAGCGTGCCCCTAAGGGATTCGATCCCAATCACCCACTCATTGATGACCTCAGGTGCAAGCATTTCGTAGGGATGTGCCCGCTGACAGAAGAGCTAGCTTGCTCGGATGATTTTATTCCTACTCTGGCAGGAATTTACAGCTCTGGGGCAGGATACATGGAGTATCTGACACGTACACTTGGTCATCCCTGGTAGCGTGCACAAAAACTGACCAGTTAGCTCACTTCGCCTTACTAGAGTCCGCTCCGATTTGATGCTTCGTGAGGTGCGTGTCCATAATCATTGGGACCGGAGGGAGTCCTTCGACGAGTTCTTGGCGTTCTCTATTTATGCAATGCTATTGCTTTTATCTGTTGGCGTCGCGCGTGGGAGCACTGGACGAGATGCGATGGAGGTGCTTCCAGCCACAAAGGGGATGCATTTCTAATAAGGTTGCGAGAGAGCCAATTGAGTCTTTCCTATAAGAACTGGTGAAATGACATTTCCGAACGCCTGAAAATGAGAGTAAGAGGATCTGGATGAGCGTGCTTCATCGAGGGATGAGCCTCGAGGAATTCGACAACGGCTACTTCTACGCCGCTGATCTGAAGGTATTCGCCCGTGAGATCGGGATTACCGTCGGCAATTTCCGCAAGTTTGAACTAGAGGAGTTGATCCGAGAGTTCCTGCGGACGGGAAAGGTGCCGGACTACAAGCCGGTCATGCCGCGCAGGGCCGGCGGGGCGCGCGATGAACTGAAACCCGATTCGGTCGTCACCAACTATGTCGGGGACAGGAGAACCAAGGACTTCTTACTGAAGCTTGTCCATGCAAAAGTACCCGACTTAGGAAGCAAGTCGGGTCAGTGGTTCTGGCTTAACGATTGGCGGCGCAAGATGCAGGGGGCGCAGGAGCGGTTCACCTACCGCGACATGGCCGATCATCTTCGCGCACTGATGCAGAACGATGGTCGACTGCCACGGATTCCCTCCGGGCGCATGATCAATTTCATCACCGATTTTTGGGCGGATCCGGCTAACGCCGGCATCCCACGGAAAGAAGTGCTAGATGCTTGGATGTGGCTGAAGGTACAGCCGGGACCCGAGACCTACGCCCAGTATCGTCGTTTGACGTCCTCTGAAACACCGGACGATCCGGGCTGAATTAGGAAATGCCTGTATGAGGGCGGGCGTCCAGGACTGGTGCAATAGCCTTCCGTTTCGTGCAGGCGTGGAAGCTTGCGTCCCCGCCAACAGCATGAGTTGAACTAATGTCGCAAATTAACTTGGGATTCTTGGGCGGATAGGATTGATTTGATCATCGCTGAGAAGCAGGTACCGAGGAAATCCATTCTGTGATTTCCATGGTGGGACAAAGACTCACGGGTTTACTACCTCGTAGATCCCCGAATTTCGTCTCGCTGGAACAGCTTTGTTACCATTGACCGTTGGATGCCGCACAATTCAAAGCTGTTGAACCGGGGTCGAAGATCGCTGCCCTGGCCCTCAGCTGACGAAGCTTGGCCCAATTGTATGCCTGCCCCATGCGAGGCGACTCACCTTTACAACAGGCGCGCGCCCACAATGAGTATCACTGGGAAGCTATCTGTTTATCACGATACATTCCCGTTTTGTCCTATACTAAATCAGCCTGTTTTTGCAACTCCGACCTGGACCAATTGCGCACCTGGTGAGTATATCCGGCGCCCTTGGTAGGGTACACGATCAATCGATAAACTCGACTTACGTCATCAGAATGAACCCATTTAAGACACACGGTGCCTTTAGCTGGCACGAGTATCTCGCTGCAGATATACCTTTGGCACTCAAGTTCTACAGTGAGCTTCTTGGCTGGGCAACCAGCGATATGCCTACGACCGACGGCGAGGTGTATAAACTTCTGCATAGTGGATCAAAGCGTGTAGGGGGCTTGATGGCCTGCCCTCCTGGTGTCCCACCCTGCTGGACTTACTACGTAACCGTGACTGATATCCAGAAACTGGTTGGGGAAAACGAATTAGACCTGATCGTGCCTCTTCAAGATACGCCGGTCGGCCCCTTTGTTGGGTTCCGGGATCCACAGGGGGCTTCCTTGTTCGTCATCCAATACCATGATGGAAATGAAGAGGATGATCAGACTATCACCAGTACTCAAGAGGCTTTTCTCACGCATGGTGCATTCGCCTGGTTTGAGTTCCAGACAGCTGACCCGAAAGCAGCAGCCGACTGGTACAGCAAGCTGTTTGACTGGACTATTAACGAGCAGCAAATGCCGGGGGGAAACTATTGGGTGATTTCCGTGGGGGATACACAGATCGGTGGAATTATGGAAAGTGTTGATCCTAATGTTCCATCCAATTGGAACTGCTATGTTACCGTTGATGATGTTGATGCCATTCAGGCTAAGGCTGCTGAATTGGGAGCCACCATCACAGCACCCGCCTTTGACGTACCGGAGGTTGGCCGCTTACTTCACATCAGTAATCCTGCAGGAGCAGCACTCGCCTTCGCGACCTGGCTTCCGATGCCCGAATAAGATCAACTGGCTTCCTTATTGACTTTCTCGATTGTATCTATTCTTTTTTGGATAGGCTTTCGTTGGAGGAAACTAGCCGTCGCTTGGGTACGGATTTGCTTCTTGAGCGGCTATTGCTAAAAGGAGACCGTTTTATGGGAAGTCGGAATCCTCGAACCGGACTACGAATCCACACCTGGAACTTGGAGTCTCCCTTGCTTCGGATCCCATCTTGTAGCTTCTTCCGCTCGAGTGGCGTGATATCCCCCGTACCAGCGATCAATTCCGCGAAGAGTAATGTTATCTTCATCACCACGAAGTACCGCCAATCCTTCTGGAGTTGCGGAGACATTTGCATCCCGAAAGTCTTTGTGACCGAGATCTCCCTCAACAGCTACTAGAGGATGTCCTCCGCGGGCCATTTCTAGAATCACTTCCCAAAACGTCCAATCACCCATAAATGGGGCGCGCTCATTGGCCCAATGTGCTTGAAGAATTTCTGCCGGATTGCTCACCCGACTTGCAATAATTCTCAACGCATGCTCTTCCGTTCGAGATAATCCATTGTGTGTCGAGGGCCATTCTTGCAAAAAGCGCCGATATGCAGCCTGTAAAAATGGCAGTTCAATACTGGGATTATCAGCAACTGCCTGATGTCGTTCAGGTTTAGCGCTGGTAAAGCGGGCCCATGCGTCGGCAGCAGCATTAAACTGTAGCAGATTAATCGGTTTGTGCATGTCGAATAGATGGCGAATCTGCACGGGGTTAAGATCTCCCAAACCACGAAAGGACCTGACTCCTGGATACCTGTCAATACAAATCAGAAACTGTCTCTCGGTCGAGTGCTGCTTGTTGCCTATCAACCATGCCAGAATCTGAATCAATTGCAGTTGATCATACAGATCATGCTCAAACCAGAGAACAACTTCATCATCTGCAGCGTGCTTGCGCAACGTTGAGTTTCGAAGCAGAAAGCTCTGTACCAGTTCCTCTTTTATCCCCCATCCCAACGACGCCAGAAATGCTGCCCGCTTTTCACTCAGCTCCCGCATTGACAACGCACCGGGCACGGGGCCTATATGAAGCACATCCCTCCAAGGAAGGACACTGCCTCCAATACCGGACCTGAGGATCAGGTCCGCTGCCGAATCTCCGTTAGTAACGTGCAGCATTTCTCACGTACAATCGTAGTATGTGGAAGATATACCAAGACGACCATGCATGGAATTTATCACGATGTCTACATTGACGCTTCTCCTGATCATATCTTCGACGCTGTGACATCTGAAGCCGGATTAAATACTTGGTGGACGGATGCTTGTAGTGTCGAGCGAAGAGTTGGCGGAAAATACCACTTCCACTTTGAACCGGACTATGATTGGCATGCCGAAGTTGCGGAATGGTCTAGGTCTCAACACGTTGTATGGTGCTTCACACGGGCAGATGAAGACTGGACCGGCACCAAGCTCAGCTTTAGCATAGTCAATACGGACAGAGGGCCCTTATTGCGGATGGAGCACACGGGCTGGCGAACCCTGAACGATCACTTCAGGCACACCAGCTACTGCTGGGCGCAGTACCTCAGGAAGTTGCAGAAATACTTGACTTCGGCCTGATTAACGCTGTAAGACCTATGCCGAAGGCCATAGGTCGCGCTTGAACGGCGAGTAATTCCGTGTGGAAATCTGGTGTGTAGAGGGGGTCCTGTACAGTCCCTGCTTGTTCACATGCCCAATATATCGCCCCAATATCTTTACCTCTTCAAAGATATCCGGGTCAATTCGAATATCTTCGAACTCGGGATTCGCAGGCTCTAGGCGGAGGCCCCCGTAATCCATGTAAACCCGCTTGAGCGAAGTTTCGCCATCATAGAGCACAGCGCCGATCCCTCCGTTGGGGATATCGTCATCCACTAGCAACACGTAGTCTCCATCGTGAATATCTGCCCCAATCATAGATTGCCCCCTCACCCGCAATGCGAAGATCCGATCCAGGCTCGGGAAAATCGTTCCGAGCGTAATATTTCCCAGATTGGCTCCCACGGCTTCCTGAAGTACCCCAGCAGTAATCTCACCAAGAACAGGGATGGCCGATTCTGATTCCCGCCTGTTTTCGGGCGGCAACTGATAGCCCGCTTGCGTCTTGATCAGATACCCCTTCTTTGCAAGCGCCTTGAGGTTTTGCGTGACACTGTTGGAAGATTTATAACCGAACTCCCGCTTAAAATCGTCGTAACTGGGCCACTCCCGGCCCTCCTCTACGCACTCCGCAATGAAATCAAGCACAGCTCGCTGTTTTTCAGTCAACCGTTGAGACATAACTATACCATTGTTTTGTTATATACGATGTTAAATTACAATACTATTAGTTATATGTTCACCTACTGAACACCTATATTGCTACTTGGCGGTTTCTTGTCAGAATCTTGTCAGGATTCTACTCCTCTGATCCATCTGGCCGGTCGAAGAACTGATCTATCAGAATCATATTACCGTCAGGATCTGCGACCATGAGGCTCCCGGGCCCGTGGGGGTTGGTCTGCTCATCCACCTCAGACATAAGCACTAGGCCGGAATCCTTGAGGTGTTCCTGAATCACACGAATGTCCGTAAACTCGTGGACTCGCCAGGCTTCCAACAATGAATCTTCCGCGTTAGCACCCGCCTTAGCCAACAAGCCGGGGTTGAAGGTCAAGATGTTACCTTCAAACATACCGTGAAAAAGCCCTATGATCGTAGTACCATTCACCATGATCAGGTAGCCCTCCCCCCGTCCAGTTACCTCAAACCCTAATTTTTCATAGAACGCACATGACGCATCGAGATCGCGAACAGACAGGCTCGCAGAAAATGCACCCAATTCTAATTCACCCATGATTTCTTTTATTTAGCGGTGGCCCGGAAGTTAACTATCAGTCGGTTTAGAATGTGTCTGCGGGGTTCGTCAATGGGTTGTTGACCGTATTTCGACCCATTTAGCCTGGCTTTCGATGCTGTTAACTGTACCAATGCTCAAAAAGGAGGCCTCTCGAAAAGGAGGACTGCAGCCGCTATTGTTTTAGTTGAGACATTTCGCAGTAGCGTCATGGAATCTCGGCCTAGCCAACTACGCTCACTTAGACTAGGCTGCACTGGAAATCACTAACCTCCATACCCTATATGATTAGAGGACAAGAGGCGGCGAGGTGGTGACGACATTCCAACCGCAGAGACCTTCGGAACCTCTAACAAATCTCACCCTACAAATGGACTGTATTACAACCAGATCTGAAATGTCACACTTCGCTGTGTATTCGACAAAACTTACACGCTGCACACTGATTGTGTCACTTCTGGTTCTAGGGGCCTGTCAACAACAGGATGTGTCCATCGAGGAATCCTTAGCTCGGGCAACCGAATTCACCTTGACCGAAGTATTCCGTATTGGGGACGAGACGGCTGGAGATATCGTCGTTTTCGGCGGTGACCTTGAAGTGGCCGTTAACTCCAGGGGCCAGTTATTCGTGACGGATCGGCAGGTTGTGGGCATTCGGGTATTTTCCAATACTGGAGCCTTGATGCAAAGGATTGGCCGAGGTGGCGACGGACCGGGCGAATTTCGGAGCACGCCTCTGATTCATGTGGGACCAAAAGATACTGTCTATGCACTGGATACGAGAGCTACGCGTCTGGCCGTGTTTGCACCGAATAACTTTGCTCCAGTGGAGACCATTGATATTTCGGGTACGGAGACCTTCGACGCCGAATTTCAAACCATTCAGGTAGTGCGATACCTAATCGGTGTCGTAGAGGATGGATTTCTGGTTCAGTATAGGGATGCAAAAATCCCGCTAATGTCGGATATGGATGCTCCCGAACATACAGTTCTCAAGCTGCTAAACTGGAACGGGGATGTATCCGCAGACACCCTCGTCAAGATGCCCGACCGTGATATGGTATATGCGCAAGCTCGTGGCCAACGGTCTATGATGGCAAAGATTCCCTTTGGGCGTGACGCATTCATGGCACTGAGCCCGGATAACCTGTTGTACTACGGCCGTAATGACGCGATCGAAATCCAGATCCACTCCATAGACGGCACCACGCGTCGCAGTATCCGTGTCCCCCACGACCCGGTGCCAGTAACAGACGACGAAAGATACAATTGGGTAAGCGCCTACCCCGACGGAACGCAAGATGAAATGCGGTCTGTCTTGCCGAGAACAAGGCCGGCCTATGAAGCTCTTTTACTGGATGATTCAGAGCGAATTTGGCTGAGGCTTAGTGCACCGGAAGGTGCACTCGAAACCCGCTGGATCGTCGTAGATCTTGAGGGAAGAATACAGGCTACGACTAAATTACGTTCGACCATCTGGCTGAAGGTGGTTGCAGGCAACCGCGCCATCGGCACTTCAATTGATGAGGAGCAGGGTGACCCCTTAGTGGTGGCCTATGAGATCACACAATAGGGGGTCATCCGGCCCGCCGGGACAATTATTGTTCGCCACTTGATTTCCAAAATAGTACTGCCTAACTGTTAGTACAGCGTGTAACACTCGTAGCCACCGCTGCTGCAGTCAGCCCACCAGACACCCTCCGACGACGACCCTGTCGTTATCGTACTAGGTTCAATAGCGAAAGGTGTGCGTGTATTTGACGAGCACGGTATGCCCTTCTATCGTCTGTAGACGAGGCAGCACTCGGTCCCGATCCGTATCCAGGTTCTGGTTGTAGACCACCCACAGGTCGTTGCCTTCCCTGAAATTGTATCGCACGCGTATGTTGCCACTGACTACGTGCTGAATGCTATTGAGCTGAATAAAGACGTTTGCGCTGAACTTGGCATTCAGTGCACTGCCAATTCGAAGGCGCCCCAAGTGTGCCAGAAACGTGTCATCACGTGACGGAAAGCGGATTCGCGTCAACTGATAGGAACCCGACAGTTCAAGATGCTTCGACACATACCAGATAGGGGCAGCACCCACGGCTACTTGCCAGCCATCGTAAAATGCACCGATTTGAACGTTAGGACGTATCTGGAAGAGTCTTGTGTGTGACACATTGTATTTTGCCCCAACACGAAAAAAATTGTACCGTCCGGCTGGGATCTGCACCTCGTCTGATAACGCAAAGGGCGCCTCCAGGAGTTCCGTCTGGATTTTGAACTCTACGCCGCCTCCCGCGCCGCTCTTGGCTGCGAAATCCCACTCTGGACCTATTTCGGCAGTTTCGATTTCGAAGGAAGGGCTAACAAAAGCAAATCCGCGCAAGCTAGGCCGGTGCCAGATAAGAGGAGAGTCGGAGCCCTTGACCCATGTGTACGACATCGTATGATCCACAAGGAAGTAGTTGATCCGTTGCGTGAATCCTATGCCCGGGTCGTATGCGGGGCCGGCCCATTCAGCGATCGAGTTATAGCCCCATCCCTGCCGCCTCCGCCGCTCTGCAGATATGGCAAAGCGCGTAGCATCAAATATGTTGACACCTCGCGCTTCGTGATCTACGGATTGCGACCATTGATAGATCAGAAAGTCTTCACCCTTCAAATGGACAATACCATCTAGGCCAAAGGCCAGGTTGTAATTGCCGTTCCGTCCCAGACGACTCGTGAGCATGCCACCGAGGCGGCTCAGTCCGTCACGCATTTGACGGCGTAGCCGTAGGACCCCGAAATTTTCCGAGGACCGTGTGTCACTGATACCGGTTTGCAGAGCCAATAGCCCGAAATCCCATCCGCCGATGCGGCCCACCATGCGTCCGCCGCCCCAGATACGTACGGGCTGACCTGCCTCATCCAGACCGATGCGTCGACTGTGAAAGAGTCGGCTTTGGCTTCCTACGCGAAAGTCAAACAGTCCCGAACGCTCCTGAAAGAACTGTCTCTTCTCAGGATAGAAGAGAGAGAATCGCGTCAGATTGACCTGCTGATCATCTGCTTCCACTTGGGCGAAATCCGTGTTGAATGTCAAGTCAGCCGTCACGTTGTTGGTCAATCCGTATTTTAGATCCAGCCCGCCCCTCCAAGAATTGGTGCGCGAATCCTCGGCGGCATTAGGTCGCGATTCGGTGCCGCCCAAACCGTAGGAGGTCACGTAAACCGGCCGCTCAGACTTGATGCCCTCAAACTTGATTTTTTGGGCCAGGGAGGGCTTGAGAAAGGCCCAATCGGCTATTGGCGGTACAGGGGGAAACACGAGACGCTCGGTTTTGCGCGCAACCTTGCGCTGGAGAGCGATTCCCATTACCACGGCACCCTCTTTATTTTGGAACCTTAAACTGCTGATCGGAACACGAATTTCAGCGAACCACCCTTCGGGATCAATGGTCGTGGCCACGTCCCAGTACGTGTTGAAATCTCCGTTTATCCAGCCGCCGGAAGAGATCCCGCCTCCGCTTGCATCATTGGAAATGGCTGCGTCCTTCCGTATACCGGCTGGGGTCGTTGTAAAGAGCAGCGCAGTCTCGTCATCGTTAAACGTATCAAGCAGGATTTCAAAATGATCATCTCCGCTTAGGCGGTCGCGGTACAGGGTATTAGCGCGAAGCCCGTCGGGATCACTATCGAATGCGCGCAGCGCGAGGTACACATACTCGTCGTCGTAGGCCACCAGGAACTCGGTTCGTTCAGTCGCCGGCATGCCATTGTTGGGCTCGTACTGTACCGGGATCCAAGGCACAACCGAATCCCAAGCAGCTTCGGTGCTCATGCCGTCCAGCGTG
This sequence comes from Bacteroidota bacterium, assembly GCA_028875125.1. GTDB lineage: Bacteria > Bacteroidota > Rhodothermia > Rhodothermales > Bin80 > Bin80. The sequence continues at coordinate 2,334 of JAPPGC010000116.1, read as the reverse complement.
ATTGGACCTGCTACACGTGGAATGGTCAGAGGTGGATGCGTTTGCGCTGAAGCGCCGTAGACCGTCCCAAGAAGTACTGCGAACATAAGAATGAAGCGCATAAGCACGGAGCGGAGCCGGTCTATTTTTATTATCCAAAGTTTCAAGGCCATGCTTCCCTGATCGGTGAACGAATCCGGGAAAGAGCATGATTCCACGTAGGATGGAAGGTACGACTTATAGGTCTTGTGCGCCTCGTTCAGAGCTGCATGTAGTGCACGGGGTCGGGTGCTGCTCGTTCCCGTGCTCCTGAACGGGGACAGGTCAATCATGGCCCGGGTCGTCTGTCCTCCACTTCCTCATACTCCAGCTTCATGAACTCAAAGTTATTCGGCGTTGGATAGGCCCTGGATTCCCCGGAGTCAACATGGCAGGTGTGTTATAACCTCTTAACCGAGCTCAATCATTCGGCATTGAGTTGGATTCCAGGCGCAGGAGGCATAGGATTATGTTGCAAGCACGCTCTGGACTAAATGGGCATGCAGCATGGTATAGCTCAGATACGGAGTTTTGAAGGCGAAAAAACACACCCAAAACAGGTCCTGAACAGCAGGCCACATTGGATATTGACCTAAGCAACCTCATGTGTTTTCCAGGCCTCCCGCAGAAGCACCCGCACAGATCGACTTGCCTGCCGCAGTAGTCTCCTGTAGTAGGCGTCCGTATCATCATCTGCATAGTACAGCCGTGCTCCCGCATCCAGAAACGTGGTCACAATGGCTGTATATACTTCCTGACGGGAGCTGGAACCGCCAGATTCTCGTGATCCATGAACTGCCCAGCCCAAGGGAGACGAAGTGTGGTCCGCGCACCATACCTCCAGCGGCGCTCCCGCTGCGAGAAGCGAGCGCACATGATTGAGTTGACCAAACCAGGCTGCTTGATGTAGCGGGGTCCCGCCATCCAGGCCCGGAGCGGTAAGGGATGCCTGCGCACCTATCAACAGTTGTACCGGCCAGTCTGCATTCCTGCCTGCCATATCCGCCAATAATCGATCCTCACCAGGGTTACCCGTTTGTGCAAGATGCGGACTCGCGGAAAGGATTTGTCGGGCTTCCGCCTCTCTGCCGCTCGACATTGCCACAGCAAGCTGATCAGCCTCGGTAAGAGAAGTGCCTGCGCCCTGGTCGGCCAGATAGGTCGCGATTGCTGTAAACCCACGACGGACAGCGTGTGCATAAGCAGTCTTCTGGTACGCATTCAGCGCATTGATCTTTGCACCGGCACGAACGAGTTGTTGCACGGCCCGTAGACGGCAGCGACGAACCGCAACATGTAGCGGCGTCTCCGCTGCAGGGCCCCTGCGCATTTCCAGATCTGCACCCTTTCGCAGGATGCTCCGCAAACGTACATCCCCGAAGCGTCCATATTCCGTATCTAGGAATGCATGTAGCGTCATATCCAGTTTCTTTGTACGCAATTAGAGGTCTCGCACTTGATTCACGCATCGAAGTACTAGTCCAATTAACTTGGGTTCAAACTTATGTTTAACCCTTGCACGTTTAACTTATTTGAAACACGAGTTCGCCAACAATGTCCAGCCCAAAAACCCGACCAACAGAAGTAGACGTACAGAAATTTCTTGACGAATTGGGACGCCCCGACCAGCAGGCAGACAGCGCAATCCTCCTTCGCATGATGGGGGAAGCAACGAGTGATTCACCAACAATGTGGGGACCCACTATCATTGGGTTTGGTCAGTTCCAATACCGTTATGCTTCCGGGCGCACCGGTGAGTGGTTCAAGGTAGGGTTCTCGCCCCGAAAAAAGGCCTTCAGCCTGTATTTGGCCGGCGGATTAGATCACCATAAAGATGCTCTAAAAAAACTGGGCAAACATACACGCGGCAAGAGCTGCCTTTACATCAAACGACTGGATGATGTGAACTTGGAAGTTCTTGAAGAAATGATTCAGGAAGCATGCTCAATCGCAACGGGCCTGTGCGCTACCGAGGCTGCGACCTGAAATAAACTTGCTGCGTATGGAGCATCTTCCGAAGTTCAGGAGCTACTAAAACATCCTTGTCGTCCTTTCCAGACAGTTTAGCCACAACTTCACCTGACTGGTAAACCATCCGGTTTGATGCGAGTGCTGGGAGTCTGGCCCCCGGACCAACAATACCTGCCAGATTCAAAGGATCGGCAGCGCTAAGCCCCACAGGTTCAGCACATAGCGTTTTATCCCGCCTGATACGCCGTAATAACCCCACCGCCTCGGGTAAACCAAACTGCTCTGTATACTGAGATCCAAATTGCCCACCTAGTGAGATTCAAATTGCCCACCTTTGGGCAGTCT
>JAPPGC010000104.1 GCA_028875125.1 Bacteroidota bacterium | reverse complement strand
TCAAGCCAATACGATCTTTTCTGAATCTTCAAGCCCATAACTTATCATTCCGTTTTTAATTATACTTAAGCGTCTTCAATGGTACCGACTGGATACTTTGAAGATCATATACGAGTTGAAACTTACGTGAAGCTTCCCGGCAGACGGAAGGGAACCACAAGAAATTTTATACAAATTGATTGCTCTCATTAAAGTAGCGCCAGCCTGCCGATAAACCATGGCTAAACCCATAAAGCTAGTCACCTGGAATGTTAACTCCGTACGTGCCCGGTTGGCTCGAATCCTTTCTTTCGTGGAACGGCATACCCCAGATATCCTCTGCCTGCAGGAAATCAAAGCCACACAGGGATCCTTTCCTTTTGCCATTCTTGAAGAGGTCGGTTACAAATCCTTTATCTGTGGGCAACCCTCGTACAATGGCGTCGCAATCCTGGCCAAAGAGACCGTTGACAACATCCGTATGGGCCTCGACAATGAGGCCCGGGTTATTGCGGGAAGCGTGCACGATTTGCGTGTGATTAACGTGTACGTGCCAAACGGAAAACAAATAGGTATGCCCAAACACGCCTACAAGCTTCGCTGGCTTGACGAGTTGAAGATCTTTCTGGAAAGCGAAAGGGAGAAATATGAGGAGTTCGTTCTGACGGGAGATTTCAACGTTGCTTTTAGCGACCTGGATGTATCCCATCCAGACAACTGGAAAGACTCCGTCCTTTGCGATCCCGCCGCACGCAAAAAACTGACCAATCTCATGGAGGAATTCTCCTTGTCAGATATTTTGCGCATGCATGCCCCCGGCCCCGGGGTGTACACGTGGTGGGATTATCGAACGAGAGGATTCGAGTGGAATGATGGCGTACGCATAGACCATATCCTTGCTACCCCCCAACTCGCTTCCCTGAGTTCGAATTCGTGGGTGGATGTCGCAGAGCGTGATCGCGAACGTCCGTCAGATCACGCCCCGGTCCTGATGCGAATCTTCCAACCGCCTCAGTGCGCCTCCAGCCAGTTAGCGCCATGACCTAGGTTGACCTCCACGGGGACGCTAAGTACCATCGCTTGGGTCATGCACTCCTTCACTATTGTCTTCGTATCCGCCAACTCCTGCTCCGGTACTTCAAATACAAGCTCATCATGAACCTGTAGGATTGCCCGGGATTGCATCCCGGCATGCCGCAACTCACGATCAATTGCGATTGCCGCCAACTTGATCATATCGGCCTGGGACCCCTGTATCGGCATATTGACAGCAATACGCTCTGCCGCGGCGCGGACTGCGCTGTTGCGCGCTTGCAGAGCGGGTAGGTAACGGCGACGTCCCTTAAGTGTGGTGGAGAATCCTCGCTCTCTGGCACTCTCAACCTGCGTCAGAATAAACTGCCAAATCCCGGGAAAAGACTCACGGTGCGCTTTCATCAATTCTTGCGCCTCTCTGTGCGTACATCTTAATCCACGAGCTAGACCGGAAGCTGAGAGCCCGTATGGTATTCCATAATTAACCGCCTTCGCCTTATTACGCTGCTCCCGCGTAATGTCCGCTGCATCTACATGATAGATAAGTACCGCGGTTTCAGTGTGAGGATCCCGACCAGTCACAAAAAAGGCCTGCAACCCCTGATCCCCACTCATGTGAGCAAGAATTCTGAGCTCAATCTGTGAGTAGTCCGCGGATAGGATACACCACCCCTCGGGGGCTACAAACGCACTACGCAGTTCACGTCCAGTGGCGTCACGAACAGGAATGTTCTGCAGCCCGGGATCTGACGAGGCCAGTCGGCCAGTGGCTGCCGAAGTCTGATTAAATACCGTGTGAATACGCCCCGTCGTAGGTACGGCCATACGTACGAGATTATCCACATAGGTACCCTTCAGTTTGGCGGCTTTTCGCCAATCCATAATGAGTGCCGGTACCTTGTGCTCGGTTGCAAGATCCAGGAGTACCTCTTCTCTCGTGGATGGCTTGCCGGAAGGCGTCCTTCTTTTTACCGGCAGCCCCAATTTATCTTTGCCAAAAAGGATCTCGCCGACTTGCTTTGAGGAAGCAATGTTGAATTTTTCCCCGGCTTCTTCGTATATCTCCGCGGCATACCGGTCCAGATCATCCTGTATACGTGGTCCCAGCTCTTCCAGTACCGCTTGATTCAGTTTCACACCGGTGGCTTCCATATCAGCCAACACATACACAAGCGGGAACTCAATTTTATTCGCTAAATCAAGCAGACTCGCCTCTTCAAGCTTCGTACTTAGCTGTTCTCGCATTTCAAGCGGACACGCCGCCCGCTCACAAGCCAGGATTTTGAATGCTTCTGGATCCACGTCACGTGGATCCATCTTCGAGCGCCCGGTGCCCAAAATGCCGTCCATCCCGACCGGCTCGTAGCTCAGCTGCTGTTTCACAACAGTGTTGAACCGATGATTCTGATCTGGGGCGAGTAAATAATGCGCGATTTGGGTATCGAAGATTTTTCCACGCACCGGCACCAGAAGTAATCTGAGCCGAACTAGAAGTGGTTTAAGATCATGACCAATTTTCTCAACTTTCATGTTGGACAAAATCGGTGCAAGAATACGGACAACCTCAGACGGAGGTGTACCATCGGGCAACGGAAGCGGTATGTAGACTGCGCTCCTGGAAGCCCAGGAAAGCGCTAATCCAATCCAGTCCGCCCGTACCGGTGAGCCCGGTGTCATGATACTGGCTAATCCCAGGCGGCGGGTTTCCTTCAGAGACTTCTCGACAGCCTTTAATTCATCTAGCGTTCTGATAACTCTGTAATTAGCCCTGGCAGCATTATACTGGCTGTACGAACTGTCTGCCACAACCTCCTCGGTTTCAAACAACTCTGCTCCCGCTGTGAGACGCCGAATCAACGTGTCGAATTCGTAGCGGCGGAACAGCGACAGCGCCTGCATATCTCTTGGGGAACCACAACGACTAGCCTCCCAGTCCAACTTCACATCTACATCTGTCCGGATCGTAACCAGTTCTTTACTGAGCCGCACCATATCTGGATTCTCCATCAGCCCGGTGCGCCAACGCTTATATTTGTACTCGCTCGCTTTTGCCAGTATATTTTCCACCGTCTGGTCCAACTGCACGAGTTGGGCCGCTCCTTTCTCACCGATACCGCGTGCGCCGGGCACGTTGTCGCTACTGTCCCCCATCAGCGCCAGCATGTCAATAAAATTCTCGGGAGCAATCTGGTATTTCTCACGGAATACCTCCTCTGTCAGGCGCTGGAACCCTGCACCGCTGCGCGGCCGCAGCATTTCTACACGAGGTGATAGCAATTGCTGGAAATCCTTGTCCGGAGAAACAATTACCGCATGAGCACCTGCCTCGTCGGCTTGGCGGGCCAAAGTGCCGATCACGTCATCGGCCTCAAACATATCGGCCTCCAGGGCCGGGATAGAGAATGCTCGTGCCAGTTCCTTGATACGTGGCAGATTCTCCAGCAATGCGTCCGGCGGATCATCGCGATTGGCCTTGTATTCGACATAAAGATCGTTCCTGAAGGTTTTGCCTGGCCCGTCAAACACTACTGCTGCATACCTGAGTCCCGCCTCTTCAATCAAGTTGATCAGCGTAGTCGTAAAGCCGTACAACGCGCTCGTGTTCTCGCCCCTCGAGTTTATTCGCGGACGACTCAGGAACGAGAAGTGCGCTCTGTAAGCGAGCGCCATTGCATCCAACAGAAAAATTTTACGTCTTTGGCCACCCTGCTCCATAATTCCCTAACGGTCCGTTCAGTCGGAATTTAACAGTTTTTCCCATTCTACCAAACCTAACACCGGTACACCTAATTTCTGCGCCTTCGCAAGCTTACTACCAGCCTTCTCCCCGGCCAAAAGGTAATCTGTCTTTCTGCTAACACTGCCTGTAACCTTTCCACCATTGGCCTCAATCCGGGCCTTTGCCTGAGAACGAGTAAATCCTTCCAAAGCACCGGTAATGACAAAGGTTTTGCCTTGCAGCAACTGGGACTTCATGCGCGATGACTGACGTTCAAATGACACTCCCACATCCTGTAGCTTAATAATCAACTCTCGATTTGCATCCTCTTTGAACCAGCCAAATAGCTCCTCAACCATAGTTGGGCCGATTCCATCCAACTCCAAGAGTGGTTTCACGGTGGTGAGCAGTTCACCAAGCGAAGTTGCCAACTTTTCGTCATCCGTTTCCAATTGCTTCAAAGAGGCGGCAACCGGATCTTTGAGATGCACCTTATGCAAAAGAAGGGTAGAGAGCGGAATAAGCTCCTCTAATAAACTGGATGCCGCCTCCCGATTAATGCTGAGAATTTTTTCCGCCATTGCCATCAATTCTTCAATCGAAAACCGGCCGAGCAATAACCGTGCTGTAACTGCTCCAACACCATTTATTCCGAGCGCAGCTAAAAGCTTCTCAGGAGAACGATTGCGGGCCCGATCTATTGATGCCAAAAGTTCTACGGCCTTCTTTTCTGCAAAACCCTCCAACTTTAAGAGCTCTTCCTTCTCGAGTGTGTACAGATCAGCTTCATCCTTTATCAAACCCGACGTTATCAACGCGTGCACGGTATTTGAACCCAAGCCTTCAATATCCAACCCCTCTTTGGAAGCGAAAAACATAACTCTCCGCAGCATCCGTTCCGAACATTGGGGATTGGGACAAAAAAGATCAACACCGTCCTTCTTTCTGATCAACAAATCACCGCTTATCGGGCATTGCGTCGGCGGGATGATCGGAATCTCGTCACCGGAACGGAGCTCTTTCAGGGGGCCAACTACGTAAGGGATTACATCGCCCGATCTTTTGATCGTAATGGTGTCTCCTGTGCGAAGATCCAACTGCTCTATCTGGTCGTAATTGTGCAGTGTAGCATTCGAGACGGTCACCCCTCCGACAAACACCGGTTTGAGATGTGCAGTTGGTGTAATGCGCCCTGTACGCCCAATCTGAGGCTCTACATGCTCGAGCACGGTAGTCGCTTCCTTTGAGGGAAACTTGAAAGAAATGGATCCACGGGGATCTTTACCAACCACACCAAGCCGCTCTGCTTGCACATTATCCGCAATCTTTATGACCACGCCGTCAATCTCAAAAGGAAGTGTGTCCCTGATGTCCGCCCACCAGTTCACACGTGCCAGCACTTCGTCCAGCGTTGACAACAACTGTACGTCGGGGGGGATCATGAATCCGGCGCTGTGCAACCAGTCCAGGCGCTCAAAGCGATCCCCTGGCACAAATTCATCCGGGTACATTACATCGTACGCGTAGGCGGTCAGGTCGCGTTTAGCCGTAAGCCGCGCATCCTTCTGTTTGAGTGACCCCGACGCTGTGTTGCGTGCGTTTATATATGCTGGTTCCCCATCCTCTATACGCTCCCGGTTCAATGCTGCAAACGCCTCTTTTGTGAATAGGACTTCACATCGTACTACGAGTACCTCGGGGGGCGCTGGTCCGCTCTCCACCGGAATACGCAAGGGTACAGATCCTATGGTACGTGCATTGGCCGTAACGAGGTCGCCAACCTCTCCGTTGCCTCGCGTGGCGGCCTGAACAAGAACACCACTCTCGTAGCGTAAAACTAGCGTCAGCCCATCAAATTTTGGCTCCACGACGTACGTATACACCGAACCCGGGGACAATCTTTGGTTACGTGCCTCCCAAGCCTGCAAGTCTTCTCCGCTAAAGGCGTTTGCAAGACTAAGCACCGGACGTACATGAGGTGTTTTTGCAAAGTCAGAAGCTAGGTCGCTGCCGACACGCAGTGTGGGGGAATCCGGCGTGATAAGCTCTGGATGCTTCTCCTCTAGAGCAGCCAGCTCTCGAAAAAGCGCATCATACTCCGCATCCGTTATGGTTGGGCTTGCAAGTACGTAATACTGGTGTGAATACCGGTTAAGGTGAGCACGTAACTCGGCAGCACGGTCGATTATGCTGGTGTCCATGTGGCTGGCCATCTACACCAAGCACTAAGAATACTATCGCCAAGCTCCCAGAAGCCCGGCCATGGCCAGAAAAACAATCAGGTTCTGCGCCTGATTAAGCACAAAAACCCCCATACTTTTATCCTCCCATGCTACACTCTGCCAGCCTAGAGGGAGCGAAAAACCCACCCAAGCCGCAAAGCCAACCGTCAAACCGCCCGTAAAAGTGCCCATATCCATGAGCGTAACAAGCATTGATAAGACGTATGCCGTCAATACTGAGCCTACAATTGACCCTCCGTAAGACTTGGCCGGATTGAGGGTCTCTTTGATCTTTTCCTCGGTCAGATTCATCATCCGCATCCACATTTTACCAAAGAGTGGACCATACCATAACGATCCTATGATCATCGGGAGAAAAATTGCTATCACGAATGCGATCCAGTTTTCGGGCATATGCATCTTGAAATGAGTGGTTTTGCGAGTTAGTTATATGAATCCAACCGGGCCGATTGACCCCATGCTGCAACACGGCAGCCAGTCAACAGGATACTGTAAAATTCACTGTGAATCAACAGCGCTCCAAATGGCGCAGGCAGCCCCAGAAGGATCGCGAATAACGGCATAACTTTGGCCGGGACCAAATGTTTTTGCCGGTGAGATCAACTCTCCGCCCCGATCCAGACAGTGTTGAATACTCTCTTCTATGGATTCTACACGAAAATAAGGGAGCCAGACCGGGGGCAACTTTGCATTAACGCCACGAGCATGACAAATTCCGGCTTGCGCTTCACCATCTATGCCCATCGCAAAGTCGTCGTATCCGCCCATTGCGACTGACTCTGATTCCCATCCAATTACCGCAGCATAAAAATCGCGAAGTGTTTCCGCATCGTCAACCGTGATATCCACCCACATTGGTTCTCGTTCTTTCTAGTTCATTTTGTTATCCTTCGGAGCGCTGGCGGATAGGTACGGTGGAAGAATCATTTTGTTTGTATCGCGAAAAGTACGCTTCCCGACGCGTTCATATCAAGTATGAACGAAAGCCTAACCAGCGGCATTAGTGTTTGCTTGCTGCACCTTGATAGCCAACCGATGAAGTCATTTTGCAGCGCCGATGTTCGTGTGTAACCACCAGATTTACCGATTACAGGACTTCTTTATCAGTGGGGAAATTGTGGGGAATAAAGGGGTAATTCTTGTTTGCAATTTGTTGGCTTAAAATGCATATATCTCAATATTCTTGCATAAAATTGGGTTGCTGTTTCTTTCATCCAATTACATGCAAACTGCTACTCAATCCCGCGCCCAATCGGGACCAAAAAACGGCCATCGTCCGCCCTCCCGCGCAGCTAATGCACTCGAAACATTAACCCTTGAACATGTGCTCTACGAAATAGAACTGACCGAGAGTTCTGGTTGGGCGCTTGCACAGCGGCGTGGCCATTCCTGGTATGATCCGGACGGAGGGGCGTTGGCTGAGGCCCCACAGATCAGGGCAATCCGAATACCCGCGCGACGCCACTAACGGGGAACCGATTCTATGTGCACGGTTCGATGCCCATATGTATTGCGTAGTCAACACTCTTTGGCGGGTTTTTCTTGCGACAGTTGGACTACTGTTGTTGGGGGCCCTTCTATGGCAGTCAGACCAGTTCCACCGCTTCCTTGTTCAAACACCGTGGGCACGAGAACTCGCTGAATTCGTCGCCGAGGCAGTTATGGACTCCCACCACCAAAACCTTGGAAGGCTTGGGGTTGTGCATGGTGAACGCTGGGATCCACTCCATGAAGAGGCACTGAGTGATAGCCTCTGGGAAGGATCACTGGAGTCGCAGGTATCCTATAGTCGGGTCAGTTCGGGAATACAGATCGGCTCGGTACCGATTCGGCACGAGCATGGTACGAATTTCTCGCTGATTGTGACAAAAGTAGACCTGACCAAGGCGGATGTACGTGTTCTCACGAACGACTCTCTTGCTGTAAAGCGAGATTTTGCAGAAGCCATGGCTCAGAATACCGGAGCTATCGCCGCCATCAACGCCGGGTTTTTCGATGAGAAAGGTGCACGAGGTCTGGTGCTGAAAAATGGGAAAGAACTGCGTGCGCCTAACCGAACACATGGATACCTGCTCCTGTGGAACGAAGGAGCCCACATCGGCCCCACACGCACCCTCGAAGCGGAACACGCCATACAATCGTTCCCTCTGCTATTGGAAAACGGTGAAGTAATAAGTGGTGCCGCAAAAAACAAGGAAAATGTCGCTCGACGCTCCGCCGCTGCGCTCACATCGAAGGGAGACCTCCTTTTGGTCGCATCCGATGCCGAACTGGTTGGTCTCACCATCCCGCAGCTAACCGTGCTCTTGCGTGGCCTCGGAGCCAGAAACGCGATCGCACTTGATGGCGGAGCCTCCTCACAACTGTACGTTCGAAATGCAGATTACAGAGTCCGGGAGTGGGACCCCATCCCGGTAGCTCTGGGCGTTTTTCCGCGATCACGTACCCGATAAACAAACTTCAATCCCGACCAGACCTCGTCAACCGAGCAAATCTTGACATCTACTAACCCCATAAATAATCCGATCCTCTGAACTACGCCCATTGATAAGTCTGTCCGCACCCCTGACGTCTTCTTGGGCCACGAAATCCATAGCATACCGGAAGATGCCAGCGTTGGTATCGCAGCCTCGAGTATTATCAATAAATGCCCCTGACGATCACAGAATACATGCACGAAGTCTGCTTCATTGATCGCCTCTGCCTTCGGGATCACCGGGGCATCAGAAATCAGTTCGTGATAGTGTGATGGTGCATTGACCGCATACGCACGCATGCCTGCCTTCAGACCTAATTTCATAGCCAGTGTTCTGGCTGCCATCCGACTTGTGTGGTTCACTCGTAGCAAATATATGCCTTATCGTTTATCATTAGAACCTCAACATTCTTCCTTTCTTATGCCACGAATAATTATTGCCGCCGTTCTGGTACTCGCTGGATGCACACAGATGGATCCTCCGAATGTCATATACATTCTCGCCGATGATCTGGGCTATGGGGAGCTTGGCAGCTATGGACAAACTCTGATCCGAACCCCGAATCTGGATCAGCTGGCTGCCGAGGGTATGCGATTTACGCAGCACTACAGCGGCAGCCCCGTGTGTGCGCCGAGTCGTTGCACACTTCTCACGGGCCGACATACCGGTCACTGTCAGGTACGCGATAACTACGAATTAGGAGGATTTGCTGACAGCACCGAGCGCGGCCAACTACCGCTGGAGGAAAGCACTTACACGCTTGGTCGCATGATGCAGGAAGCTGGGTACACTACGGCAATAATCGGCAAATGGGGCCTGGGAGGGCCTAATTCCATAGGTGTGCCCAATCAACAGGGATTCGATTATTTCTACGGCTATCTGGATCAGAAACAGGCCCACAACCATTATCCCTCTCACTTGTGGCGCGATGCGGAATGGGATACGCTCGCCAACGGCTACTTCCATCCACATCAACGATTTGAGGGTACAGATCCGCACGATCCGTCTGCCTACGACAACTACAAAGGCGCTGATTATGCTCCAGATCTCATGGCAGATGAAGCTGAGGCATTCATCCGGGAAAATGCAGGGGGACCATTCTTCCTCTATCTGGCACACACTGTACCTCATCTAGCACTCCAGATACCAGATGAAGAATTGGCGGCATACGACAACATACTGTCCGAGTCGCCCTACGACGGGACTAGGGGCTACCTGCCACACATCCGTCCGCAATCGGCCTATGCTGGCATGATTTCGCGAATGGATGCACATGTAGGTCAGATCATGGATGTACTCCGTGAACTCGGTATTGATGATGAAACCTTGATCATGTTCTCCAGCGACAACGGCGCCACGTATGTAGGCGGCGTGGATACGGAGCAGTTTCATAGCTCTGGAGGCCTCAGAGGAGGAAAAGGAGAGGTCTATGAAGGTGGAATTCGTGTACCCATGATTGCCACCTGGCCCGATGTCATTGCCCCTGGATCAGTTACCGATCACGTATCCGCATTCTGGGACGTAATGCCTACACTCGCCGGTGTGGTGAATACAGAACTGACCATTGAAGTAGATGGGAATTCCTTCCTGCCCGTTCTCCTTGGAGAGCAGCCTCCAGCACCAAGTGAAATGTACTGGGAATACCACGGACGAAACTGGCGCGGAGCGCAGGCCGCCAGAATTGGTCCCTGGAAAGGCGTTCGTTTAGGCGGCAAAGACAGCGTTTCAGCGCCCGTGAGAGTCTACAATCTCGTGGATGATCCTGCAGAAACGACCGATCTAGCAGATACACACCCCGAGATTGCCTCAGAGTTGCTCGCACTTATGCAGTCGCGCAGTGACTCCAAAATTGCCCGATGGAATTTCGCTGAATAGCAACTCATTTTCACTGGAAAACACGCTGCGGAAACTCTAGACGGTGAACATGAACCCGCTCCTGCAATAGCACAGGCAGTGATATTTCGTGAATCCACCGACTGAGTATATTTGGAAGCATCAATGTCCGACACTGTCTTAGTGGCTATTGTTCTCTGGGACGATATATCGTCCTTTTCTGTCAAACTATGACCGTATATTGTCGTGTCGTTGGTTTTGTGTAACCCGGAAAAACATATAGATAAATGGTCTCGCTTCTCTCGCTCTGGCTCCCAATTCTAATCTCTGCGGCATTGGTGTACGTTGCCGCTTTCGTACTGAACGCAGCCCTTCCGCTGCACTCAAAGGATTTTGTGAAACTCCCGAATGAAGATGCGATCATGGACGCTTTGCGTGCGCAGGAAGCGCAAAGAGGGCAATACATGTTTCCAGGTGTAGAGAGCCGCGCGGAATGGAATTCCCCGGAATGGAAGGAGAAGGCCAACCGAGGTCCTGTAGGGATTCTGTTTGTTTTACGGCCCGGCACTAGCATGACTAAGCAGCTCATTTTTGAGGCATTATTTTCGCTTGCGGTTGCCACGGCGGCAGCCTACATGGGCACCGCCAGCCTCGGACCTGGCACATCGTATCTGGAAGTGTTCCAGGTAGTTGGTACAGCTGCTTTTCTGGCCCATTCGGCTGGACATATCACACATGCCATATGGTACGGATTCAGCTGGAAGGTGACCTGGATTCGTGTACTTGAGGGCCTGTTTTACGGCGCTTTGACTGCCGGCGTGTTTGGCTGGCTTTGGCCTCAGTAAAACGTACGCAGCAAAGAATCCGTTACGTAGCGGAATCTCATTTCGGCATTCCTGAGGACCTTGGGCCGTTAAACATATTCAGAGCTAAGCTTTCAAGGTCCGTTTCCTGTGATCTGTGTGTCTTCTCTGGTTGTGCACCTCAATCCAGATGACGTGGAGATATCCCCTCACTTCTTGTCGGTCCATTGGATCACGAACATTTGCCTGAACGCGAAAGATCGCAGTAGACTGACCATTGGGGTTTGATCTCCTGGTCTGGCCGTACTGAGGGAATGATATAGATGTGACGTATACCCCGCAATCGCTTATCCAGCAACCGGGTCTGCGCCCCCTTGCCTGAGCCGTCAATCCCTTCAATCGCCAATTGCATGATCACATGCTGCGTCGGTAACGACCACCTACGCGAAACAGTGCCTCAGTGATCTGCCCCAATGAACACCATCGCACCGTGTCCATAAGTTCTGCAAACAAATTGCCTCCATTTTGGGCCGTGTTCATTAGATTATCCAAGGCCGCCTCTGATCGATGTCGATTACGCAACTGAAATGCCTTGAGACCAGCAATCTGATGCTGCTTTTCGTCATCCGAGGATCGCATTAGTGACTGTTCAGCTTGGATGGGCTGGGTGCGCGACAGGAAAGTATTGACCCCAATCACTGGGAGTGCACCAGATTGCTTCTGGCGCTCATAGTGTAAAGACTCCTCTTGAATCTTGCTACGCTGATACATCAGCTCCATGGCTCCTAGTACACCTCCCCGTGCATTTATCCGCTCAAATTCTAGCAGGACTGCTTCCTCCACCAAATCAGTCAGTTCGTCGATTATATAGGATCCTTGTAGCGGATTCTCATTTTGGGCCAGACCGAATTCCTCGTTAACGATACGCTGGATCGCAATTGCACTGCGGACGCTCTCTTCCGTTGGTGTCGTTAACGCTTCGTCATAGGCATTCGTATGCAAACTATTGCAGTTATCATAGATGGCAAGTAGTGCCTGTAACGTTGTCCGAATGTCATTGAAACTGATTTCTTGGGCGTGGAGGCTGCGACCGGATGTCTGAACATGATACTTCAGTTTCTGACTTCGCTCATTTGCCCCATAAAGCTGCCGCATGGCCACTGCCCAGATGCGCCGTGCTACGCGACCAATGACTGCATACTCAGCATCCATCCCGTTTGAAAAAAGAAGGACAAATTGGGCGCAAAGTCATCAATATGCAGCCCGCGACTCAAGTAGTACTCCACATAAGTAAATCCATTCGCCAGCGTAAACGCAAGTTGCGTAATTGGATTAGCTCCGGCCTCTGCAATATGGTAGCCGGAAATGGATACCGAATAAAAGTTACGGACCTGTTCCTGCGTAAAAAACTCCTGGATATCGCCCATCATGCGCAGTGCTAGCTCCGTAGAGAAAATGCACGTATTCTGGGCCTGGTCTTCCTTGAAGATATCCGCTTGCACGGTGCCCCGAACAGTCTGTATTGCCTTGCGACAGATACGCTCAAACTCCTTGTCCTCCAACACACCCCACTCGACGAGCTCCTTAGAGGAGGTTCCCAAAAGGCCGAGACCATTACCATCATGCCCCATTGGAAAATCCGTCTCACATCCCTCCGGCCCAAAGGGGACGTATTGAGGACGGTTCGAATCCAGTTGGCTGTTAAAAACCCTCTGGGCCCTCTCCCAGCGCCCCGAATCGCGAAGAAATAACTCGGTCGCCTGATCAATTGCAGTATTGAAAAACAGGGCCAAGACCACAGGCGCCGGTCCATTAATGGTCATAGATACACTGGTCTCCGGATCGCAAAGATGAAATCCGCTGTAGAGCTTCTTCATGTCATCCAGCGTCGCCACAGACACTCCCGCATTTCCCACTTTACCATAAATATCCGGCCGCTTATGAGGATCAAATCCGTAAAGTGTCACGGAGTCAAAAGCCGTAGAAAGCCGGTGGGCGGACATGCCTTGGCTCACTACGTGGAACCTGCGATTGGTCCGTTCTGGGCATCCCTCTCCCGCGAACATCCGAGTCGGCGCTTCATTCCTTCGTTTGAAAGGATATACGCCAGCCGTAAACGGGAAATAACCAGGCAGATTCTCTTTCAGGGCATAATTCAGCCGCTCACCCTGGTCGGCCACTGCGGGCAAAGCTATACGCGGAATCTTGGTATCGGCCAAAGACCGGAAAAATAGCGGAACGTTGATATCGCGATCACGCACCGTGTAGGTACACGTTTCCTTCCGATACTTTTCGGCCCATGCATCCCAATTAGTAAGGATATTCCTGCACCGACTGTCCAAACGCTCCCACCAATGGGCCTCCATCGTGCTAAGGCGCGTGCGTAATTCTTTGGCATCAGTGGGATTCCAAGCCTCCACCTGATCATTCGTCCCTCTCACCTGCCCCCACTTGCGGGCACAAGTGACTTGGGTGCGCACCCAATCATGGTACTCCCGGATCGAGTCACAGATCTCACCCAAATAGCGTTGGCGCCGGGCGGGTATAATTGTTTCGCTATTGGGAGATACCGGATGCCCATCCATAGACGTACTGTATCGAAAATTGCATTTCTCACGCAGCATGGCAACCAAATCCATATACAAAGCCGTCACACCCGGATCATGAAAACGAGAGGCCGTGGTGGGATAAACCGGCATGGTGTCTGGAGTCTGGTCAAATGCCATCCGATTGCGCTGCACTTGTTTGCGGACATCACGCAGGGCATCCAGACTACCTCTGTGATCATACTTGTTGAGCACGATGAAGTCGGCCACATCCAGCATACCAATTTTTTCCAGCTGTGTCGCCGCACCGTAGTCGGAGGTCATAACATAAAGCGTTATGTCCGCCAAATCGGCAATTTCGGTGTCACTTTGCCCAACGCCAGCCGTTTCTACTATCACTAAGTCGAATTCAGCTTTGGAGCAGGCCTTTATGCTTCCCAACAGTGCCTCGCTGGTAGAGCGATGCGCCCGACGTGTGGCCAGGCTGCGCAAGAAAGCTCGCCCCTTGGCCTTTGGACCATAGAGGGCATTCATCCGAATCCTATCGCCCAGCAGTGCACCCCCAGATCGCCGCTGTGTCGGATCCACGGACAAAATCGCCACGCTTACATCAGTTATGTCTTCAAGCAGACGAAGAACAAGCTCATCGGCGAGCGTGGACTTCCCGGCACCGCCTGTTCCCGTAATCCCGACAACCACTGCGCGGTCTGGGCATTCTATTTCATTAGAAGACTGCAATTCTACTTGGGTAAGCTGGCGGGCCAACTTATCAAATGGAAGTTTACCCACCGGTTCGGACGTGACTGGAAAATCGCAGGCCTTGAGCATAATATTGATCATCTCCTGAAGCCCAAGCCGCATCCCATCCCGGGATGTGAAAACGCGAGTCACGCCCATTGCATGCAACTGCCTGACCTCGTCCGGGGCAATTACACCACCTCCACCCCCGAAGACTTTTATGTGCGCCGCTCCACGCGCATCGAGTAATGAAAGCAGATAGCCGAAGTATTCCAGATGGCCACCCTGATATGAAGACACTGCAATCCCCTGCACATCCTCCTGCAAAGCTGTCTCCAAAACTTCTTGCACAGACCGATTATGCCCAAGATGAATTACCTCCGCTCCAGAAGCCTGCAGTACGCGCCGGATGATGTTGATGGCGGCATCGTGCCCGTCAAATAGACTCGCTGCCGTAACAATCCGAATGGAATTAGACGCTTGGTACGGTGTTACTTGTACTGGACGCTCCATTGACTGCCACAAATTAGGATACGGCGAAGAAGTCCACTCAGTTGATAACTCTGGATTGTACCCCATGTTCGAATGGATCCAAGCCAGATGAATGCTTCAACCACGATCAATACTTCACAACTGGTAAAAGAAAACTGTCACATCCCAGTCCGCAACCACTACTGGTTCACCCATGTCACGGTCTCCGCAGGGTTGCAGTCAAATACACAATGACTACCCGTTAAGCAGTGAAGTACATAGGTGCCATCGATTGCCTCCCTAAGTTTCACGTAAAAACGATCCGTATACAGGCAATCAATGAATCTACTGCAGCTGTTTTAACAGTCGAAGTTTCCGTGTATCCCCAACAGAATCCTATACCAAGGCTACGGGTTGATCCAAGCGAATTGACGAAGTGCGCCAAGCGATGACAAAGCAATGTGGCCAGCCAGTAGTGAATGAGACCCTGAACTTGCAAAAATCTATGCTTGCAACGCCAGAGGAGCTTACAATACTAATCTTGACCAAGCCTCCCAGCAAGCTCAATACAAGTATTCAAAACCTGCGGAGTCCAACATCCGATGCATACCAAGGTTATGGGCGCTCATGTGGACCATCCTCTTTTTTATCCAGTCCAAGGCCGTGCAGACTTTGTCCCACGAAAGTTTTTGGGAACTCTTCGATATCCTCGAATCCCAGTTCAATATCACGCCCGTCGTGTGGAATGACCGCGGTCTTGAACAGGTAGTCCCACAGACTGAGACTGATCCCGTAATTAATTCCGTAAGGGTGTCCTTCCGGCCAACGCTTGGCATGATGCCAGATATGCATCTGAGGATTGTTGATCACGTAACGCAGCGGCCCCAGCGGTACCCAAATATTGCTGTGGTTAGCATGGCCAATAACTAGAGTGATCAGGTAAACAATGAAGTACTCTTCAATTCCAAAACCAATCATAGCCAACGGGATGTACTGCAATCCATTGTAGACCACATTTTCCATCCAGTGAAACCGGAGATGCGCGGCAAAA
The DNA here is from genome assembly GCA_028875125.1 of Bacteroidota bacterium. Taxonomy (GTDB): domain Bacteria; phylum Bacteroidota; class Rhodothermia; order Rhodothermales; family Bin80; genus Bin80. The sequence continues at coordinate 85,329 of JAPPGC010000104.1, read as the reverse complement.
CCCATCTCCTCAACAGAATGATGCACCTTGTGAAACTCCCACAGGGCCGGGACCCGATGCAGTAACCGATGAACATTCCAATGAATGAAGTCCCGAATCACAAACAGAACAAGCAGTTGAGCCCACACCGGGAGGTTACCCACCTGGATGGCAACCAGGTTGGTGATCCCAATGCTGGCCAGCGCATCGTTGAAAAGATTCACTAACACCATACTCGCCGCATTAAAAATGAATAGCGAGAACAGGAAGTAGTTAAAGAACATGTAAAAGAGATCAAGCCAGAAATCATGCCTGAATTTCCTTTGCTCTTTCCGCCAGGGTGCGAACAACTCCAGCACAAAGAAAAATGCACTTACCCCAATAAGCCAATAGAAATAGTTCTGCCAGTGAGGCGTCGTGATTTCCCCCCACAGATAGTGGGCGTACCCATCGTAGGCATTCAGAAATATTTCCCAGTATTTCTCCATGTCAGTTAACCTGTACGTGCATACCCCTCCATCCGGGCTAGCACGAAAGTCTCAAAATATGTACGCATGACCTGGTACTCCGGTCGAATCAGATCGTGATCCTGTTCCCAAATCCGCCTGACCGCCTCCTGCGCCTGTTCCAGAATCGGCATATCCTCCGAGATATCCGCAATCCTGAGCTCAGGCATACCGCTCTGGCGTGTTCCAAAAAAATCACCTGCCCCACGCAGCTTCAGGTCGGCCTCACTGATCTCAAATCCATCTGTGGTACGTAAAATCACATTTAACCGCTCCCTCGATTCAATAGACTGCCGCCAATCAGCCATCAGAACACAATAGCTTTGATGTTTTCCCCGTCCCACACGTCCGCGCAACTGATGCAACTGACTTAAACCGAACCGTTCGGCGTGTTCAATTACCATCACTGTTGCGTTTGGGGAATCAACACCAACCTCGATGACTGTAGTTGCGACAAGAACTTGGGTCTCGCCCGACTTAAACTGTGCCATCACAGCTTCCTTGTCTGAAGACTTCATTTTGCCATGCACAAGTCCAACGGAATGCCCAGAACACAACTGCTGCCACGCGCGATACCCTGCTTCCGCATTCTTGAGGTCACTGCTCTCACTCTCTTCCACTTGCGGGTAAACAATATACGCCTGACGCCCTTCGCTTAATTGCTGCAGAACCAGTTTCTCCATTTCGGAGCGATACTTGTCTCGAAAAAGCTTTGTGATTACGCGCTTGCGTCCCTTGGGTAGCTCCCGTATAGTGGTAATTCCCAAATCTCCATACACGGTCAACGCAAGAGAACGTGGGATCGGTGTCGCAGTCATCAAGAGCATGTGCGGGTTATTGCCTTTCGCAAAGAGTGTGGCCCGCTGCTCAACACCGAAGCGATGCTGCTCATCAATCACTGCGAGTGCCAGATTCTTAAACTTCACTTGTTCCTGAAATACAGCATGCGTGCCAACAACGATATCTACAGAGCCACTGGCAATCTCTTGCAGAATTTGCTCGCGCAGACGCTTGCGCTGCCCCCCCACAAGTAAACACACACGAATACCTATGGGCTCTAGATACCCTTGAAGGCTTGCAAACTGCTGTTCTGCAAGAACTTCGGTTGGTGCCATGAAAGCACCCTGGAATTCGCTATCTACTACCAGACTCAAAGCTGCAACAGCAACAACCGTCTTACCGCAACCAACATCGCCCTGCAGCATGCGGTACATGGGGTGCCCACTTTGCATATCCCGTTTAATCTCGTGCAGGGCTTTTTTCTGATCTTCGGTTAATTCAAATGGCAGTACCTGATCGATAAACTGCGAATACCGCGAACCCTGAACCTCCAGACGAATGCCCTTTCGCTTGACACGCATCTTCTTGATCTGCCGGAGCATTAGCTGGAGAAAGAATAGCTCCTCAAATTTTAGCCGCCGCTTAGCTTTGCGAAGTTCGTCATGGGATTTCGGGAAGTGGATAGCACGCAGAGCTATGCGACCATCCAATAAGTCGTATTCCTCCTGGACCCACTCGGGAAGGACCTGCGGAAACTCCAGCCCGCGTTTTTTGATGAGTTGATAAATTATATTCCGAAACGTCCTGCTGCTCAATCCTACCGCCTGTAACCGAGCGCTACCAGGATAAAGTGATATAATCCGCGCGGTTGAGAGCCGCGGACCACTTTCATCCAGCCTGTCGAAATCCGGGTGCACCATTGTCCATCTTCCACCATACTTTGACGACACATCTCCTGTGAATGCAATACGATAGCCCTCTACAAAAAATCGACGGATCCATCTGAAGCCTTTGAACCAGACCAGTTTTAAACGCCCGCCCCAATCGTCATGGACATCTACTTCAAATCGTTCACGATGACGACCTGAAATTACCTTTGTAGCAACAACGGTCCCTATAATCGTTACGGTCTCCCCCTCTGTTTTTAGATCTATCACCCGAGACACATTGGTATGATCAAGATGACGTCGAGGATAGAAATGCAGGAGGTCACGACAGGTTTTGATGCCAACCTGGGCCAGCGCGTCCGCGCGCGCCGGTCCTACACCCTTCAGATATTTTATTCCCTCAGCAAATACGTACTGTGCCATAGTAGCCTGCTGCCAAACATTGTTAGGATACTTGCCTAGTACAATTGCCTAATCCAATTATTCCAACTGATCAGAAAATATTCACGCTGTGTGGAACCGTAACCGTTCCAGAAACTCATATTGACTGAGTACATTGATCAATGATATTTGTGTCAGACTAGCGGACACGATGCGTAAACAATGTACTCCAAGGTACTAAGTCGAATAAATTGAGCTTTGAGCAAAATTGCCTGCTGCGATGTCGTTTCCCATCCATCTTCAGACTCACCAAATGATATGCTTATCCAGACGGCGGCATTTGTTATTTATCTGTGCCTAAGCATGGGTCATAAATGTATGGCCGCATATCGGGGGGCGCTAAAACCCGCGCATGGAAAGACTAGGATAAGTACCCTGTGTCTATCGCACTGAGCTATTTCGCCAATCAACTACGACCGTTCAGTCACACCGGCCGGGAACCCACAACACCGTCCATATTCGATTCACGGTGTACCATTCCTTGTCAACAAGTTTGAGCCTGGCTCAACGCCTTCAATTGGACCTGCGAGACCGACGATTTGAATCTCTACTGCCTGTTTCGGTATCTGAAAGGTCAAGGCCAATACCAAAAGTCGCCTGATATCCTTCACCATTGGGGGAAAGGTCAAGCATCAGGTTTTCGCCGGTGCGCCGAAAAATTCCATCATTGGAATTCCGTGTAGTTTGCACTCCACGTGCTGCGTATGGCGCTTTCGCAAACACCTGATCAGACAGTTCATCGTCAAAATAGAGCTGAGAAGTAAACTCATATACGCTACCTTGATTGACCTCGGTGCGTATCTTGAAATGAATATGCACTGCCCGCCCCCGATACCATCCTGGATAAATAGTCGTGAACCTGGCCATTCCAGACGCATCAGTCAACTGATAACCACGCAGGAATTTCTCTCCACGCAGGTCCCCGCCTGCTCTCCGATCCTGAAATGCCGAGTAGCGTCCCTCCGCATCACACTGCCAAACATCTACTCTTGCTCCTGGCAATGGAGCGCACTCTTCATTGCCAACCCGAGATACCTGGAAGGTCAACTCCAATGGCAGGCCCGGCAGAAATGCCCCTGTAGAAGGTTCAGTCCGAATATCAGACCGGTCAAGCTCCAGATCCGCAAAGAAGGGACCCTCTGTCTGCTCGGGACGAACAATACACGGGGGCAATGCTGTCTTCCCCATCGCGGAAGTTGGTTTCCTGACAACGTCACTCCCCGAACTTACCAGGAATGCAGCTCCAAAGATCTGCATAATCTCCCGTCGACTAAGTATCCGACCAACCGGTCTATCGTCTGAATCCATGATCTCTCACTCTTGCAAAACTGATTGAAAGCTATGTACACGTCCATACATTATTATTAAGACGCGATTAGTCGCCCTTTTATTCCGACCCATACCTTACCCCATAAGTATTATCTGTACCAAGGCGACTCGATGTTTCAAAACTACCAACACTCATCAGGCCGGTGACAAATCTACAACAGGGACAAGGACATGAAACATCAATAATAAGCGAGTGGCTTGCACAATTCAATACTTAATTCCCGATGGTTATACTTGGGTTCATTCTGTTAAGAACGTTTGCATTTGATTGATGCATGGCCCGGAGAACGACCAACAGAGGATTAAACAGCCGACCGCTGACATCAGCCGCCTAACTACCGTGGTATTGATGGGGGCGGAGTCGACCGGAAAATCAACACTGGCGGCGGCCCTGGCGAAACACTACAAGACGGCTTGGGCTTCCGAATACCTGCGTCTATTTGTCGACAACAAAGGGGCTCTTCCCGAAGAGTCTGACGTCTATGCCATCGCTCAGGGACACCTGAAACTTGTCGCCCGGATGGGGCTCAGGGCCCGAAGGGTTCTATTCGTGGATACAGATCTCTTTACCACGTGTGTCTACCAGCGCATCTACTTTGGAACATGCCCATCAGACATCGAGGAGTCCGCCTTGGACCATAGGTCAGGACTATACCTGTTCACAGAACCTGACATTCCATGGGAACCTGATCCCGGCCAACGAGCGAGTCCAGAAGAGCGTTTACGTTCACATGCACTCCTGCGCGCTGAAACGGAAAAGCATGCGCTGAACACGGTCAGTATCAAAGGGACCCACACCGAACGCTTGAATATCGCTGTGGCAGCAGTTGATCAATACCTACATTACGGCACATCCTTCACGAGGCGGAAACCTACGTGATAGAGTGCCGTCTCCGGCGTTGAGTGGCTTCGCCCAGACACTCGATAGCCGTGACACCAGCCAGGTTCGCACAGAAAACTCCCTCCACGCTGTGCTTTTTCGCTGCTCGGGTTCGGCTGGAATGCCTTATCGCGGTCTGCGTACGATCGATACCAGTCTGCCGTCCACTCCCAAACATTGCCCCCCATATCAACGAGACCGGTTGACGTGGTCCCGAATACTCCAACAGGTGAGGTAGTCGCGTATCCATCCGCGTTGGTATTGAATGCGGGAAATCGCCCATTCCATACATTCGCCTTGTGCCGGCCATCTTTTACAAGCGAATCCCCCCAAGCATACTGACCATCGCTCCCCAGACGGGCGGCATGCTCCCATTCTATCTCAGTCGGGAGCCGTTTATCAGAACATGCCGCATATGCAACCGCATCATTCCACGATACCTGCGTTACCGGATGATTCTCCGGTGCAGGAGGACCTTCGGGCCCCATTGGCCACTCCCAGTACGCCCCGTCTCTGAGCTCCCACTGCCTGGTTCCAACGTTGAATAAGGCTGCATTCCCAAATGACTCGGCCTGGGTCACATACCCGGTTGCCTGAATGAACTCCCGAAATTCTCCAACAGTGATGGGGGATGAATCCATAAAAAAAGATTTGACTCGTGCCTTGAAGACCGGCCGCTCATGCGGAATACCATCCTCGGAACCGATCTGCGTTCTCCCACCCGGGATATACACCATGCCGGGTGGTGGGGTTGGCGGTGGCCCCTGACTACACGCAGCTATACCAAAAAACAGTAAAATCAGAAAGCAACCTGTTAGTCGTTCCATTCTGGAATATCTAGTTGCGACGGTGCTTTTACAAGCTCCTCCTTATGTGCGTCTACCATTGCTTGAATCTCACGTAGGACCTCCGGCTCGTCTGCGGCTACATTAAATCGCTCTCCTGGATCCCGGTCGAGGTGATAGAGCGCGGGTGGAATATGCATGACCGGCTGATCTCCCACATAAGCGCTTCGAGTGATATAGTGCATTTTCCAGGGGCCCTTCCGCGCGGCCCACAATTGTGCGCCCCGATAGTAGTAAACGGATTCCCGAACGCGGGCCGCGGGATCCTTAAGAACCGGGGTCAGGTCGACACCATCCAAAACCCGGTCCCCCGGCAGAGCTGCTCCGGCCAGTCCCAACATGGTCGGTAGCAGATTCATGGTCTTCCCCAGTGCCTGTGTAACGTTACCAGCCGGAATTGTCTCTGGCCACCAAGCTATAGTCGGCACGCGCATTCCCCCTTCCCAAGTCGTTCCCTTACCATTGCGTAGAAGCCCGGCCGTACCACCTGCCAGCCCAACGGTGAGCCATGGACTATTGTCGCTAGTGAAAATCACGAATGTCTTGCGATCCAAACCCGTGTCGCGCAGGACCTCCAGTATTTGTCCGACGCTCCAGTCCAACTCTTCAATTACATCCCCGTAAAGGCCACGTGTACTCGTCCCCTCAAAATCTTCTGATGCAAAAATGGGAATGTGGGGCATCGAATGAGGTACATACAAGAAAAAAGGGTTATCCACATTGCTGCGAATAAAAGTGATCGATTCTTCGGTATATCTACGTGTCAAGAGGCGCTGGTCGGGCTCTTCTTCAATGATTTCCTCACCACGCATCAGTGGTAGAGGCGGATAGGTCTGTACGCGGGCCCCCTTACTCGCCGAAGGAGTCATATCATTCGAGTACGGGATTCCAAAATACTCATCAAAGCCATGTGCCGTCGGCAAATACTCCGGCAAATGTCCCAGATGCCACTTACCAATCGCTGCTGTCGCGTAACCGATCGACTTCAGCGCTTCTGCTATGGTGATCTCTGCCGCCGGCAATCCTCCCTTGCTTGGAGGGAAGATAACTCTGATTCGATCATCGGCCATGCCGCTTCGAACAGGCAGCCGCCCAGTCAGGAGGGCAGCCCGGCTAGGCGTGCATACCGATGCACCGGTATAGAACTGTGTAAAACGAAGTCCCTCGGCGGCCATCCGATCCAAGTGCGGAGTCCGAATCGTCGGATGACCGTACACGCCCAAGTCCCCGTAACCCAGATCATCAGCGAAGATTATCACAAAGTTTGGCTGTCCAACAAAAGAACCATTCTCACTCACTCGTGAGTTCGATTCACAGCCGCAGAACGCCACAATAACTATAATTGCTAGTACACCTGAAAAACGCATTTCGCCAAATTATTTACTCAATCGCCATGAATTCCCAAGATAAATGGTTTGTCTCAAAACTTGCTGCTAAAACTGTAAGACGGGTCGCAGTTTTCGTAATTATTGCCACATCTACACTTTCAATCACACACGCCCAAACAGATAGTTGGTATTTCGAATTCGGGGCAGGCCCGACCTTTAGCAGCGAGCTGTCCCAGTCGGGATTTAATTTCGATACATCCTGTTACCCTGGTCGGACAGAATGTCAACCCGGTAACGGATATCGCTGGTTCTACCAAATACCAACGGACCCGGGGTTTGCTTTTCGCGTCGGTGCCGGAAAGGAGCAAGGTAGCCTGCGCATAGACGCAAACGTTAAACACTCTTCACAAAATCTGGAACAGGTCTTCTCTCGTCTCACGTTCCTGAATGGATCAGACTATCCTGCATATGACCCGAGCAGTGGGGTTCAAAGCACGGTCACAACAACGATAGGGCGGCTTCAGGTTTCCTCATTTCGCCTAAACATATTTCTGAGCCTTCTCCCTGAGATACGTGTGCTCCGTCCCTATATCGGCTTGGGAGGGGGAGCTGCACGCGCGGTAGTGACGGGTTTGTACTTCGAGGAGCGTTTTTCATGCACCGGCCCACCATGTAAGGGAGACATTTCAAGCTATGACTCGCTGCATGACGAAGATCTATCAGACACGATTCTCCTGGGCGTCGGGCACGCTGGGTTTGAGTACGCGCTCACAAACAGGATCCTGGCAGGCATACGTATCAGCTATACTCTTTTGCAGCGCATCTCCGGTGAGGGCACCTACGCTGAGCACAAGATCCCAAATCTAGCCAATACGACAACCTTCGGTGAGGCCAATCTGACTACCGTGATGGCTACCGTTCGCTATCGCCTGTGATTCTCGGGTTCACTGGCTGAGACTTGGCAAGTAGTCTTCGCCAGGATTCACGTAAAGATCTTTTTCGTAGCTATGCTGCTGGTCATACAGCTCACGGTAGCGGCCCGCCAGATCGTAGAGTGTGCGATGATTGCCACATTCGATAATCTCGCCGTCCTCCAGGACTAATATTTGATCCGCACTGCGGATCGTTGAGAGTCGATGTGCAATCACGAATGTCGTTCTCCCATAACGCAGATTTTGGAATCCTTCCTGGATTAACGCCTCGCTTTGCGTATCAAGATTGGAAGTAGCCTCGTCAAGAATCAGGATTCTAGGATTTGCCAAAATCGCACGTGCGATGGAGATTCTTTGCCGCTGTCCTCCACTGAGTTTAACCCCGCGCTCACCAACTATCGTATTGTAGGCATCAGGAAACCTTCGGATAAACTTATCCGCATTAGCAATCCTTCCTGCGTCCTCAATCTCGTTGCGTGAGGCCTCTGGTCGGGCAAAACTGATGTTATCCGCAATCGTGCCATCAAACAGGAAATTTTCCTGCATCACCACCCCCAGATGCTTGCGGTAATCCCTCAACTTTAAGGTTGCCAGATCCTGGCCGTCCACCAAAACCCGTCCCGCGTCGGGTTTATTGAAACCCATGACCAAGCTCACGAGCGTGCTCTTGCCTGAACCGCTTGAACCCACAAGCGCAGTCGTCGTCCCCTCGGCAGCTCTGAGCGAGACGTTTCGTATTACAGGCACTGTTTCATCGTATCGAAAGTGTACGTTTTCCAGAACAATCTCTCCCCCAACAGTTCTCAGCGTCTTGCGCTGATCTTCATCCTCATCTTCACGCGTCTCTGCCATCAGCTCCCGGATTCGATCAAGTCCTGCAAAGGCCTCTGAAACTTGGGTGCCTACCATAGCCATTTGCACAATCGGAGCGACCATGACACCAACCACAAAGATGTACATCACAAAGTCTCCGAGTGTCAATGCGCCTTCGGTGATTGCCCTGCCCCCCATCACAATCATGAGAACACCAACTACGCCAACGAAGACCGTGCCAAACGCAACCGTTGCAGAGCGTCCTCGAATAGATTTGGCAATCAAATCAAACAGCCGTTCAATTCCGCCGCTGAACTTTGCTTGCTCCCGTTCTTCAGAGCCATAGGCCTTAACCAGCCTGATACCTCCCAGAGTTTCCCCTAAGGCGCCCGTTACCTCCGCCTGAATTTTCTGACGTTTTCTGAATATCGGGCGTAGTGCCCGGAAAGCATAGGCCATCAAGCCCCCGAAAACTCCTAGAATTACACAGGTAATTAGCGTCAGCTGCCAGTAGAGTACAAACATGATGACGAGTGCCAGAACCGCCGTGACTACGCCCCCCGCCAGCATTACGACACCTGTACCAACCAGGTTGCGGATCCCTTCGGCGTCGCTCATTACACGCGATATAAGCTCCCCACTCTTATGTCGCTCGAAAAAACGCGCCGGCAAGTGTATCACATGTTCATGGACCCGGCGGCGCATGTCCATGATAGCGCGCTGGGCCGCTATACTGATCACGTTCGATAACAAATAGGACGTTCCGGCCTGGACGAGAGTGGCCACAGCCGCCAGGATGGCCAGCGGCAGAAGGAGTTCCATCCGATTGTTGCCGACCACCTCGTCTATCAACCACTTACTACTGCCCGGTAACACAAACCCACTCACACGATTAACCACCATGAGGCCTATACCTATGGCAAGAACCTTACGATAATTCCACATCAGGCGCCGTGCCTGTTGCCAGGCCGACCGAGTGATTTTGCGGCGCTTACCGATCACGAATCTATTGCAGTGTAGAAGACGATATTTATTCCCTTCAGGACATGGATTGATCCGTCCAGAACCACGCCTTTCAGTTATACCTGTCGCAACTGGCTCTCATCCTCATATGATTATCGCCCACGCCCGATAAAGCCTACATCCTAGTATCCCAGAATTCCGCGTACCAGCATACCAATTGCGAAACCAGTGTAATTGCCGATCGCATATCCAAGCAGCCCCACTGCCACACCTGACAATACCCGATCCGTTGCACCCCGCGCAGTGGCCAATGCCATTGCCGATGCAGGTCCGCCCACATTTGCCTGTGAAGCTATTGCCAGCGTAGTCGGATCCATCCTGAACAATACGCCAAAACCGAATACAAAAATTCCATGCAGCGTCAGTGTACCGATCGCAAAGTAAAGCACACCTGGACCAATGGCTACAATATTGCGCACCACAGACTGTGCCCCATTCGTGGTGAGGAAGAGCAGGAGCAAATAGTATCCCCACATGGCCGCACCCGAAAGTCGACGCACTTGTGGCACTTGTGCGACTGCAAGTGCAATGGTGGTCAACCACAGCACCTCAGGGATGACCAGAACTATACTCCCCAATTGTTCTGAAAACCATACTGCACCCAGCGCGATAACCACTAGGAGGGCGGTATCCTGCAAGGCTATACGCTCCTTGCTCTTGTATAAAGATTGGGTTAGACCATCTTGGGACTGGGTACTTTCCTTCCTCTGCTTTCGCCTGAAAAGTAACGGAACCATCAGGCAAGCGGCCATCCACAGTGCTGTCAACAGTACGTCTGCGGCAATTGCAGCAGCAAAAAGCTCACTGCTAGTATCAAACGCACGCCCCAGCGCTGCAAAATTGACGCCACCTCCATTATAGGTACCTGTAAACTGACCGGCTAACTTCCAGGTCTCTGGTCCAACGAGCGGTGCCAATACCAGTGCCGATACAAATGCGCCTGCAGCGGTGCCGACCGCTCCCAGACCAAATGCAGCCAGCATTGCACCACCTGCCTTGCGAATGGTTTTGACATTTACCTCCAGCAAAATCAGTACAATGCCCAGACTGATACCGGGGTTAATCAGAACATCATAGGCCTTGTTATCCGCCGGAATGATCCCCACATTGGATAATACCATAGCCAGCAGTATGCCAACCAACGCGGCACTGAGCGCCTTGAAGAGCGCTACGCGAGACTCCAGCCACACCGCAGCCCAAACGATAACTGCCAGAATCAGGAATACAGCAATGGGGTGTGTTATCATCCAGAAGTCTACATGTGCGCCCTATCGGTGTCACGCGCATGCCTCTTAAACCAGTGGTGCAGATAAAGCTGTGTGCGCAGATAGTTACTGGGTTTGGAGGTTGTTCCGTGGTATTCCCCGTTGAAGCGGATCATGGCAGTAGGCACCTTGAGCAATTTGAGTGCCTGATAATACTCCTCTGTCTGCGACATAGGGGTACGTAGGTCATTGACCCCCGTCATAAGCATGGTTGGTGTCGAGACACATTACCGACATGCATGAGTGGAGAGCGACGCAGGTGCTCCGAGGGATCTTCCCAAGGAAGATGGTCAAAGTTATAGTACCAGGATGCACCGTCTGCCGTCCCTACAAATGAAAGCCAGTTGGTTACCGGACAGTTGGCACTGGCAGCAGCAAAACGATCGGTCTGCCCGACAACCCATGAAGTTAATACACCTCCCCCACTGCATCCGTACACAAATAAATTGTCTTCATCTATATACCCGCGTGCAATCACCTCGTCTACTCCACGCATCAAATCATTGTAATCTTTGCCGGGGTATGCCCGCTTTATAGCATTACCAAAGTCACTGCCGTATCCGCTTGATCCTCGTGGATTGGTGTACAGCACGACATACCCTTGGGCGGCATGGTATTGCCAGGAAAAACTGAAACCGACATTATACATGCCATGTGGACCACCATGGATCACAAGAATCAGCGGATACTTTTTATTGGCATCAAAGTCCGGCGGCTTGATGATCCACCCCTGAATACCTAGATCATCCAAGGAGGAATAGTTTATCTCTTCGACAGCGCCTAGATCAACATGCCCCAAAACATCCTCATTAACATCAAGCAATAATTGGGGAGAATCTTCCTCGACACCCAAAGTAACCAGCTGCGAAGTATTGTATGAATCGCTGTACGTACCGACAAACCGGCCTCTCACCGCACTCGAAATGCTCAGCATAGCATTCAGTTGGGTGATCGGCCTCACCTTGCCATCCAGATCAACATGGTACAAGTTGCGCGTACCGTGATCGTTGGCCGTAAAATATACCCCCTCACTGTCAGGTTGCCATATCAATCCTCTGGGGGAACGGTCAAGGCTTTCCGTCAATACCATTGAGCCACTGCCGTCAATATTCATCACATAAAGGCGCTGCGCAATGTATGTATCATCTGAAAAGTCATATCCCGTGTATGCGACAAGGCGTCCATCGGGCGACACAACAGGATTACTGTCAGGTCCTCTACGTGTAGTAAGCTGTCGAATATCACCCGAGGAAACGCTGACTGCATAGATTTCGGACTCCCTCCATGCCCAAGGTGCATCCTCAGTGCGAAGACTGGAAAACAGGATTCGGATCCATCTGGGGTCCAGGCTATACCTGCACGTCCATGATGCCAATCACCATCTGTGAGCTGCCGTGCTGTCCCTCCCTCGGCGGAAACTACAAACACGTGTGTATATCCCGGCTCGTAGAATCCAACGCGGTCACGCCGATAGACCAAATCTTCTACGACCCTCGGGGAGGCCGTCCACTTGGCCCCTTCCGGTTTGCCGGGTGGGCTAATGCCCCAGCCTTTATCTCCCGGTACAAAGGCAGTAAAGGCAATCCATTTTCCATCCGGGCTCCATCGCACATTGGAGGGCGCCCGCTCGAGGCGCGTGACCTGTGTGGCCGGCCCGGCAATGGTCCGCCATTGTACAAAAATTTGACGCCCACTGGGTTCTCCCTCCGCGAGATAGAGATAGCGTGTACCGTCAGGCGACCAGCGAGGAGAAGAACCGTGAATCAGGAACCGGTTGTGGGCACCATCCGAATCCATGATCCAGAGGCTTGATGCTCTCCGATCCTCCATCTTATCAATCCAGCCTCTCGTATAAATGATTTCCGCCCCATCCGGGGACAACTGTGGGTTGGACACCGTTTCCATGTCCAAATACTGCACCAATTCAATCCGGTCCTGCGCCTGCACGCTGGCAGTAATAACGAAAAAGACAACTAAGCTTGCGAATGTTTTCATGGGTAACCTGCAAATTGAGACCAATCTCTTTTGAGATGCTATAAGATATTCCCTTTCACCTTCCCGAACCGGCCCTGCAGACATTCTGGATCATCGTGAATTGAGGAAGGTTTCCGAACCCAAGCACCTCATACCTCCCGGTTATCGCAATTTCGAAAAACGTTTTTGAGAGAGATGGGTAAGCCAAGGGGATTGCATCCTAGAATCCTCATTGCCTCAATCAGTTATGCAAAGGACGTGCATCCTCATTCTCGCTGGGATATTTATTGCCGCAGTCCCTGCCTGGAGCCAGCCCCAGGTCACTCTCGAACACGCATTTCCAAACCTTTTCTTTAATCGGCCCGTGGATATGCAGCACTTCGGGGAACAGCTCTATGTAGTCGAGCAACAAGGCATTATTTGGACTTTTGAAAACAAACAGGATGTAACCGATCGCCACAGATTCCTGGACATACGGGACCGTGTTCGAGCAGTTAATAACGAGGAGGGTTTGCTTGGGCTGGCCTTCCATCCGGACCACGCCGTTAACGGGTACTTTTTTGTCTACTACACTGCCTCAAACCCAAGACGGAGCGTGGTCGCACGTTTCAGTTTACTCGCTGGTGATCCAAACCGGGCCGATTTGAACAGTGGAACCGTGATCCTCGAGGTAAATCAGCCCGCTGGCAACCACAACGGCGGACAATTGGGCTTTGGGCCCGAAGGTGCTCTGTACATTGCCTTCGGTGATGGGGGTGGTGCAAACGACCAATTCCGAAACGGTCAGAATACACGCTCGCTTCTGGGTACTATCTCCAGAATCAATGTGGATGATGTTCCCTACACAATCCCGCCGGATAACCCTTTTGCCAGCGGGGCTGCTGGTCTGCCGGAAATCTTTGCCTGGGGACTTCGTAATCCATGGAGATTTGCTTTCGATTTCAAGACTGGCGTTTTTTACGCCGCAGATGTAGGACAAAACACGATCGAAGAAATCGATATCATCGAAAATGGCAAGAACTATGGGTGGCCGATTATGGAAGGAACGCGGTGTTTTCGGCCGCGTGCGAACTGTGACCAAAGTGGCCTGGTGCTACCGATTTTTGAATATGATCACTCAAACGGTCCTGCCTCCGTAACGGGCGGATACGTTTATCGCGGCCCTGGGGTACCGGATCTTACAGGCTGGTACGTTTTCGGAGACTATGTCGACGGTCGGTTTTGGGGACTGCTCTACGACGGAAATACCCTGCTGGAAAGCGCATTATTAGAAGACAGGTTCCTGTCTCCTCTATCTTTCGGCATAGACCACCAAGGCGAGGTTTTTATGCTCGCCGGAAATGGGCGGATTTACAGGTTCTCGGCAACAGGCGGCTCACTGGGATTTGAGTCCTTTGTTAAGCCCCTTCAATTCACGCTGGGTGCCCCGATCCCAACCACTACGCTGCCCGCTGCCCGAGGGGGAAGTGGATCATTTACCTACTCGCTTTCCCCCTCTCTTCCCGCGGGGCTGTCCTTTGATGCTTCAACGCGCATATTACAGGGAACAGCCACTGTCCTCGCAGACACGACTACCTATACGCTCCATGCCGTAGATACCAATGGTTTGCAGGGAGCACTACAGTTCGAACTCTCCATACACGAATCACTGACCAATGAACTCACAGATGTGTTACCAGGCTTTATTCTTCATGGTCACTTTCCCAGTCCCTCGTCCGGTGACACGCGCATAGTTTTTGACCTGCCTGAGCGAGCCAGCGTATCGGTAGAGTTACATGACTTGCTTGGGCGCCGCATTACTACCATACCCCCGCAAATCATGGCTCCGGCAATTCAACAATCCGTCCTTGTACCCACAAGTACGCTCCCTGGAGGAGTGTACCTGTACCGTGTCATCGTTACCAAGCAGAATGCGTTATTGACTGCTCACGGGAAACTTCTGGTTCAGTGACCCCCTTGCTGTCCCGGAAAGCCTGACCAGTTCAGACTAGTGCCGGATGTTACTGTCCCGATGTAGATACCGAATTGAACCACGCTCGTGTGCTTGCAATTGCGAGGGGAGCACAGTCACCATGCTCACTTTGCGGGCTGGGATCCAACAATGTAGCGGCCTCGCCAAGCGACTGTGCGGCAATTATAGAATTTTCAATGGGTACGAGTTCGTCAGCCGCGCAATGATATAACCGTGTTGGTGCCCGCGGTGTCCAGTTGGTCAGATCATTCTCACGCAGACGCTGACGGAATGGGTGGTTGAGGTCAGACAGAAAGGACCGGCGAACATCTGGATGTACAATTTGAATCGGGATAGTTGGCATAGCCTCATTAATGTCACCGCCGCCATGCATTCCGTCAAATAATGGAGGTAACGTAACATCGTAAGGGCTTGCAAGAAAATCAGACGGACTGTCATACAAACCATAAGCCTCGTTATAGCTGAATAGCACGTAGGGGAAATAATACGGTTGGGGATATGGTTCTTCACGCAGCATGAGGTCCAACATGGTTCCACTCAAACCGTAAGGTCCTGCCATCAGGGAAGACGCTTTAATGGTAAATTCGCTTGAATACTCAGCCTCCAAAAGGCGATGTGCTGCCATGCCCGTGTAACCGCCTGCCGAGTATCCTGCCATGTAAACCTCGCCCGAGTAGCTCCATGGCTGGGTGGCGGACCAGCGAACCACAGCCTGCATCATATCGACTATTGCCGAAGCAGATACATCAGCTATCAAATAGGGATGCAGCCCCGGCGAACGCCCCAACCCAAGCAGGTCAGGCATTACTGATAAATACCCGTCTGCGGCAAAAAACATGCCCACCACAGCTTCATTCGTGTCACCTCTAGAAGGCGCACCCGAACGCCGCGTTACCGTCCCGTGCTGAAACGAAACCATCGGAAGCGACCGTAAAACAGGTTGCGGAACGGCTACTGCACCCGAAGCCGTCGTTTCCTCTTCATGCGTATCCACGGTCAGGTACTCTATGACATAAAATGAAATACCATACCTCGCTGAATAAGGTATCCCATATGCGCCAACCAGTTGTGATACCTCCTCAGCTGTGTAGGTTGCAAGAGTGGTCACGTCAATAACATCTCCCCTTACCGGAGTGGGTTCGGGTTCCATGCCTGACGAATCGCAGCCCAGCAAAAAAACCACGAGCAGCAAACAGAGCGTTCGCATGTACCTACAGGCTGGCTGTGAACCGGGAACGGATAACTTCTTCGGCCGGCTTTCCTTGTGGAGTGAAATCCAGATAGGTGCGAGGCCGGTCACGATCGCCGTACCATTTCCAGAGAATGGCACCACTGAACCACGGTTTGTCCCACAACTCGTCAAAAAACACTTCATACAGGCGGGCCTGTAAATCATCATCCGGCTCCACCAAATCCGCTTCTCCACGCGAGGGCCATCGCCATGGCTTGGCGGCCGCATCAGGGACATTCCGGTAGCCAATTTCAGTAAAAAGAATGGGGCGATTTATACGCTTTGAGAGACCCGCAAGCGCCTCAATATGAGGCTCCCAGCCCTCTGCCAGCATCCCGTTGGTTGGGTTGGGTTCATCGGAAAGTTCGAAATATGCCTGCACACCTATATAATCAAGCACATCCCAAAACTCAATTTCCTCGTATTCCTCCCACCAGTTGGCCGCATAAGTCAGATTGCCCCGGTACGCAGAACGTATATCCCTTATGAGTCCGCGCCAATAATCCGGGCGTTCATGAGCACTTTTTGCAAGTTCAGTACCAATTACCAGCATTGCCGCATTAATCTCTTCGGCGAGGTGTGCGTAATGCATGAGCAGCTTAGTGTACTGCGTCTCCCAAGTCTGCCAATCGTGTTCCTCCGAATAGCCTATTGAGCTTCTCGACTGACCTTCAGAACTGTAACGACCAAGCCAAAGATGCGGCTTTAGGATAATCCCCATTCCGAGGCTGTCAGCTTTTTGAGACAATTCCCGCGCCGCTTGATCACTTTCACTGTACCATCTTGCGTCGGGATTCATGCGGATCTCAGGAATGTCAACATCCCGCTGAAAACCAAACTGCACCAGCGTTATATGTGTGAGCCCGGATTCTTTCAGCTTGGGCAGCATTGCCGCGGACGGCTCATTCCGAGCGTCAAGTGTCACGGATCTGATCACGGAGACCGTGTCATTTTGCCGGTCGCCCGCGTCGCAGCCGGCAATCAGTAAACAGACTAGAACCCAACAAAACATGCGTACCTCGGGTCGCACAATAATCTCTATATCAGTGTATGAAATGTCTTAATTTGTTTACTGATCAATTAAAGAAGGGTTTAGTCATGTCAAACCGCAGGCAGTTTCTTTACCAGATTGGGGCCCCCGCAGCCGCGGCCCTCACATACAGTTCACTGGTTCCTGCGCGAGTTCCGGCTGTACTTGAACACATAGCGGGTGTAACTGGCGATGTAACGCGAGATGAGACTTTTTGGCGTGAGGTGCAACAGGCCTTCACGGTTGACCGCAGTCTAATCAACCTCAACAGCGGCGGCGTGAGCCCTTCTCCAAGGATTGTCCAAGAGGCTATGAAAGGACATCTGGACTACTCCAATGAAGCACCAGTGTACACCATGTGGCGCATCTTGGAACCTCAGCGCGAGGGAGTCCGACAACGCTTGGCGTTGGAGTTTGGCTGTGATTCCGAGGAGATCGCACTGACCCGCAATGCAAGTAAAGGTCTTCAGATATGCCAATTGGGACTGGAATTTGAGCCTGGTGATGAAGTGTTAACTACCACGCAGGACTATGGACGTATGATCACTACGTTCAAGCAACGAGAACGCCGTGAAGGAATTGTCCTTAAACAGTTTTCCATACCCATACCCTCCGAAGATCCGGGAGAGATCGTACGCCTCTTTGAGGAAAACATTGGCCCCCGCACCCGTGCCATACTCATGTGCCACATGATCAATATTACCGGTCAAATCCTGCCAGTGAAGCCGGTAGTCCAAATGGATCGACGCAAGGGTATCCCGGTTATCGTGGACGGTGCACACGCGTTTGGGCATTTCGATTTTAAGCATGAAGATCTGGATTGCGACTACTACGCTTCCAGCCTGCACAAGTGGCTATTGGCACCACATGGCACGGGGCTGCTGCACGTGCGCAAGGATAAAATCAAGGAATTATGGCCGCTTATGGCAGCTCCCGAGGGCATGGATGAAGATATTCGCAAGTACGAAGAAATTGGTACGCACCCTGCGGCCAACTACATAGCTATTGCCGAAGCGCTTACCTTCCATCAGGGTATTGGAGCCAAACGCAAGGAGGATCGTCTGCGGTACCTGCGTGACTACTGGGCAAAACCGCTCATGCAGCACGACCGCGTTCGTCTGCACACCAGCCTCAAGCCCGAATTTTCCTGTTGTATCGGCACGGTCCAGATTGAGGGCATTGATACGGCGGAGGTGGGCACACACCTATGGGATGCGCACCGCATAATCGCTACACCAATTAAACACGCGGAATTTGAAGGCCTGCGAGTTACGGCTAACCTATTCACAACCTTGGAGGAACTGAACCGTTTTGTAGATGCCATGGAACAGGTTGTGCGTCACGGTTTACCTGCAACAGAGAGCTCCTAGTCCTACTTGTGGAGTGTGACGTAGCAATCATTGGGGGAGGAATTGTCGGCCTTGCAACAGCTTGGCAACTGGGCCGGCGCTATGATTGTCGAGTCTTGGTTCTCGAGAAGGAAAGTTCCGTCGCAACACATCAGTCAGGCCGTAATTCGGGTGTGCTGCACTCAGGAATCTACTATAAGCCAAGGTCAAAACAGGCACAGACGTGTCTGCGCGGGCGACGGTTAATGGAAGAATTCTGCCGTACCAACGACCTGCCATTCGAGCTCTGCGGCAAGGTGATCATAGGCAGCACCCCCCGGGAATTGGCTCGCCTATACACGTTTTACGAATGGGGACGTGCAAATGGTGTGCAATGCCAAATCATAGACCGAGACGCACTCCGAGAACGTGAGCCGTATTCCGCCGGTAGTAAAGCCCTTTTGGTGCGTGATGCTGGTATCGTGGATTATCCGGGCGTCGTGCGGCGCCTGATGTCGCTAGCACAGGAACAAGGCACAGACGTATTGACAAATTCATGCGTGTACGGGGCGCACGAGGAGCGTCAACATATTGTTCTGGAGACCGACAGTCTTACGGTCCATGCGCGGCATGTTCTTAACTGTGCCGGATTGTATGCTGACCGTGTAGCTAAACTTCTGGGACAGGAACCAAATATTCGTGTATTACCGTTCAGAGGGGAGTATTACGAACTCCTATCCCGACAGTACTGTCGCCATCTCATTTATCCCGCGGGAGATGAACGTGCCCCCTTCCTTGGTGTACATGCGACCCGTATGACAGACGGCCGCGTTCTTTGTGGCCCAAGCGCCGTTCTGGCACTATCCCGGGAGGGATATACAGGCTTCACAGTTGTACCCGGAGACATCCTGGATACAGTTCTTTGGCCTGGAAGTTGGCATCTCGCACGCTCATTGTGGCGAACTGCTGCACGAGAAATTCTGCAAAGCCTCAGCAAAAAGTATTATTTGCGAGAATTACAACGCCTGATTCCCGCAGTTAAACTAGCTGATCTTAGGCCTGCACGAAGTGGCGTGCGCGCACAGGCAGTCAGAGCCGATGGCAAAATGATTCGAAGCATGTATATCAAAGAACGTCAACGAGTGCTGAGTGTATTAAATGCCAGTTCTCCAAGCGCAACCGCATCACTTGCCATAGGAGAAACTCTAGCGAGGAATTTGATGAACCGACTACGGCTCGATTAGAAGTTCAGCACCAGACTGGATCAAGCAGAGACAGACATTAACAACGCCCTAACATTAGTCAGCGGCGTCCAAATTTCTGCAATCCAGCGCGGTTTCGGGCTCAATTACCGGACCGCTAGAATCCCTCTCACCTTGCCTCCCCGAAAATATTTCCCTGAGCAAGTTTGCGGTTTGGCTGTTTGACGACTCATCTCGTAGGGAGAACCAGCAAATAGGATCTCCCCACCTGCCTCGCCTCCCTCTAGACCCATATCCACGATGTAATCATCAGTTTTTATCACATCTGGATTGTGTCCTGTCACCAGCACCGAATTGCCCCTGTCTGCCAGCTTCTCCAATACATTCAGAAATAACCGGATATCCTCAAAATGCAACCCCGTCGTCGGCTCATCAATTTGATGCATTGTCCGCCCTAATGACGGCATTGATACTGCGGAGTTAGGCATGCACCTATGGAATTCGCACCGCGCAGCGCAATCGCTTCACCAATTAAACTCGCGGAAATTGAATACTCCCGAGTTACGGCTAAACTGCTCACGACCTTGGAGGAACTGAATCGTTGCGTGGGTGCCATGGAACAGGTTTTGGTCACACTTTACCTGCAACAGACAGCTCCTGATCCGGTCAATGGCGCACTAAGTAGCAATCATTGGTAAAGAAATTGTAGGCCCTGCAAGAGCTTGGCAACTGGGTAGACACTGCGACTGTCAAGTTTTCGTTCTGGAAAAAGAACGCTGATACCTGAATCGGTGCAGGGGGTGATTCCCTATTTTCGCGCGGATGTAGAAATACAAACCATGATTTGGACGGGTAGCCTCTAACCGCTGCGATCCGTGGTATACGTGAGCCTGATAATTGCAATTCTACCGAGTCTGGGGGCACCGACAAATTCGCGGTGGTTACTGTTGAACAGATTGTTGATTCCCAGATCAGCACGGAATCCGGCTTTATGAATCGCATATCCTATGCCTACATCAACCACCGTATAGCTCTGCACATTCCCCACATATTGACCAGAAATAACAGGAAATCCCTTTGTAAACCGTCCCGATGCCATGAACGAAAAGCCGTTCTTTGGTTGGTATTGACCGCCGATCTTAAACTTGAATCCCGGCGCATTGAGGGCCAATTCCAGATCCTCTGACTCCTCGTTGATCTCCGTATGATCAAAATAATCGTCACTTACCCAGGATGCATTTCCAAAAACCATCAGTTTTTCACTGGCGATGATCTGAGCTGAAACATCCATTCCAAAATACCGGATATCCCCAAAGTTAGGAAAGGTCAGCATCAGTTCAGGAAAATTTCCCGCTCCCTTGTTGTTCTCGTTTGTCTGTACAATTGCCACTGGGGTTTCACTATCAGGCAGATCACTGCCCGCAATATCGACGAGCATTTCTGCAGCCAACTGAGGGGTCACCCCAAATAACTCCAGTGCATTCGCAACGTCCGAATTTGCTGCCAGTCCAGCTGAGATGTCTTGAATGAGATCCTGTTTCAGATTTGGAACCAGAACAAATGGTGTTTTAATCTGAAGTGGACCTGTAAAATTTTTTCTTCTACTGTAGTACCCGTCCACTGCGAAGACAATATGATCACGAATAATTCCTTTATATCCAAATTCCCAAGATTGAGTAATAGTTGGCTTGATTGGTCCGGTATCCTGAAGGTTATTCAACTCCGGGTTGAATTTGAGCTCGAGCGTACTCAGGTTCACGAGACTAAGGATCCCAGGACTGAATCCCTGAACTGGAGTCACTTCTGGGTTCAACCCCTGCTTCAGGAGGGGCAGAAGCTGAGGGGGAATATCTAGTCCTGCATCGGCAAGTATTCGTGCAAGTTCATCATCTGGGATTTTTGTCAGACCATCGTAAATCAACCCATAGAGGAACCCTGTATCTATTCCAACGGGAGTTGGATATCCCTCCATTCCTGGGAGCATACTGGAAGCAACAAGAGACGTAGGTGCACCAAGTTCAAGGTAGTTGGGATTTCTGTCAAAGGTAAATCCGGTTGCACCACCGCGGGCCCGCACTGTGAGCGGCCCAAGGGAAGCTACCACTAAATCCAACAGGTAATCGGTCGACAGCGGTGAAGAGAGACTACGGTTAAACGTTGCACGCAGACCTGAGGAAGGAGTTGGTTTTAACACGAGTGCGACGCGTGGAGATAATTGAAGATCGGGGACGATATTGTTGTAGTCTCCCCGAAGGGCGAGTGTCAGTTTGAGTCTATTTGAGATCTGTGTCGTCGATTGCAGGTATGCACCATATTCGTCAAGCCCTGCAATCCCATCGATGCGTTCGATAACAATTGCTCTGGTATCAGGACGATCAAATCGTAGGTCCACTCCTGCAATCAGCTGCTGTCTAGACCCAATCTCTTGCGTATACTGGCCTTGCACGGAAAATTCTTCGGAGTATTCTTGAACGGGATCTCCACCATAGATATAGGAGTTCCCCGAATTGATTGAATTCATATACGCCTGCACGAAGAGAGGGCCGCTGGACAGCCGAATCTGTGCATAGCTGGCAACCATTCCCTTTGCCTGAATTGTGCCCAAGCTGCTGAGCATTGCACCATCCAGATTTCCAATCCCCCCACTCAACGAAAGAGTGGTTGATTTGCCCATGCGCAAGTCCATAGTACTGGACAGCACAAGCTTGCGGTTTTTGGTTTCGCGAACCCCATCGACAAACAACTGAACTGCGTCTTCGGGATCAGGGCATTCACTAAACCTTTCACTCTTGAGGAGTGCAGCGTCACACCCTTCAAGAGTAAAATCCTCCGATGTTGCGTAATTGCCAATCACTTTGACACCGAGATTTGTGCCTAGAACCGTAGCCATGCGTCCCTGAACATTGAGCATAGACCTTTGGCCACCTGAAACAGAGATCGTAGCTCCCGGGTAATTGAATGCATCTTTTGAGATGTAGTGGATCACTCCTGAATCCACACCAGGTCCATAAAGTGCGGATCCCGGCCCCCGAACTACTTCAATCCGTTCCGTATCGATGGCCAGACTTGGCATAACATTATGCAGGTTGACACCAATGGAGGCAACCGCTGCCTTCCTGTAATCGGTGAGCACGTGTGTAGATCTTGAGAAAGCGTCATTGAATCCGCGAAGCACGATTTCGTAGCGATCCACGCCGGTCTGAACCAAATCCAACCCGGTCACATTTCGGAGCGATTTTGCCGTTGTCTGTGCGACATCCAATTGAAGATCTCGCGAAGTAATGACATCAATGGAAGAGGGTGCATTCAACGTTTTCTCATTCCGGCGTCCTGCGGTCACCTGTACGGGGTCTAGATCTGTTCCTGGGTCTAAGGCAACGTTCCAGACATAATTCTCTCCCTCAGCCAGAGTAACCGTCAATTCCTGAGCTGAATACCCTATAAAACTTGCTCGCAGGATATGGATTCCAGCGTGAAGGTTCGAAATTTCAAAATTACCCTCAATATCAGTGGCACTTCCAATCGAGGTCCCAGCAACCTGCACGTTCGCCCCAATCAATGATTTACCGGTTTCCGAATCGGTAACCTTCCCAACCACAGTCGCAGACTGGCCAAGAACTGGCTCGGAAAAAAGACAAAAACTGGAACCTATGCAAAAGAGGGAAACAATTAAATGATTAACTCTGGGAACCATGAGTTATAATAGTTAACCCCAAGCGAATGTACGAGAATAATTAACAAATGTGCAGGGTCCAATTAAATGATGCGACATATTCATTTCGTGCAAGAGAATGTTGAGAAACGATTCGTTTGAATAAAGCGGAGTCAGTTGAATCCAGAATCTCTCGACGTTTGAAATATTCTCCTCCAAAATTGAATGCCGTTTTTCAACAGACTCAAAACGTTGCCTGGATCCCAGCATCCTGAACGAGACCAGCAGTTCACGCAGATTCCTGTTCTTCGGACGTGGGCCAGCTTGGAAACCTCCCTAACTTCAGCGTGGATACTAAGAGAAAAGAACTCATAGGGTGCTTCCGCAATCCTTCACACATCCAGTGGCTCACTTCGATCGTTTTGATGGCCCAGTTCGATCGTATTGGTGGTTCACTTCACTCGGAATTAGTGAGCCACTTTGTCGGAATATGCGAATTACACTTCAGACGTGCATAACCACCGACATGACGTCCCCAATTCGACAAAAACATGTATTTTCTCAGGGCGCGAAACTAGGCACCGTGAAAGCCACTGGTAAATCGACTTTATGCCCACAGAACAGGGCTAGCATCCTAAATGCACCGCCGATGAATTCCTCACTAAAGGCAGCGGAAAGCCGTGATAGGAAAGCGATCATTGACGGCATTGTCATGCCCGCGATGCTTGGTGTGGGCCAAGACTTTTGAGGCCAGCTACATGATCAGCTTCAAATGCTTATTCTACAGGCCGAAACCTTTGCGAGCACTGGAGGAGATTTGAGCCGATATACTGACATTGGAGAATAAAACTGAGGGAATACTGAATCATATCATCAAAGGAAATCATCCATGCAGGCGAATGCAGCCAAGTTCCTTGACTTCCTGAAGAGTTCACCGCAGTTTGTCATTCCGATCTACCAGCGTACGTACAGTTGGACGGAACGTGAATGCCGCCAACTCTGGGATGATGTCCTGCGCGCGGGTCGTAACGACGCCATCCGCGCACACTTCTTCGGTCCCATTGTCTATATCGGGAAGAGTCCCTATATAGTCACCGACCCGCCGCCGCTCTTGGTGATTGACGGCCAGCAACGTCTAACCACAGTGATGCTCATTCTCGAAGCGCTAGCGCGGCGGCTGGGCAGTACTGAGACGGTAGATCGCTTCTCTGCACTAAAACTCCGTCACTACTACCTGCTAAACCATCTAGAAACGGGCGAGCTCCATTACAAGCTCCTGCTCACGCAGACGGATAAGCAGAGCTTGATCGCGCTTTTGGAACAGGAACCTCAGCCAACTGAATCTTCACTGCACATTGCGCGGAATTTCGCCTTCTTTCAGGAGCAAGTAAATGCTCTCGGTTTTGATCTCGCTCCGCTGTGTCTTGGACTCAATAAGCTCATGATCATCGACGTTGCGCTTGACCGTGACCGGGACGACCCACAGCTCATATTCGAGAGCATGAACTCCACCGGTCGTGAGCTGAGTCAAGCCGACTTGATCCGCAACTTCATTCTCATGGGACTGGAGTCGCACCAACAGGATCGGCTGTACGAACAGCATTGGCGTCCGATGGAAGTCGCTTTCGGACAGGAAGCGTATGGCAAGCAATTTGACGGCTTCATGCGGCACTACCTGACATTACAAACTGGAGAGATCCCCAAGATCAAGGCCGTCTATGAAGCCTTCAAAGGTTACTCCAAATCACAAAGAATCGCGGAGGCTGGTGTGGAAGGTTTGGTAAAAAAGATTCATGCGTTCGCCCGTTACTACTGCAATATGGCACTTGATCAAGAGCCGGATAAGGAACTGGCGCAGGCCTTTCGCGATCTGCGTGAACTCAGGGTCGATGTAGCTTTTCCATTTCTCCTTGAGCTTTACCGCGACTACGCCAAGGATTGCCTCAATAAGGACGATTTTGTCCAGGCCGCGCGTATGGTAGAGGCGTACGTATTTCGACGGGTCGTTTGCGCCATTCCCACCAATTCACTGAACAAGACGTTCTCCACGTTCGCACAGGCTCTCGAGAAGGATCGCTATCTGGAGAGCATTCAAGCGCATTTTCTGAGCATGCAGTCCTACCGACGATTCCCGAACGATAAGGAATTCAAGCGCGAGTTCAGGACCCGCGACCTCTACAATTTTTCCCGGAGCAGCTATTATCTCCGCCGTTTAGAAAACCATGACAGCAAGGAACGCGTGCTCATGGACGAGTTAACCATTGAGCATATTCTTCCTCAGAACCCGAATCTCTCTAAAGAGTGGCAAAAGGCTCTTGGCTCAAACTGGCGTGATGTGCAGGAAAGGTGGCTGCACACCCTTGGCAATCTTACACTTACCGGCTACAACGCGGAGTACAGTGACAAGCCTTTCGCTGAGAAACGTACCATGAAGGGTGGCTTCAAGAATAGCCCGCTCAAGCTGAACGAGCACTTGGGTTCTCTTGAGACTTGGGACGAGGATGCTATCCGTACACGCGCAAAGCGACTTGCATGTCGGGCGGTGAAGGTGTGGGCACGACCTGCGCTAACCGCAAACGTATTGGAGACTTATCTCCCGAAGGACAAGCTGCCAACCAGCTATTCCTTGGCTAACCATCAGCACGTTTCCGAGAACAGTGCCATGCGTCCGCTCTTCGACGTATTGCGCAAAGAGATCTTGGCCCTTGATCCTTGCGTAAGCGAGGAGATCCTCAAGGTTTATATTGCCTACAAGGCAGAGACCAACTTTGTTGATGTGGTTCCGCAGATGCGCCGCCTATGCTTGATCCTAAACCTCCATTTTCATGAACTCTACGACCCGAGGAAGACCGCGCGGGACATCACCGGCCTCGGTAAGTGGGGAAATGGTGATGTCGAAATAGACATTAGCGACCAAGACCAGTTGCCCTACGTGATGGGGCTGGTGCGCCAAGCATTCGAAAAACAAATGGGTAACGGGGAGCCTGCGCATGACTGATGATCTCAATCCATACCCAGCCTACAAGGACTCCGGCTTTTAGCAGCAAGCCTGAATTCCCAGGATATTGTGTCCAGAGGCATAGCGGTTAATAGGGAACTTCTGCGTCTAAAGCACCTCCATTTGACTCAACGCAAAGTGACCTAATTGGCAGTCGTATGACTACACGACATCACCAGAAACCTGCTTGCCTTGCATACCCGAAAGTATTTCCCTGAGCAAGTCTGCTGTATAGGTGTTTTGACGACTCATCTCCTCTGGAGGACCTGCAAAAAGAATCTCTCCACCTGCCTCACCTCCCTCCGGGCCCATATCCACTATATAATCAGCAACTTTTATAACATCCGGGTTGTGTTCTATCACCAGCACCGTATTGCCTCTGTCCACCAGCTTCTGCAAAACATTCAGAAATAACCGGATATCCTCAAAATGCAGCCCCGTCGTTGGCTCATCAAATAGATACAGTGTCCGCCCTATTGCCGAACGTGAAAGCTCTTTGGCCAGCTTCACGCGCTGCGCCTCTCCACCAGAAATCGTAGTTGACTGCTGCCCTAAGCGTACGTACCCCAGACCAACCGAGAGCAGCGTGTCTAGCTTCTTGGCAATTTTGGGCAGATTGGCAAAAAAGGCCGCCGCCTCAGTTACACGCATGTTCAGAACATCCGAAATGGTTTTGCCCTTATAGGACACCTCCAATGTTTCCTGATTGTAACGCCTCCCCTGACAGGTCTCGCACTCTACATATACATCAGGCAAAAAATTCATCTCCAGGCGATCGATACCCGCCCCGGAACAGGTCTCGCATCTCCCACCTCGCACATTGAACGAAAAACGTCCCGGCTTATAGCCCCGTGCTTTAGACAGGGGTAAATTGGCAAACAACTGCCGGATTTCCGTGAACAAGTTGATGTAGGTGGCCGGATTAGACCGAGGCGTTCGCCCAATCGGCTTTTGATCAATGTTGATCAACTTATCAATTAACGAATACCCATCCAGTTTCTCATACGGCAATCCTCGTACCCGTGTACGCGGGTTCATCCTGTACGTAAGTGCAGGAACAAGCGTTTGATTAATAAGCGAACTCTTTCCCGATCCACTGACACCGGTCACACAAATGAATGTCCCCAGGGGTAGGGTAAGCGTAACGTTCTTCAAGTTGTTGCCCGTAGCACCAGAAAGCACAATGGCTTTCTTTTGCAATTCCCTACGCTTTTCTGGAATTTCTATGCGACGCTGTCCCAAGAGATAAGGCAGGGTTAATCCCTTATTGGAACTGCCATTTTGCCGTAACATTGCAGGAGAGCCAGCATATACAACCTCCCCACCTTGGTCGCCTGCACCGGGCCCTATGTCAATGATATGATCCGCTGACTCTATCATATCACGATCATGCTCAACGACCAGGATTGAGTTACCTAGATCGCGTAACCTGCGCAGGGATGCTATCAGACGCCGGTTATCCCGAGTATGTAACCCAATAGAGGGCTCATCCAAAACATATAAGACTCCTGTTAACTGTGTACCAATCTGTGTGGCCAGGCGAATACGCTGGCTTTCTCCGCCGGATAATGTGGCAGCCGGTCGATCCAAGGTTAGATAACCAACCCCAACATCAATCATGAACATCAGGCGTTCCTGAACCTCCTTAATAATGGGTGCGGCAATCTGGGCCTGTCGTTTGCCAAAACGAACTGTATTCAAGAACTCGCGCAGACTAATCAGATCCATCTGTGTCAGATCAGCAATCGTCTTTCCGGAAATTCTGTACGAAAGCGCCTCGCTGGAAAGACGGCCCCCCTTACATTCAGTACATGGCCGACTTACCCTGAAACAGTCAAGTTCTCTTCTTTCTCTCTTGTCCGCAAATTTGTACCGCGTGTCCAAGAATCTGTAAAGGCCTCGTCCATCTGGGGACTTGAAGATATACTTGGTTCCATCCATCTTGATCTCATGGTTTTGGTAGGAACCATTGAGTACTTCATCCCAAACAGACTCACTAATCTTCTTTACGGGTGTGGCTAACGAAAATCCTCCTTTATTCAAAACCGACTTTATCTCCTCGATAAAGTACTGGTCCCTCCACGAGTCAATGAGTTCTATCGCATCGTTCTTGATACTGAGTGAGCGGTCCGGCACAAGCAAATCTTCATCCCAGCAATCTTGTATGCCGAGGCCCCGACATACCTTGCAGGCACTGAATGGCGAGTTGAAAGAAAAAGTCCTCGGCGAGGCCTCCTGATAGGACTCTCCTGTTTCTGGATCATATAGGTGACGACTGAAGATGCGATCCTTTTCGGACGCTTCTGCCAGAATCAAGACTCCTTTGCCCAACCCCAGTGCGGTCTTGACCGATTGAGCAATGCGGGCCTCCATTCCTTCCTCAATACGCAAACGATCAACAACAACTTCGATGTTATGCGTTCTGTACCTGGCAACCTTCATACCGGGCTTGATCACACGGATCTTGCCATTAACGCGAACTCTGGTATAGCCCTGGCGAGACACCCTCTCGAAGAGTTCGCCGTAATGTCCTTTGCGCCCTTGAACTACCGGTGCGAGCAGCACAATTTCTGCATTCACAGGGTACTCCTGGATCGCTGCAATTATCTCGCCCGTAGACTGCCTGATAAGCGGTTTGCCCGATGCCGCTGAGAAGGAGGTCGCTGCCCGTGCATAGAGCAGTCGCAGAAAATCGTATATCTCGGTAACCGTACCAACCGTTGACCGTGAACTCCTGGAGACGATCTTCTGGTCAATTGCAATTACCGGGGAGAGCCCCTCGATATGATCAACGTCAGGACGTTCAGGCATCCCAACAAACTGTCGTGCATACGCACTCAGGCTTTCCAGGTATCGCCGCTGACCCTCAGCATAAACAGTATCAAAGGCGAGTGAACTCTTTCCCGAACCTGATAGACCAGTTACGACAACCAACTCATCGCGCGGAACATCCACATCCACATCCCTGAGGTTGTGCTCACGCGCACCTCGGACGAGAATGTACTCGTCCTGGCGTTCTCTATTTTGGCCTTCCATGACAGGCCGGGCTGCGCCCTAGATTTCCGGCTCCGTGGTGGGATCCCGGAAGTATATTTCGGAATTGAACATTTCCTCGACCGCGACCTCCGTGGGCTTGGGTCGCTCCTCGTGCTCAATAGATATACGGCGCTGTTCCTCCTGAAAATGCGGATCCTCCAGTTCGGGATCGAAACCTTCAAAGTACGCGAGACGCGTATCAAGTTCAGACTTCATTTTAATCGCGGCTTGGCGCGAACGTTTCGAAAGGATCGCAACGGCTTCAAACAGGTTACCTGTTTGTTCAACCAGCGCATCGACATCAACTGTTTTAAGCGGCATGAGTAGTTTATATACACGAACGCGTTACGAACCGCTGACACGCTAATGCAAAAGTATAGTTCCATAATATTGATCTCCACGTTGCTGCTTTCTGCAAGCTGTGAGACCACGCCACCACCTGAGCTGACAGAAGAAGACCTTGCCGAACTCCTCCCCTATGTGTCACTGGGCCGCGGACTACAGGCTTCCCTCGACACAACCACCGTACGTGTGATCTCAGATGTGAACACATGGATTGCATATGCGGATTCACTTCAGCCGCTGATGCCCTTCACATCACCAGACTTTGAAACAGAAATGGTCCTCCTTGCCGCTGTTGACGTTAATGCGGGAGGATATGACCTTCGTTTTGAGCTCGTTGAAAGTCTTAGGGATACTGTGGTTGCAACCTATCGGCTGTTCTCCCCGGGCCCCGATTGTCGCCCATCTTTTTCCACCGGGGTTGCTTTTGAAGCCGTTCGGATCAGAAGAACCCAGAATCCAGTCAGGTTTGTGCAAATTGAGGAAGCACTGGACTGTGAACCAAACTAACAACCACGGTGCCGGAGTCGATCCAACCTGAACGAAAACTACTGCCAGCCCGATCGCCGGCAACTGCCCATAGCCTACTGGCCGGCATGCCTTCTCTTAACCCGGTACAGCAGAGATATCCTGATTCGCCAGTAAGGGGTTTTCAACACGAACGTCGCTCTCTACCAGACCATCCAGCAAGCGAACAATGCGGCGTGCATGATGGGCAACCTCTTCTTCATGCGTTACCACCATGATCGTGTTGCCCCTGCGGTAAAGTGTCTCGAAAAGAGACATAATCTCTCGACCCGTCTTGGTATCAAGGTTTCCGGTGGGTTCATCGGCTAGAACCAATGCAGGATTATTTACCAAGGCGCGTGCAACTGCAACCCGTTGGCGCTGTCCACCGGACAGTTCGTTGGGTTTATGCGTCACCCGGTCCGATAATCCAACCTGCTCCAATGCACGTGCAGCCATTTGGCGGCGCTGACCACGCGTCTTGCCGCTGTATATAAGCGGAAGCTCTACGTTCTGTAGACAGTTGACGCGCGGCAATAAATTGAAGGTTTGAAAAACGAAACCGACCTCACGATTGCGAATTTCTGCCAATTCGTGATCAACCATCTCACCTACATTCTGCCCTCGAAGGAGATAACTCCCATCCGTAGGGGTATCCAGGCAACCGATCATGTTCATGAGCGTGGACTTGCCGGATCCACTGGGACCCATGACCGCTACGTACTCATTCGGGTACACATCCAAGCTTACTCCATCCAATGCGCGGACAATCTCCGTGCCCATGGGATAAAGCTTCCTTACATCGCGCAGCTGAATCAGCGGATGACCGCTTGTTCCGTTATTCATCTGCTACCTCGGAATCCACGCTCCTCGACCAGGTCTCCATCGCCGAGTTCACGGCTTACGGCACTGTATGGACCATTCACCACCCGCTGTCCCTCTTCCAGACCTGACTTGATTTCAATAAACTGATCGTCAGAAATTCCTGTTTCGACTGCCGTTGCGACCGCCTTCATCTCGTCATTCACTACAAATACCATCCGCTGCAGATCTTCTTCATCCGAGGAAGAGGCCGATCTTACTTCACTGTTGTCTGCCGCCGTCGAGTCTGATCCCGAACTGGCGGCTCGCCGGGCACGAGCCCTATTAATTGTTTTAAAATCCCTTACGGTCACGGCCTGAATTGGAACAGCAACGACCTCGGTGACCGTGTTTGTAAAGATATCGACGGTCCCACTCATACCGGGCCTGAAGCTCGGATAGTCCTGAACCGCAGGTGTCTCGTTAAGAACGCCGGGAGCCTGCGAAGCTGGATTATGCGGATCCAGGATTCGGATTTTGACTGGAAAATTCGTCACCTGCTCCTGAAATGTACTTCCTTGCAGTCGAGCCGAATTTGCGATCTCCGTAACGATCCCTTTAAAAAAGCGCTCAGGGTAGGCATCCACTTCAATGGAGGCGGTGTCACCAAGCGCAACATTGACCACATCGTTCTCACTGACCTCCACTTCCAACTCCATCTGGTCCAAACGTGCCACCT
The DNA here is from genome assembly GCA_028875125.1 of Bacteroidota bacterium. Lineage (GTDB taxonomy): Bacteria > Bacteroidota > Rhodothermia > Rhodothermales > Bin80 > Bin80. The sequence continues at coordinate 53,509 of JAPPGC010000104.1, read as the reverse complement.
TCATAACCGTAGTGCCCGCTTGGAGCTCATTACCCGTCACCCGCTCACCCAACTCAATATCCAATTGGCTCACCGTTCCAGACATCGGTGCGTAGAGTGCGGTCTTGCTGAGTTGTTCCTCAACTTCCCGCAAACGAGCCTCAGAACTCTCTACATTAAACGTTGCCGCGTCCAGATCTGTCTTGGCGATTTTGTACTGGGTTTCGCTTTGCTCGTATTCATCAAGAGGAATGACCTGTGCTTCGTAAAGCTGTCGCTGCCGGTCAAGTATCTGCTCCTGCAGCAGGAGGTTTGCTTCGCGCTGAGACAGGTTCGCCTTGGCCTGCGAAAGCTGTGCTTCCGCCTGCTCTACCTGAGCCTCGTAATAATCCGGCTTGATACGCGCCAGCAGCTCTCCCCTGCGAACCTGCTGACCTTCAACGACAGGTAACTGCACAACTTCGCCCGAGACATCGGGGCTAATCACGATTTCCACCTCCGGCTGCACACGTCCAGACGCGGTCACCGTTTGTGTGACCGTCCGTAATTCCGCTGTGACAATCTCCACGCGCTCTGCACTGGGACCACCGAAGATACGCTGCCCAACAAAACCCAGAGCCACCAGAAGGACCACTGCAATTGCAACAAATATTAGAAGATTACGAGTTCGATTTTTTTTCTTTGCCATGGGAATCCTAGTCAAATAATGGTTGGTTTGGATCCAGTTCACCAGTGAAATAACTAATCAATCGTTTACGCACAAAAATCGTGTATCGTGCGGTGATTGCATCCTGAGACGCCTGCACCCATTCAGACTGCGCCTGCGTAAGTTCAACGAGCGTAACAGCGCCCACATTGTAACGCTCACGAGCAGCGTCTAACGCCTGCTGCCGGTAAACCAACTGCCTCTCAGATACCTCCAACTCTTTTTCAGCTATCAGATAATCATGATATGCCGCCCGAACTTCATTTCCGACCTGCTGCTGAGTGTTCTCGACGGCGAGCCGTGCGTTTTCGTACGATACCTGTGCACGCTGCTTTTGCGTACGTGTGCGGAGACCATTAAAAACCGGTACACTTACCGACAGCGAAATTGACTCAGATCGGTTTCGCTCCAACTGCTCACCAAAATCAACCGCCTTAATCCCACTGTTATAACTTGTACCTGCACCGGCCGAAAATCCGAGTTGCGGTAACATGCTGCCGGACGCTGCACGAAGACCTTGCCGGGCTGCAAGCACGAAAATCTCCTGTGCACGCAAATCACTTCGCTGCTGCCGCGCACGCGTGATCAGGTCACCCAGGTCATACTCTTCCGGTACCAAGTATTCGTCCTGCAATTCCGGAACCACGAGCTCGTAGCTGCCCAGTGGATCCAATTGTAAAGTCTGTATTAATTGGTACATCACATTCTGCGCCTGCCGCTCGGTGGTGAGTATGGCCAGCTCTGCGGATTCTACTGCGGCCTGTTGCTGGTACAGATCCGATACCGGACGTGTACCTACCCGTACAAACTCCTCAATCTGCGCCAGTTGCTGCTGCTGGGCAGCTAGGTTTTCCTGCTGAACCTCAATCTGTTCACTCTGCTGGATATAGGCGAGAAACTGGCTTGCAACTTCGAACACCACCCACTGACGCTGACGATCAAGAGTCAGGTCGTTTGCGGTCACGCTGAGTCGGCTCTGACGAAGATTCGACTGTCTCTGGAAACCATCAAACAGCGTCACTGACGTGCGCGCGCTCATATTGAATCGTGAGTTGGCCGTTGTGCGAAGCTCACCAACATTTGTGTCAAAAGACAACCCGAAGTTTGTCCCGCCTCCTGTGCTCAGGTTAAAACTTGGCAAATATGCCGCACGTGCAAACCGAACATCAATCTCACTGAGCCGCAACTGATTGGCGCTTTGTCGCAACTGAATATTCTGGTCCAACGCGATGCGTACTGCATCCTGAAATGTAATTTCCTGGGGTACCTGGGCTGATGCAGCAAGAGTGACGAAGGCCAGCAAGCCTGCGCAAAACATGCGCGAAGACGTCAGTAAGGGGAGCCGAATAGTCATGAGCGTACTCATTGAAGAAGTTTGGAAGAGTTAATTTTGCGATTTTTTTCGGGGTGGCACTGCAATCGGCTATCCGTGTCTACGAAGTAGTATCTGCCATTGTTACACACAGAACAAGCCACACGCAGGCGTTACCAATCATAGCAGTTAAATCCGCATTCATAGACGACCAGGATTCTGTATCCACTCCGGCGCTTTACGAGGCAAGGGTTGGGGATCTCATCGGGAACTGTAATTCCCGCTACATGTCGTGCATTTTCAAATCTTCGCGCCTGTGTTTCTGGCGAAGTTTACGGAGGGCTTTTTCTTTAATCTGGCGCACCCGCTCTCTTGTCAAATCAAATCGGAGGCCGATTTCCTCCAGTGTCAGGGGATGCTCGCGACCGACCCCAAAGTATAGACGGGTAATTTCTGCCTCACGCGGACTCAAGCTGCTGAGCGCCACCTCAATATCAATCTTCAGGGACTCTCCACGGAGTGGTTCGTCAGGCGAAGCTACCTCATTACTGGGCAATACATCCAGCAGGCTGTTCTCGTCGTCCTCATTAAAGGGGGCGTCCATAGACAGGTGCCTGGCAGTGCGCTGCACAGCACTGCGAACCTTTTCAATATCAATCTGGAGGTCGGTTGCCAGTTCTTCCAGGTTTGGGTCACGCTCATGCTCCTGGGCTAGTCGTGCGCTGCTCTTGCGAATCTTGCTTATCGTGCCAATCTGATTTAGCGGCAAACGCACTACACGTCCCTGCTCAGCCAGCGCCTGCAGGATAGATTGGCGAATCCACCACACAGCATAGGAGATGAACTTGAATCCACGCGTCTCATCAAACCGCTTAGCGGCTTTGATGAGGCCATAATTACCCTCGTTGATCAAGTCAGTCAGATGCAAACCCTGTCCTTGAAATTTTTTCGCAACTGAAACTACAAACCGAAGATTGGCACGCGTAAGCTTCAGAAGTGCATCCTCATCGCCCTGTTTAATCTTCCGTGCTAACTCCGCCTCCTCCGCTGGAGTTACGAGGTCAATTTGACCTATCTCTTTCAGATACTGATCCAGCATTCGCTGGCGACGTGGAACGTACATGTGTGAGCGGCTCCGGTAAGTGCGATTCAGATTACGTGCTGGACCATGATGCGGCCCGGCGGTTATATAATTGACACCATCTACGATCCATTGATCAGGTATCGACCGTCTGTTTCTTAAGAATAAACACGCCTTCCCGCCGACTCGTCACCACAATGATACCGCTCTTGAAGTACGGATAGCTGCTCCAGGTTCCATTGAATCCAGCTTCATCGGTTCCATACGGCGTTGTATCGAAGTAACCGATCTCCACCGGATTGTCCGGTGTTGATACATCTATAAGTCGCAGACCACTCGCATTATTGGTCTGATACATCAGATCACCGTGCACATAAAGGTTATGATCTGTTGCCGAAGTGGGACCATAGAATTCACGTATCATTATTGGATCACTTAGATCCCTGACATCCCAAACCAGTGTGCGTGTTTTATCAACCCTTCCGGCGATTTCATCCAGTTCGTCATTCTGATAGAAGTAGGAGTGATCTTCCGAAAGCCAGCCCTGATGTACATATCCTGCATCGGGATAGGAACCTGTTCCAACCGCAACCGGATTGTCTTTATCGGTGACATCCGCGATACTGATAGCAGTTTCGTTGGCACCAATGCAGATTTCACGTCCTACATATTCGGCATCCGGTCCATTATAGATCACGCACTGCGCATCATGACTGTATCCGGTCTTACGGCGTCCGGTCGTTTCATCTGCAAAGCAACCCGCAAAAACGGGGGCTTGGGGTTCACGAATATCAATCATGTGGAGGCCACCGCCGCAAGTCTCGGCTCCGCCGGAAGCACCAACAGCAAAGGCAAATCCTGTGTCTTCGTTGATAACAATATTGTGAGCACTGTGAATCTTGTCATAGTGCGCAGTTTCCGCAAACTGCACTGGTGGAAAGGTCACCTCTCTTAATTGCGTTAAGTGAAAGACTTGCATCCCGTGCTCGCGTGCACCGTCAGCCACAATGAACGCATGATCTTTATACACCTTGATATCCCGCCAGGTACTTCCAGGCGAGCCTTCTGTGCGCGGCAGCGTGCCCAGATATTTCGGCATGGATGGATCGCTTAAATCAATAAAAACAGTTCCTTCCAAATGGCCAATCAAACCATATTCGATGCCGGTTTCGGGATCCGTCCAGCCCCACACATCACTCAGACGCACACCCCGATTCATCTCCATTTCCTGGTTGGGCAGGAACGCCAGCATATCCACTAGACCACAGTCATAGCTTTCCGCCTCTCCTCCTGCACAGGTCACTTGGGTCCCGGAAATACTTGACATCGGTTCTCCTGCATTAAATATCTCATGTGTTACTTCCCAAAATTCATTCGTTCTTTCCACCAACAAGGCACTGCCTTCTCCATAGGCTGCACCCGGGGCACCCACTGCAATAACTGATTCATAAATTGCTATAACTGATCCAAATCTTGGTCCGGGCCCGCGAACTATTGTGTAGTTGTCCGACTCGGCATATCCATTTTCCTGCACCGGATATACGTGTACTGCCCCATCCATATCCGAGGCCATCGGCGCACCAACAACAATCCATTGAGGATCCTGGACCTGGACCTGCGCACCGAAAAACTGGGGCCCTGACTGATCAGTAGGAATAAGTGCTTCCCCTTCACTCCACATCGCATTTTCGCCATCCCCTAGGCGCCAGACAGCCACTGCACCTACCCCGCTGTTATGCCGAGGCGCCCCTATGGCTGCCCGGTTTCCTTTTAAGTCTACAGAGGCTGCAAACGCCGACTCTGTGCCCAGCTCTCCACACGAAAAAGTTTCTACAAGCTCCCACTCATCGTCGCCCTGCTCGTACAAGAACGCACTACAGGCCCCAGGGGAACCCCCGAGCAAACGCCCTTGATCCATCGAAAGCGTCATTCCGTACATTGACTCCGCCTCTGCATTGGGATCGGCAAGTCTTGTACCCTCAACCCAAGCGCCATCAGGGTTTCGATAAAAAACGAACACATCGCCTGCACTTCGCTGTGCAGTACCTACAGCAATCCATCCCCCATCTGCTGTTAGTGCACTGCCGAAGGCGGGATGACCTGACGCGAGTCTTCCTGTTTGAACGAAATTGCCCGTTCCATCCTCTTGCTCAAAAACATAAACGGCGGATGCACTCGCAACAACCAATGTTCCGTTTCCATACGCAATCGTGCTCCCAAACCCATCATTAACGTGGGCATTTGGAGCACGCAGTGAACTCCTCAGTAACCACTCCTGATCCGCACCACGCACGTAAACATGAACCATTCCCGGGTTTTTGAAGCCCCGAGGCTCAGCTACAAACAGGTAACCATCTCCGGCAACAATCGCTCCGCCAAAACCAGCCATTGATTCAGAAGGAGAGGCTCCTGTAAAAGGCACTGTCAATGTGGCTACAATGGCCAAAATTGGAAGAGTTCGCATCATTTTGAGATGAGTAATTTAGTGTAAGCAGTTGGTGGGCCCTACGGGATTCGAACCTGTGACCTCTCGCGTGTGAGGCGAGCGCTCTAAACCACTGAGCTAAGAGCCCCTAACCAGACAGATACTCCCATAGGGGCCGACCGTGAACCTTTTTAACTGACCCAGGATCCGCTTCCAAAACAGATTGCACCCCACCATGCATCCTCATTACCGAATTGGGTACCTGTTGCGAAGCACCGGCTACAAGCCCCGCCGCCAAAACAATCGCAATGGCCGTGCCGACCAAAATACTCGTGTGTGGTGGACGCACTGGACTGGCAAACGGCAAATGACGATACAAGCGCCTACGAACACACTCACGCAAACCAATTGGAGTTCGCAAACGATGATCACACAGTAAGCGTCGTATACAACGCAAGCACCTGACCTGGCTTGCAAGCCTTCTATCGCCTTTCACACACTCCTCAAACACAGTGCGAACGCTACGGTCCATCGTCCCGTCTGCGTACTCGCACAAGAGTTCGTCCATCCAATGGGCTTTCCTCAACATGAGCGAGAGTAGCTATTTGTCATTCATACGATCAGTTTCCAGCGTGAGATTGGCTTCTTGAGACGTGGCGTAGCGAAGGCAGAACACAAATGTTCCCTGATTTGAGCCAGACCGAAGCACCTCGGATAACCATAACATGAAAGCGTTTGCAAAGATCCTCACAGAACCCTTGGACAATGCCAACGCAATTAGTACCGCAAAGGTTCAGACAAAAGCCGTACAATCAAAAGAGTCATGATTACATGTGGGCTACGTTTGGAGAATCCTTTGATTTCGCTGTCTGCGCTCAGAAACAGTTGCATGGCCTGTTTGATTTCTGGCAGTGGCCATTTGCGTACAGCCTGCCTGTATTTATAAATCATGTTGGAAGGAACGCCGGTCCTCTTGGTAATCTCGGCGGGTTTGAGGCCATATGAGGGACAGCCATGCAATTTCCAGAGCTTGAGGAAATGTTGGCTTAATACGGACACAATTCGTAGACACTCGCCCTGTCTTGAAGAAGCACCTAGCAACAACTGCTCTGCAATCCTGTGCGCCTCAACCCGTCTGCGATCCGTGATGGCATCCTGTAGCTCAAATATATTGATCTCCCGAGTCTGTCCACTGGCCTGCAGAACATCCTGTTCTGTAATCACTCTCTCTTCAGACGCACCCACATAAGTGATGAGCTTTTCGATCTCCTGCGTGAGTAGGGCCAATCCGGTGCCAAGAAACTCTATCAGCAGCTGTTCAGCATTCCTTTCCAACTTATAACCTCGGGACTGCGCATACTCACGTAAAAACGATCCCATCTGATTGCGCCACAACGGAGCAAATTCGACAACCTGAGCGACTTTTGAGTTTTCTTTCAGCGTTTTATAAGGGTTCGCATTAACCCTTGGGCGGTTTTCGCAAATTAGGAGCACAACCGCCGCTGGATTTGGCCATTTAGCCAGCGTTGCAAATATCTGGTTTCCCTTAAGCTTATCGAATGCCCGTATGACGACAATACGTCGCTCAGTCAGCATGGGGGCCATTTGGCATATACCCAGTACATCTTTAGCAGCTACATCCGGTCCGTAGACTACATCAAGGTTGAAGTCTCGATCCTCCAGGGGAATCGTATGATCAATAAGAATCTGCTGCAGCTGATCTGCAAAGTATGACTCTTCTCCATAGAAAAGATAGACCGGTTTGAAGCGTCCTCCCTCAAAATCTTTTTTCAGATCCTTATAGATCTGGAGCGAAGATTTTCTTTTGCGCTTACTGCCCGCTGCAGACATCACCAAGTACGATATAGCCTTTCTGCAACGGTACGAAGCGTGTCCGTATCCTGCTGCGAGGCAGTTAAAAGGAATTGAAAGACATCCTCCCCCTCCGTAATCTGCTGTGACCAAGCCTCCGAACTTAGATTTTCGGCAACCTCAATGACTGATCTGCGGGCGGATTCAACCTGCACAAGGATGTCCGTCATGGGTATGCTGTTCCAATCTACAGACGAGGCCTTCGGGGTAATCGTACGCCCCGATATATTTTTCAGGGCGGGAAGAATTTTGTTTCGATCTCGCATGATAATCGCACCATAGCACTGTTTGACTGATAGTCCGCGTTCAGTGTTGGTGATTTGCGACTCATTCAGGCGTGCTGAAATCTGTCGCAGTGCTGCGATCTCGTCTATTAGGTAGCGCAGTTGATCCAGCACTGCACTGCGAGAGCGCGCTGGATCTGGCTCAGGCATCGTCTGACGAAGGACGGCCTTCCCATGTGTTGGCAGCAGCAATGGGGGTCTCTGAGCGCAAATGCGTGTTCTTCAATTCCGGCATTTCCGTCTCGGCCAACTCACGCACATACTTGCGGTCCCTTAAACTGTGCAGGTTATTATCCTTGCGGTGCTGCCACGCATCCGCGTTCTCCTGCTTATTGCGGGCTTCCTCCAGATAATCAAGTCGATCTGTGAGTCGCTCTGCGGGCACCAACAACCGATCGAGCCCGAAGATTGCCTCATCCCGTCCATGAAAAGTGAGATCGTACTCCTTTGACATCACAATAGCTTCCTCTGGACAAACTTCCTCACAGAATCCGCAATAGATGCAGCGGAGCATGTTGATCTCGAACCAGGCTGGTTCACGCTCTTTGCTGCTGTTCGGATCATCCACCTCGCGTGACTGCATTGCTATTGCCATTGGAGGGCATGCTTTGGCGCAAAGATTACAGGATACGCAGCGCGGCTTGCCTTCTTCCTCTACAAGAACGGGGCGCCCGCGGTAAGAATCAGGGGGCTCCCAAAGTTCATCTGGATACTCCGTCGTGTAGGACGGTTCCCTAACCATCTTACGGAAGCTGTACCTGAGACCTTTGAAGATTTCTGGAAGATATAGTCGCTCCCAGAAATTGAGATTTCGTTCGTTCTCGGTTTTGGTATTCTTCGGTACACCAGGCATGGGGCTATCTACCGTTCAGCCCCTGAATATCAAACCGGGCGGTGATTGTTCCATTATTCGTCTTCTGGAGATTTACGCCGAAAAGCCAGGGTAATCGGAACCCCCACGAAGCCATACGCTTTTCGAAGCTGGTTTTCGAGATAACGGGCATAAGCCGTCCCAACACCTTGGGGATGATTACAAAAGAACGCAAAAAGCGGCGGAGATACCCCAACTTGGGTTGTATACTTGATCTGAACATACCGCCCACGCCAAGTGGGAGGATGATAGCGCCCGATCGATTGCTGCACCATTCGATTGAGCTCGGATGTTGGCACGCGATATGCCGCATTGCGCATTATCTCCAAGCAGACATCCAGTACACGATGCGCACGCTTACCGGTAAGTGCAGAAACAAACAGGATCGGAACGTAATCCAGCGTCTTCAGACGCTCTTGGATCGCGCGTTCATTGTCTCTGGCTGTGTTTGTTTCCTTTTCAACAAGGTCCCATTTGTTAACAACAATCACGAGACCTTTTTTTAATGTTTCCGCTTCCTTGAGAATATTTATGTCCTGGGCTTCCAGACCCACGGTCGCATCCAGAAGCAGTACCGCAACATCGCAACTACGAATCGCGCGTTCTGTACGCAGTGTAGCATAAAATTCCACATTCTCACGGACCTTGGTCCGCCGCCTTAACCCGGCCGTATCAACCAATGTGATGGCCTCCCCCTTATAGGTCAGCTCTGCATCAACGGCATCCCGCGTTGTACCGCTGATCTCCGTTACAATAGAGCGTTCCTGTCGCAGCAATGTGTTCGTGAGTTGGGATTTTCCGACATTCGGCCGTCCAATGAGGGCAATCCTCACGCCACCGTCATCTTCATTTTGTTCTTCTTTGGGTAGTGCGGCGACAACCGCATCCAGAAAATCACCTGTGCCCATCCCGTTCGTAGCACTCACGGGATAGACTTCGCCCAGCCCCAGACTATACATGGATGCCGCTTCCCACTGACGCTTTTCGTTATCGGCTTTATTCGCAACGACGAACACTGGCTTGTTGCTTCGTCGGAGCATCCGCGCCATTTCCTGATCCAGATCGGTCACACCTGCCATGACGTCCGTGATCAATAGGACAATATCAGTTTCTGTAAGTGCAATCTGAACCTGTTCACGTATTGCGCGCTCAAACCGATCTGCACTCCGCGGCACGTAGCCCCCGGTATCCACGAGTGCAAACTCCCTTCCGTTCCAGATTACATGACCATAGACACGATCCCGCGTAACCCCGGGCGCGTCATGTACAATTGCCTGACGCGATTCCGTCAACCGATTAAACAGCGTCGACTTTCCCACATTTGGACGGCCAACAATCGCTACAAGTGCCATGGTTTCCCAAAACTTATCTAGCTCCCGTCTGAGCTTCTCACAACTTCTTTACCACAAGATCACGGGCTGCTGTTGCGCGCAGAATATACACTATTTCCAGTGCGCAATTTTGCGCAAAGTCAAATATGGAGGCTTCCAACCGTATTACCTTTTGTCTGTTTGGATTGTCATCACTCAAGCGCGTCCTAGGTGACTGAACCAAGAATGCTGCCTCAAAATGCGCTTCACAATGAGCTACATTCATTTGTAGCAAAATTAACGACCATAGCGCATTTGATAAACTTGATTATTCTTGCCTTAATTCGTTGCGTATATTCGCGAGAGTGAACCCACCACCAGAAAAACAATTATTGGAGCATCCAAGCGAGAGAACTCATGAATGATGGACTTTCCCACCACGATGCTGAACTGCGTACTGGTGAAGAACCGTTTCGAGGGCAAAACGTCAGGCCGGCACTCCAATTGATTGACTATTGGCGCTGGTCGGGTTCTATGCTTTCAGATAATACAACTCGAGGAGATCTTGCCGAGTTTCTCGTAGCGGCGGCCCTTGGACTCCACAAAAATATAAAGAGGGCGTGGGATGTGTGTGATATTCGCATGCCATCCAATACCTCAATAGAAGTGAAATCAGCGGCCTACAATCAGGCATGGAAACAGGCTAGGCCTTCCACGATCCGATTTGGGGTAGCACCTTCCGGAAGCTGGAACGCAGAGACTGGAAAGTTCAATGAAGAAAAAAGCGCTGGTCTGACATCTATGTTTTCTGCGTGTTTGAGGGAAGGAATTCTCTTGACTGCCTTGACATGAACAAATGGGAATTTTTTGTCATTGCTACCAGCGTTCTGGATCAAGAAGTACCCCAGCAAAAAACGATTGGTCTGAGTTCTCTTATAAAACTCTCTCCGCACAAATGCAGTTTTGGAGATCTGCAAAACGTGATTTTGGATGTTGAAAAGAAGATAAATGAGAATGAGGCCTCGTCTTTATAAGCGTGCAATCACTGCCATCTTGCAGGGTCCTTACCCCGGGTGCCAGATAGTGCAGTTGTCTAGCGTTAGTTAGTTAGTTAGTTAGTCCGCTGTGTCCAGAACGCGACCCGTAAATGCGCAGCACCGTGTGCTAAAAACAACTCAACGTTAACAACCCCTCACGTATTTCACAACTTGATTATTCTTGCATTCGTTCGCTGCGTATTATTTTCGGGCATGAGCCCCTGGTAGAGGAGATGCCCAATTTTAGAGAGGCACCCCCTTCACGTCATCGGATCATCTGCGGCAACAGATCGGGATTCTCCGGGTGGCTGATTTTATTGCGTTCTAACGGTATATGAAACCTGGCTAAATGGTGCGCGTAGTCCGCTCGGGACAGCCCAACATGGAAGTCGCCATGACAGTCAAGTCTAATCAACCCGCTGGCTCGCGGCCGGACAAGGTCGAGCAAGCCTCAAAAGATGGTGCACCGAAGCCTGTGGTTTCTATGATCCGCGAATTGGGCTTGAAAGTATGCCCGGTTTCTGAAAGGATCATCAAAGAAACCTCGGTTAAGCGAAGGAAGGCCATGGAGATGTTGGCAGATCTGTAAAACTCACTACCATATCACATGGGAGGATTCAATTCGTGCCCACGATGAAGCGCTTGTTGATGGCGGAGCACCCGGAATCCTGAACGAACATGCCATTCGTTCTGCGTTGGCACGCCCGTATCACGGATATTTCGAGTCCCTTCACGAAAAGACTGCTGCCTGATTCACGAAATCGTCTCAAACCATGGATTCGTGGACGGCAACAAGCGAACGGCATTCTACCTGACGGAACTGCCTGTTCAGAGAAGTGGGTATATTTTGACAGCGAGCGATGAAGCCATGGCAGGAGTCATCCCGTCCTTTGCACGTGGAGAAATGTCACTTGAGGAGTTGGCTGCCTGGCTCAAAGGAGAACTGATTTTGCCAAGTCGTCAGTAGTTGAAAAACAGCCGCTGGATAGCTTGGGGCTTGATTGCAGAATCGTAGGAGGTGCCTCGGGCAATAATACCGTCATTGAGCCCAAGAGTTCGGCTAACGGCTTCGCAGCTTGTCGAGAGCGCACGCGGAATGGCAGATAATAATATGCCGGGGCGAAACTGAGGGTAAGGACACCGACGAAGACAGACCCAGACAGGCTCGCAACCGCCTTTGATATGTACGGAGGATCGCCTCCCGGCCACAGAGGAAGCAATCCGCCAACCGTATTGGCGGTAGTTACCATGATCGGCACAACGCCCTGCAGAAGCTAATCACTAGCCCTAACCCTTTCTGTGTAGATTATCACAGACTGGGCGTTATCCTGTACAATCTGGCGCATTTCAACGGTGATGATTGGCTGACCTGCGCGTTATTAACTGATATAATGCTCTTGTCGAGGAGTTCGGTCAGAGTTTCTCGTTGCGGCCGCATTGGAATCTCACGATAAGGTTAGGCGATTATATGCTAGATTGCCGGTAAGACTGTGTGGATCTTGCAAAAGCGTAGCCCGCCCGAAGTTGCAATGGAACGTGTTGCTGGAAACACAGCCAGTCATCAGGTCACTATCCAGAAGCTAACTCCTGCAAATCATCAAATAAGATCAAGCTCTTCTTTTGGAAGTTGGCCGCGATAATCATGGCAATGAGTGATCCAGTTTCTTTCGTCATCAACATGACTGAACACAGTCCTACATTCCTTAACAAGATTTGAGACACATCCTCCGTAATCCGTCCATGCATTTGCATTATCCCTATTTACTGGCTTACTGAGGAGTATGGAGCATTTATCCACATTTATTCCAAGAGTCTTGAAAGCATCTTCAGGACTAATCATCACATCAAATCCGAATTTCGCAATATCAGGGTGATCTTCCGCAAAGACGTAGTCAATTTTGTCAACCACCCCAGATTTAATACTATGCTGCCTTATTTCTGAACCGACAATGCCCATTAATAGGAAGACATTTTCTTTATCCGGATCCATGTGCACCAATACTAAATCTCTCAACTGACCCACGAAATCTTCATTCGATTCCTCAACGAATGCCTCCTCAGAGCATCCAATTGCTAGAAACACCAAAATCAGAAGAAGAGCAGAATTGTAAAAAAACTTAGACTGCAGATTATTCATTGTTTCAGGGTGGTCTACATTAGGCTATAGATGACAGACCGTCAAACACTCCCTTCAATTAGTTGTTTGCAGGGATCAAATCTCTACATCGAGGTGTCAACTTCCGTTTTATTCGCGTCGCCCTGCAGATAGTAGAAATTTAGGTCCGACGTCTTCCCGATAGGCCGACCACGTGCGGCCCCCGATTATTTGTCCAAAAGGAGCCCCGGATCAAACGCGGTACTATCCGGGATCGCTTCAATATGTAGCTATTGAAGGCGGTCTTTGTGCTCCAAATAGAGCGCCCGAAACAGCATGTACGACGTTTGGGCAGTCTCTCTCGTGAACCAATAGTTGACACCTGCGCCGACCGCTGCACCGGCCAACGGGATAGTCTGTAACAGTTTTCGTCCAACCAGATTCTTCGCCAGCTCACGCGGCACATGCCTAGATTGGTCCGAGAATACCCCGCGTACACGACCCTGATAAATGCCGCCACCCGCATACGCTGCGGCGGCTATGCCCACTTCATGCAAGGCGCTGCTGCGGGCCTCTCGGGAACTGGCGGCCGCCGCATTGTAGATTGACAACACGATCGGTCCATGCTCAGGCCCCGTCATTGGAAACCCATACGCCGCCCCTATCCGCTGGATGAGGTGAAGATTGATTGCGAAGAGCAATGGAATATCCGCTGCGATCAGCATTGCTCCACCGAGTCCTGTTCCACCCCCACTGAGCGCAGCCATCATGGTATTCTGGGTGAAGAGCCCCTTGGCTATAGTGTCCAGTGTTTTCAGAGACGCGGTGCGTAAATCTTCAAGATCTTCGATATCCAGGCCGTGCTTGCGCGCCTCTGATTGGATGCTGCTCAAGTCAACAGCCCACTTGGTGGCATCATTGAGTTTAGATAAAAAGCCGCCAATAGCTCCACTCATTTGATCTACGACGCTGTCTGGGACTCCCTGCTCCACCGCCCAGTCTACCGGACGCATGACCAAATCCATCGCTCGAGAAACAAGAGAGGCATCGCCGCGCAACCACGCGTCCACTTGCTTCTGTGCAGATTTTTCGTATGGTGTTAGCCGCATGACAACGCGTAAATTTCAGGGGGTATGACCAATGTAAGATTCTACAGCAATATCAGTCCCAGTACCCCTACTCCTACGCAATAGAACGCAAATGTATGCAGTCGTCCACGGCGAACAAAGCCAAGGACCACACGAATAGCAAAAATGCCTGCACCGTACGCTATGACCGTACCGAGCAGCATCGGCAACCAGTCCACAGCTCCCGGGGATTGTATAAGGGTTATCCCCTTGATCAGCGTCGCTCCAAGAATAGCCGGCAGAACCATTATGAATGAAAAGTCCGCAGCAGTTTCAGGCTTAATACCGAACAGCAGCCCCGTGCTGATGGTGGCTCCCGACCTGGACATCCCCGGAAGAAGTGATACGGCCTGTGCAACCCCCATAAACAGGGATTTCCATAGTGTGACCGGAGCACCCTGTGACCGGGCCAGCATAGTAAATCCAAGCAATACCCCCGTTACGATCAACATGATGCACGCGAACCAAGGACGTGCATAGGTCCATTCTAATTGCACGTCGAGGAACACATACGCCGTACCGGCGGGGATGCTCGCAATAACTACTAGCCATGCAGTTCGCACATTTGTATTCGCATGATAGGCCTCTTGGGGGTGCAGTAACGTGCGGACCGTATCTGTTACCATTGTAAGCAATCGATGCCTGTACACCGTCATGATACTGAGCGCCGTACCTGTGTGAAGCAAAACTTCAAACGTCACATCCGGCGTGAGCTGAATACCAAGCGCATGCTGTGCGAGGACGAGATGTCCCGAGGAAGAAACCGGAAGGAATTCTGTTAATCCCTGTAACAGTCCCAGTATCACCGCCTGCCACCACGTCATGGACAAATGCTATTATTGTGTAGCTGAAGATACCTCACGGCAAGGCGGGTTCAACCATCACGACCTCTTCACGACTCACGGCAACCTCACCGGTTGGAGTGCCCCGCACCTTACGAACGTATTTCCGAGGAGTAACAATCACCGGCACCACACTACTGGTTCGTGCCTTACTGTGCCAAGCCACAATCGCCGCCGCCTGCTCTATGAGGTGATTACTTGGCTGTGCATTGCGCCCGGGCAACCTAAGGACCGCGTGCGCCCCGCTCACCCCACGTGCATGCATCCATAAATCAAATGGACGTGCATACTGAAGTGTTAGCATCTCACTTTCCCTCGCATTACGACCAACCCATAATTCGTAGGGGGGCACGAGAGCATAACGCTTGAAAGGCTGATTTGGGCGAACAGACTGCTTGTATGTTTTCTGAAATGCTTTGATATCCTTCTGCGTTCGGGTTTTTTCCAATGCCTGCAACTGCTGCTTTAATGACTCTACCTTTTCCTCAGCCTGCCTGATGAGCGTGTCCAGGTGCGCGCGGGATGTGCGCGCCTTGCGTGCTTTCGAATAATAGCGTTCAGCATTTTGCAGAGAGTTCAGCGCCGGATCCAGCGATACAGTCAGTTCTGTTGCGGGATTGAAGGCATCTGGGATTCGCACACGGTGCTTACCTGCAGGCAACGGCGGAGAGGCCATCAAAATATGTCCTAGTCGTTCATATTCATCCGCACGCGAGGGACGGGACCGCTCAACCCTCATTCGTGCGGCTGAACGCTCAGCCTTATCTAGCATCCGCACTAGCTTTTTTCGTAGAGGTTCGTACTGTAAGCGATAAGCCCTTTCCGAAAGCGCGTGTCGTGCGTAAGTATGGAGACCATGGTCTATATCGCTGTACACAGATACCTCCTGTCCCTTTCGCGCCTCGAGGCGAACAGGAGAGATTGTGACCGGATCCTTGTATACATACAAGGGCCCTCGGGCACTCATCAACCGTTCGTGCAATGCCTGCGCCACCTCAAACACCGGCGCAGGCTCGAGCGCCTCTGCACTGTGCCCTTTAAACTGCTGCAACTGCATGATTTCCCTGGCCTGATCCTTATTGAATCGCACAAAAACGCGTTGGATGGCCCTCTCTGCACTGCCACGCGCATCCTTCCAGCGTGTTGTAAACTCTGCGATGTTTGTGGGCTCCGGCGCAGCACGCAATGGAGGGAGTTCCGCCGGGGCATACTTGCGAAATGCCTCCGCCACCTTGCCTTTCTTGTCTGCCAGAAGAATATTGGCGTGCGCCCCATACAGGTACGCTTGAAGCTGAAGACCTCCCGTACATCTCAAAGTTAGAACGCGGTCACTCTCCGAAACCCTTATCTTTACAATTGACTGCCCGTGCAGAGAACGTAAAAGGGGTTTGACGTTGCGTCTCGGGCGCCCCACCTTTGTACGCCTGAATGCACCGATAATCGGCGCGTGTGTCAGGAATGACGCCGCCGTAACAACACCATCCCGTTCAAGTGCTATGGTCAACTCTCCTGGTGAATGGGACCAGGCATCCAGAACTGTGCTGCCTGGAAGCCTCTCGTCCCAGGCACAGGCGAGCCTGCGCAACAAATAATAATTGTTTAGCATCCTGGATGCTGTACAAATGACAGCGCTATTTCGCTCTGCACACCCTCAACAGATAGGCCAAAGATCCACAATGTTGTACCTCAGTGCGTGAAAAATTCAACCATGAGATACACCGCTCTTTTTCCCTGCTGTGGTGCAACTAGTTGCTGATACACCAAACCAGTCGCCGGCGCCCATCAGCGTATCAAAATCATGCGAACAAGTAGTGGTCGTTAGTCATCGAGTTTGAATACAACTTCCGCCAAAGTTTTATCAGTTTTCATGCGCGCCATTTAATTCGAAGAAAATCAAGTGACGAGCTAAATGCGTCCAAAAATTTAGTGAAGGCACGGTCCGCACTGAAAATTGAAAGCATCCACTTTTTTGCTGCTGTGGAGATTACCCTGAAGATACGCCGGTGAGCACGATATCTCGAACGGAACGAAGGCCAGAGTGCAATAAGTTCGAGAATGCACTCAGACTCTTCGAGACATCTCGCCTCGGAAGACACAACTCACCCTATCGGACGGTTACAGGAAAACTGACTCGTACGGACACCAATAATTTCCTCTACTCGTAGAATTCAGTACTCAGGGAGACCGACCATAATTGCACTTATCAGTGGTCTATGAGTATGTTATTCTATCCTACCCTCTTTCTACCAAAGTTGGATCCATCTAAACTGGCAAGATCTCATGAAACGTCACCTTTGCCTCGCGGCCCTAACCCTTTTTATCATGCATTCGGCCGGTGCACAATCACCGTCGGTGGTCGGTTCACAAACGCAATGTAATGCAAATGTGGCAGCCGGCCACGCATGTAGGAACGTTGACATGCTATCCCGACTGTCGATGGCGGATATGCAAGTTAGATATCTAAACGACATTTGGGGTTGGGTTGACCCAGACTCAGACCGTGAGTATGTGCTCCAGGGTTCTAGCGCTGCAGTAGTCTTTGTTGATGTTACTGATCCTGTGAACCCCATTTACGTGGGCCAACTACCAGATCATGATCCACAAGTGCATTCTCTCTGGCGTGATATGAAGGTTTATAAGAACCACATGTATGTAACGGTTGATGGGGTCAGCACAAATGGTGTACAGATCTTTGATCTGACTCAACTGCGCGCCTACAGTGGCAGTCCCATCATTTTCGAGGAAACTGCGGCCTACGAAGCGATTAGGTCTGCGCACAACATTGCCATAAATGAGGAGACTGGCTTCGCATACGTCGTGGGATACAGACTTTCGAATACTATGGTACAGCTTGATCAATGTGGCGGGCGTGGACTGCATATCTTGGATCTCCAAGACCCGGTCAACCCAACCTACGCCGGCTGCTTTGCCGATAAGCAAACCGGCAGATCTCGTAGTGGGTACACACACGATGTCCAGTGCGTAATCTACCGCGGGCCACAGGCGAAGTACCGAGGCAAAGAAATCTGTATCGGATCAAACGAAACCCACATCAGCATTGCCGATGTGACCGACAAGCAAAACCCTATGGCGCTGGCAATAAGTGACTACCCGGCCGTGGGGTATTCACATCAGGGCTGGCTTACCGACGACCACAGGTACTTCCTTATGAATGATGAGTTTGATGAGAGCAATGGGTTGCCCAACACACGAACGATTATTTGGGACCTGCAAGACCTTGAGGATCCGATCTACTTCTCCTCATTCAATCACTCGACCTCATCAATTGATCACAATCTCTATGTGCACGGAAACTACGTATATGCGGCAAACTATACAACCGGCCTGCGCATCCTGGATATTTCAGATATCAAAAGACCCAAGGAGGTGGCACACTTTGACACGCATCTAGACTCCGACAACAAATCCTATGACGGAGCCTGGAGTTCATTTCGCTTCCCGGATAGTGGCACTACAGTTGTTGGTAGTTTTCCCGACGGTCTATTTATTCTAAATCCGGTGCTGGGTACAGTTACAAGTATTGATGGATCGGTGGAAATTCCGGAATCCTTTTCGCTTTCTTCCGCATACCCGAACCCTTTCAATCCAACCACATCCGCAGTGCTTGCATTACCCGAACAGGCTGAGGTGCGTGCAGAAGCCCTTGATCTGCTTGGGCGATCCGTTGACGTTATTCACCTCGGAATATTGCCCGCGGGGGAGCATACGCTGACGTTTGACGCAGGGGATCTGCCAAGCGGGACTTATTATATCCGGGTTCAGACAGACCGATATGTGACTAGCACGAAGGTCGTACTGATCAAGTAAGCAACTTTAGCAGAGCAAAGCCCCCCACAAGGAGCACCGCAAAAGCAATTGCGAGCCAATTAAAGTAGCGGTCAATGAAGCCGCGAACTGGTTCTCCAAAGCGCCAGATCAGGGCGCTCACGAGCATAAACCGTGCTGTGCGGCTAATCGCTGAGGCCAAAAGGAACAGGGGAAAGGAAATAGCAAAGGCGCCGGCACTGATAGTGAAGAGTTTGTAGGGAACGGGTGTAAAACCTGCGGTAAAGATGATCACGAAACCCCACTCCTCAAATCTCTGTCCTAGGTCCGCATAAACTGCCTCACTAAATCCGGGGATATTGTGAAAGAAAAACTGTGCGAGCGCTGTGAATCCATCAGGAGTCAGCCATGCGTAGTGACCAAGTGCGTATCCGATCATCCCCCCACAAAGTGAGCCTGCACTGCAAAGCAGTCCGAAGTACAATGCCTTCCTGCGCCGCCCCAGCGCGAGCGCAATCAAAAGTACATCCGGGGGAATAGGAAAGAATACGGACTCAGCCACCGCCAGAAAAAACAGCGCCACCGCACCATAGGAGGACTCGGCCCAGCCGAGCACCCAATCATATAGCCGCCTGATCCAGTGCAAGACTATTTAATAATCTATCCCGACGCGTTCTCTGAAACGCGGATGATTGTATATCTCCGGAGGACAATGCTTCCTGAACCGCTTCTTGTACTCTGGATTTAGCTCAAAGGACTTTGACAGCGCATCCAGGCACAGATCAACCTTGCCGAGCATAAATAGAAGTTCAGAATACTGATACCACGTCGTCGGGCACTCCGGATCAAGTTTGATTGCACGCTCATACGCCTTGCACGCCTCGCGTGTCTTTCCGTTTTGGGACAGTACTGATGCGTACTCCATCCAGACCCGATGATCATCAGGCAGTAACTCGGTCATCCTCCTGAACGACTTAACTGCCTTCCGTTTGTATCCTGCAATTAATTCTGCGTCAGCCCTGCAACACCAGAAATCCAGATTATCTCCAGAAAGCTCGGTAGCCTTCGTATGCGCCCTAACCGCCAAGCGATGGCGTCCGAGCTCCGTATAGCAGCAACCTAATCCATGCCATGCCATGGCAAAGTCAGGTTCGATACTAAGCGATTTCCGAAACAAGCGGATACTGCGATCCAGTTCGTCCAACTCTGCGGCAGCGAGCGCCATATTGCAATATGCCTGTGCGTCATCACCCAGGCGATCAAGAATCTCTTGATAACACTCTATTGCCTCCTCAAAGCGCCCGAACAGAGCCAGTGTGTTGCCTCGATTGTGGTAACCCGGTATAAAGCCTGGGTCGATATCCAGGGTGAGATCATAGCAGTGCAATGCCTCTTCCATCCGTCCAAGCTTCGTCAACACCACCCCCTTATTGAACCAGGTTTCGCACGAATACGGATCTAAATCAATCTGGTGGGAATAGGCTCCCAGGCTCGCCTCGAAATCCTGAAGAATATCGTAGCAATAACCAAGCTCAAACCACACATCCTGGTGCTCCGGGTTTCGATCTGCACACATCTGCAGGTTAGCAACCGCCTCTTCAATCCTGCCCAATCGGGCAGATGCACACCCCAGATGGAAGTTGGCATCCTCATTCAGCGGATCCAGACGAACGGCCTCATCAAAACGCTTGACCGCCTCATCATCGCACCCGAGTGCCTCAAGAGTTAGGCCCATATTGAGCAAAATCTCGCTGTCATGGGGATTGAGGCTGAGCGCTTTTTCCAATGACTGATGGGAATCTTCATAACGGCACAGATTACCCAACAAGACACCTCGCTTGAGCCAAGTATATGCAGAAAAAGGCTGAACCGTCAGAATCTGATCTATTGCAGAAAGTGCCTCCTCAAATCGACCGGATTCAAAGTAGTGAAACGCAATTTTATCAAGCGAATCAACATCAAAATACGTCTCCGGACTCCTGCGCTCAAAAGCACTGATCAAGGCCCTGATATTCTGACCCTCAGACGAATCGTCGTCTCTGTAATCATAATAAATGCTCATTGAATTGCCTCAATGGGGCTTATTCAGCGCAGACCTAAGTTACGCAAATACACCCGAAACTTCAAATGAACGGGGTGTTTTTTCTCCCTAAGAAAACAGGATTTCAGCGTACTATAGTAACTCTGTTTACTGGAACACGCTGGATTCCCCCGTGTAAGGTATAAACATCAACCACCCAGTACTGCATTGTCGAGACTCTCCCCAGATCAGCGCAAAGAAGTCCGCGTCCTTTTTATAGAATTTCTAAAACGTAGGGGCCTGCGGCAAACCCAGGCGCGACTTGTCGTTCTTGATGCCATATACGATGCCACGGGACACATAGATGCAGATACGCTGTACCTTCAACTGAAGCAGCAAAAACACTCGATCAGTCGTGCGACAGTCTACAATACGCTAAGTCTGCTTTTGGATTCCGACCTCGTAGTCCGCCATCAGTTTGGAAACTCGCAGGCCAAATATGAACCCTCCTTCCGCTTTTGGCAGCATGATCATTTGATCTGCCTGGATTGTCACCATGTCATGGAGTTTTGTGATCCACGCATCCAGAAGATCCAGGAAATGGTCGCGGACATCTATACCTTCGAGATCAAGCGACATGCACTCAACCTGTATGGCCACTGCCAGCGAACAGACTGCACCAACCGCGGCGCAGCGGCATGAATAGACCCCCGCCCTCAGTTACAGATATATCCACTCCTCACCAAACTCCCCCTGAACTGGCAATGCCGGCTCGGCCGTGCGCGGCCAAGACCTCACACTCCTACACTGTGGTAATACGGATCAAAGCAGTCCAGAAAATCAGGTAGGGTACCCTGCGACTGCTGGGTAGACCTGACTCAGGCTACAAATTTTCGGAAAGCTACCGATGTATTGTGACCGCCAAAACCAAACGCATTGGACACCGCCACATCTATTCGACGTTTCTGCGGCTTATTGAATGTGTAGTTGAGATCACAATCTGGATCTGGTGTAACGAAATTTATCGTCGGAGGCACCATGTCATTACAGATCGCTTGAATCGTTGCGATAGCCTCGACTGCTCCTGCCGCACCGAGTAAGTGTCCGGTCATACTCTTGGTGGAAGAGACGTTCATCTCGTAGGCGTGCTCGCCAAAGACCTGTTTCACGGACTTAGTCTCGGCAATATCCCCTAATGGTGTTGCAGTCCCGTGCATATTGAGATAATCAACATCTTCGGGCTTCAAATGTGCGTCAGCCAGCATATTGCGCATCGCGAGCATTGCGCCATGCCCGTTCGGGTCTGGAGCCGTGATATGATTAGCATCAGCACTCATACCAACCCCAATGATTTCGGCATAAATGTTTGCTCCGCGGGCCTGTGCACGCTCGAGTGATTCAATCACAAGCACCCCGGCTCCCTCGCCGAGCACGAACCCGTCGCGGGTTTTATCGAATGGGCGACTGGCCGTCGCAGGATCATCATTACGTGTTGAAAGCGCCCGGAGAGCATTAAAGCCTCCGATCCCCAACTCGCTGATTGCAGCTTCAGCCCCTCCACACAATGCTGCATCAATCATACCGCGCTGCATCATCATGAACACATCACTTATGTTGTTATTACCAGTAGCACAAGCGCTGACTACACAGTAATTGGGGCCGCGGAACCCGTAGCGAATCGAAACATGTCCACTGACGATATCTGGAATCAGCTTCGGAATAAAGAACGGGGAGATACGGCGAGGACCACGCTTGATGTAGCTTTCCGTCTGCTCATGAAAAACCTGAAGTCCCCCGATCCCGCTACCGATGACTACGGCAGTTCGATCCCGCTCGTCCTGGGACATCTTATCCGGCTCCAGACCTGAATGCTCCACCGCCTGCGCGGCGGCAACCACCGCATACTGGGCAAACGGATCCATCTTCCGCGCCTCACGCCGATCCAAATGATCTAGAGGATCAAATCCCCTTACTTCGCAAGCAAACTTGGTAGCGAAGTTCTCTGCGTCGAAGTGGGTGATGGGCGCTGCACCACTCTTACCCTCCATCAACCCTTCCCAGAAGACATCTGAAGAATGCCCCAGGGGGGTCAGCGCCCCCATCCCCGTCACTACGACACGACGCGATTTGTGTGCAATGGTCATGCCTAAAGTGTCCGGTAAGGAGTCCTCAAACGACCTTTTCGGCGAGGTACTCTATCGCTTTTCCAACGGTGGCGATCGTCTCAGCATCCTCATCTGGAATACTTATGTCAAACTCTTTCTCAAACTCCATGATCAATTCAACGGTATCAAGGGAGTCTGCTCCAAGGTCGTCAGTGAAAGAGGCACTCTCCTGAATGCTGTCTTCGTCTACGCCTAGCTTGTCTGCTACTATTGCCTTGACCCTATCTTCCAATCCTGCCATTGCTATTTTCTTTTGTCTTGATGATAAAAGCACACAGCGCACGATCTTAAACAGCGCTGGGACACAAAATTACGGCAAAATCGTGAGATTTTTACCGCTTAGTGAGTTGAACCGCTAATTGCCCCAATTGAACCAGACATACCGCATAACGGTTCTAGTCTTCTTTATACGTACATGTCACGCTAAATGGCCTACTTATTTACATCTGAGTCAGTGTCCGAGGGACACCCAGACAAGATCGCAGACCAGATCTCTGACGCCATCCTGGACGAATATCTGAGACAGGATGCAAACAGCCGTGTCGCTGTTGAAACAATGGTTACCTCCAATAATGTCATCCTGGCCGGCGAAACCCGTGCTTTGACACAGGTGGACCACGAATCAGTCGTGCGCAAAGTTCTTCGCCAAATCGGGTATACGTACCCTGATCTGCACTTTGCTGCCAACTCGGTTTGCGTGACCGATCTCATTCATGGACAAAGTGACGATATATCTAAGGGGATCGGAAAAAAGGGCGCAGGGGACCAAGGCATGATGTTCGGGTTTGCCTGCCGCGAAGATGATTCGTCACTCATGCCAATTCCCCTGATGTACGCCCACCGACTTGTGCAGGAACTAGCCCGAATCCGCAAGTTTGAATCCATTATGCCATACCTGCGTCCAGATTCGAAAAGTCAGGTGACCGTTCAGTACGACCATACAGGAAGGGTCCCGCAGAGGATTCACACCGTAGTTATTGCCACACAACATGATGCCGCTGTCGAACAGGACCAAATCAAGGCGGACATAGAAAAACACCTGCTGCCACGTGTAATTCCTTCCCATCTCAGAGACGATGAGTTGATACTTTATGTCAACCGTACAGGACAGTTCGTACTCGGCGGACCACATGCCGACGCCGGACTAACCGGCCGCAAAATTATCGTGGATACCTATGGTGGGCGGGGTGCGCACGGAGGCGGCGCTTTCAGTGGGAAAGACCCATCAAAAGTGGACCGTTCAGCTGCGTATGCCGCACGCTATGTTGCTAAAAACCTTGTGGCTGCCGGTTTAGCCGGAATGGTTGAAATCCAACTCGCCTACGTAATCGCCAAACCCGAGCCGGTCTCCATATATGTTGACTCGTCCGGCACTGTAGCACATGGACTCTCGGATAACGATCTGACCGAAATCATACAGGAGACATTTGATTTGAGTCCCGCGGGCATCATCAATGACCTCAGACTCAAACAGCCCATCTACCAGAAGACTGCCGCTTATGGTCATTTCGGTCGCAGTGACTTCCCGTGGGAGCAACAGGATGCGGTAGAGAAACTCCGCGTCTACACCAAGTCTGCAGCAGCATAAATGACCGGTCTTTTAGTATGGAGTACAAGGCCCTCATTGTATTCGCCTTCATACTCCCCTGCACTTTCCTTGCAGAGGCCCAGGATCGCTCTGTCGCAGTACAGTCGCTCCCGGCAGCCTCCCAGGCTGCCGTCGTAACCGAGGATGTCTGGGGCAATATCCCTAGTACGCGCGTACAGAACGGCCGGATTGATGAGGAGCTCGGAATTTTTCGAGCAGCTTATCAGCTAACCCCGACAATAACCCCGGAAGCCACCGCAGAGGCGACCGCGCGCAAATGGCTGGCCGAAGATGGTGCCCGATTCGGTATAGACACACCTGAAGTCCTTGAACTGGTCAGCGAAAAACAATCCCTCGGTGCAGAGCATCTCACCTTTCAGCAAACGCTGGCCAGCGTCAAAGTATATGGGCGCTTTGTGCATGTAAACCTGGACAGAGCAGGCTTGCCGACTATGGTGATCAGCGGCTATGCTCTTCATCTGGAAAACATTACTTCCTTTAACCCTGTACCTGCATTAAACGCTACCCAGGCTGAATCTCTGGCGCAACGTGCGGTTTCTGAAACAGGCGCAAGTTCAAGGACACCCGATCTCCTTGTGCTTCCCGACAACCCGCCCCGATTAGTCTGGCGCGTTATCGTCTGGCCGGATTCCTCTCCGGGAGAATGGGAGGTTGTTTTGGATGCAAACACGGGAGCGCTGATTCAGTTGATGGACCTGCGCATATTCTCTCGTGCACACACAGAGGGGATGTCCACCCCACATAACCATCCCCAAGGCCCGGAAGGAACTGATCAGCACCCCTCCGGGCAGGGATCCGTATGGATGTATGACCCCCTGACCGCCTCGGGTCAACCCTACGGGGGAATATATGTAGACAACAACGACCAGGACAGCGACGCACTGAACAACCTGTTGATCACCGAAAACCTTCGGGACATTGAGAAAAGCTCAAGCGACGGGCTTTACCGGCTGAATGGACCATGGGTGAGAATCATAGGTTCTCACGCTCCAGAAGAGAGCGATCAGAACAGCTTCAAGTACACGCGAAACGACAAGCGTTTTGAAGCCGTTATGTCATACCACTTCATTGACCAAAGCCAACGCTACATACAAGGCTTGAATCTCGGACATCCCCCACCTTCAATCCCTGTAAGGGTAGATCCTCACGCACTCGCGGAAGATCAATCTTACTTCCAGTACTGGACTAATTCCTTGCACTTTGGAGATGGTGGAGCCGACGACGCAGAGGATGCCGGCGTGATTCTTCACGAGTTTGGTCATGCAGTTATGTATGAACATATGGGCTTCCACCCCCGGATCTCTGGAGAGCCGGGGGTACTGGCAGAAGGATTCTCAGACTACTGGGCGGTCTCATATCGCAGACACCTTATGGAGTCTGGCCAAGTCCCGATGGGAGACTGGCGAGATGTCTTTCCTTGGGACGGCGTCTTCTGGGGCGGAAGACGCGCCGATGGTAATGCTCACTATGATACGATCGAAAACGATTGTAGCCTGAGTTGTGATTTTTATTACTATGCGCAAACATGGTCCGCCCTCATGATGGAACTCTGGGGACGTATCGGACGTGAAGTGACGGATCGCATGCATATTGCTGCCTTCCCCTACTTGGCAGGTGATTTTACGCTGGCAGATATGGTTCAGGCTCTGCTGCTGGTTGATGATGCGCTTTACGACAAACTTTACTCGGGCCAAATCTATGATGTCTTCGCGCACCGGGGTTTCTTGGGGCCTGCCACAGGCATACCCGTAATTGTACACACGCCACCTCCGCGCCATATCGACTTTAGTTCTCCAGTTCTATTTGAGGCTGACATTGAAGCACTTGGTTTTTCGATCATCAATGCAGCGGTGACCTATCGCCTGAACTCGGGAAATTTTTTGACGGAAAACATGGTCAACGAAAGCCAGCAGACCTGGAAAGCCGAGATAACAGTGCCCGCCAACACGCAGTCCCTGGAGTACTATATCCAGGCGTCTACGGATGTCGGTTCCATGAAACTCCCCATGTCTGCGCCTGATGAGCTCTTCCGTGTGAAGTTGGGACCGGATACACAGCCGCCTGAGATTCTCTACACTCCTGTCACACATGTAACGCAGGCCCAGATCCCCCTAACCATTTCTGTCCAGGTGACGGACGATGAAGCCGTATCGAAAGCTGAAATCCTATACACAAGGACCAACGCCAGCGATCAGGAGACCGAAAGCGGGGTTCTTCTTCTTAGCCACGGGGGAAATGATACCTATTCCGGCATACCACCGTTGGCCAGCAATACAGGAATATCTGTACCCGGGATCTGGATGGAGTATCGGGTGCTTGCTTACGACGAGGCCGAGCCACCCAACGTCGCTTACTTTCCTCTTGAGGGAGAAGCTCAGTTGAGACTTGATGTGATTCCCGGACCCAATGAGATCGGAGCATGGAATTCTTCAGAGTGGCCCGGACTAACCTCTGGTGAATGGGCCCCGGATGATTCTATTTTCGGGTACACAGGGCCACTCTGGGTAACCGACCCGGATGCGTCCTACAGTGATCAGTCTGCGCTGAGCCTGCTGTCTATGCCCGAGGTCAATGTCGCCGGATTCCCCAACGCACACTTGGAATTCTGGCACTGGTATGATTTTGAACATACCGGCGTCCCTGGCCCGGGAGACATGGGCGGTATAGTTTATGATGGTGGCCAAATTCAAATTTCTACGGACGGCGGTCAATTCTGGACGGTCGCCGAACCACAATGGGGTTATAACGGAGTCGTGGACCACACGCGTGGGAACCCGCTGTCTGGAACTCCGGCCTTTGGGGGCTCCAGTTTTGGCTGGCGTCGCGTTCGTGTGCCGCTTCCAGATGCGCCCGAAGATGTTTTTCGGTTTGAGGTCAGTACGCGCCTAGCGTTTGGTACAGGAATTGGCAATTCGGAATCTACTACACACAATTATGCGGGGTGGGCAATCCGGGGTGTACGTGTCCTGGCGGATCCCCCCGTGGATCGGATATCCCCAGAGATTTTGTATGCTCCATTTGAGCACGGCTTCGTCAGGTATGGCGAACCTGTTACGCATATTCAAATGGCTGCCGAAGATGACACCGGCATAGAATCCGTCCGGCTGAATCTTTATGAAGTTGAGGATTCACGTCTGGAAGCCTTGGGAGTCTACCGGTTCAGACCTGTACTGGAAGCCTCGAACTGGTTTTATGCAGACGTTCCCGTGCCCAGTTCAAAACAGAGCGGCGCGCTGGGGTATCACATAACGGTTAGAGACTTTGACGGCAATGTTCGTACGCCCGGTGGAGATCCCCCCGGAACGTTAATGAAATTGTATCTCGCCACACACAGCCCTGTCGCGGCGCTGCCTGACGCATATATCAGTGGAGATTGGGAGTTTTCTGATGACGGTTACCTTGCGGAGGCACCTGCTTCGCAGCAGCAATCCTCCATAGTACTCAAGCCCGTCTACTTTTCAGAAAATTCGCAGCGCACGATGCTGCTGTTGCAGCACTCCTATTACTTGGACCAGGGAAATTCGGCATACGTAAGTGTGACCGAAGATGGAGGCTCCACCTGGACTAGACTTATACCCGGTAACGGATATCCGGCGAGAACGGAAAGCGGAGAAGTTATCTTTGCAGGTGAATCTCCGTCAATGATTGAGTCTTGGTTTGATCTTGGACCCCTTAATCAACCCTATCAACTTCGCCTGGATTTAATTAACAACAGTAGCAGTCAGCAGTCAAACGGAAACTTCTGGAAGATTCTGAATGCCGAGTACTATCTGATGACGGAGAATACACCGGTTATCCCGACATTCACCGACCTTGTGCTCTATCCAAATTTCCCAAACCCGTTCAGTGACCAGACAAACATCAGCTACGTTCTGCCGGAAGCTATGCCGGTGCAGATCACAATCTTCAACATACTTGGCCAGGAAGTGCTGACGGTCGTTGATCGTGCACATGAGGCCGGGGGATATGCAGTCAACGTGAACATGCGTCATCTAGCACCTGGAACGTACTGGATTAGAATGGAAGCTGGCACCAGCATATCCCAGCAATCAATGACGCTCATCCGATAAACGAACGAGTAGGAATCATACGGGTTTGAGCGTTCCCCATTAGTCTAGTTAATCAACCAATGAATCACGTAGAGGGACAGTACAAAGTTCGCGATCTAAGTCTGGCGGATAAGGGCCGAATGCGCATTGAATGGGCCGAAAGCCGAATGCCTGTACTCATGCGATTGCGCGAAGAATATGCTCGATCCAATCCATTTGCGGGCTATAAGGTCACCGGCTGCTTGCATGTGACCAAAGAAACCGCCGTTCTGATTGAAACCCTGGTTGCATGCGGAGCTAAGGTATCTTGGAGCGGTTGCAATCCTCTGTCTACAAATGACGAAGTTGCCGCAGCACTCGCGTGCGGCGGGATCGAAATCTATGCCTGGTACGGGCAGAATGTAGAAGAATTCTACTGGAGCATCGACCGTACGATTGACGAAGCACCGGACACTACCCTGGACGACGGAGCAGACCTGATCTTTACGATCCACAAACGTTTCCCGCATCTGGCACAACACATCATCGGCGGCAGTGAAGAGACCACAACCGGCGTACAGCGGCTGCGGGCCATGGCAAGAGATGGGAAGCTGCTCTATCCCGTTTATGCCGTGAACGATACCGAAACCAAGTGGGACTTCGACAATGTCTATGGCACTGGACAATCAACGCTCGATGGCATCCTGCGTGCAAGTGGCGTGCTGTTAGCCGGGAAAAATCTGGTGGTTGCTGGCTATGGTCACTGTGGTCGCGGCGTTGCGACTCGGGGACGCGGGATGGGAGCTAATGTGATTGTGACGGAAGTGCGACCTGCATCAGCACTCAAAGCTACACTGGATGGAATGCTTGTGATGCCCATGGATGAAGCTGCGCGCATAGGAGATATATTTGTTACCGCTACAGGAATGAAGGATGTGATCCGCGGTAAACATTTTGCATCGATGAAGGACGGAGCGATCGTTTGCAACACCGGACACTACGATGTAGAATTGAACCTGATCGAGTTAGCTGAGATATCAACAAAAACGCGGGATCTCCGTCCGAATAATCGAGAGTATACCGGCACGAACGGCAACAGAATCTACGTACTTGCTGATGGGCGACTGGTCAATCTTGCCGCAGCTGAGGGTCATCCCTCAGAGGTAATGGATATGAGTTTTGCAAATCAATTTATGACTCATCTGAGCCTCATCCAGTCCAAGGAGAACGGCACAGAACTGCCAAACACGGTCATAGATCTGCCCACCTCCGTAGATGAGCGGATCGCCCGTTTAAAACTGAGTACAATGGGCCTCTCAATTGATAAGCTCACACCTGAACAGGAAGCTTACGCAATAGATTATTCAGCCGGAACCTAGACGTCCCACTCAAGGATATCCTCCTCGGACTTTTCCTTGGATTTCCATTCCTCGGCATCCGGCAGTGGTTCCGTGCGCTCCACTATGTTGTAGCCCTGTTCCTGCCATTTTTCGGCCAGGTATAGATTCCACTCCTCGTAGTGCTGCCATTCCTCTGGAAGCTCGTCATCCGGGAAGATCGCCTCAACCGGACACACCGGAACACATGCGTTGCAATCTATACACTCATCTGGATGAATGACCATGAAATTTGGACCCTCATAGAAACAGTCCACGGGACACACTTCAACACAATCAGTGTGTTTGCAGTTGATGCACGGTTCGGCAACAATGTATGGCATAGCTTTTCCTCACTTTTCCTCAGTAGTTTGGGAATTTACGCACCAAATCAATACTTGACAAGAAAAAATTTGGCCGATCAACGATTGAACTCGCTGAATATCCGTCTGCTCCGATATTATGACTGACACACCTCGAGCTCTGTCGCAGCTGTGTTCTAAGATGGAGAAAGATACCTGCATCGCCGTGGACACCGAGTATATTGCCATCAAACAACCGGAGTTCACACTGGCCATCGTGCAGGTTGGCCTCAGCACCGGGGAAATTCACTTGATAGATGCGCTGGCTTTTGATGATCTGAATAGGCTCAGTTCCGTTCTGGAGCGGCAGGATATCGTCAAGATACTGCACGACGCAGCACCGGACCTTGTGCTCTTATCAAGAGCGTCAGGAGCCACCCCAAAGAATATTTTTGACACAAGAATTGCGGCCCGTCTTCTTGGTATAAGTTCCCGGAACTCATTGTCCGGGCTGGTTGCGCACTATTGTGGCGTTAATATCTCAAAAAAACAACAGCAATCGAATTGGCGCCGTCGGCCACTGTCAGCAGCGCAAATAAGGTATGCGGAGGGGGATGTTTTGTACTTGCATCGGATTCGAAAAGCACTCCTTTCACGGGCACATAGTACCGGTCGCATGGCATGGATTGAAGAGGACATGTCTCGTTTTGACGATCCGAGCCAATACCTGGAACCATCACCCACTGAACGTGTCCTGCAATCACCAAGTACCTACGGTTTTAAGCCACAGCAGCGTGCAGTGGTGGCCGCAGTTGTAAACTGGCGATTTGATACCGCACTGAGGACCAGAACCACCCTCAAAAAGCTGTTGGATGATAAAGAAATTATCCGTCTGGCCAAAGGACGGAATAAAACTCCCGGTGCCGTACGGAACGCCTGTTCCTCGCTGCCCCACCGTTATATACCCCAGGTGGCCAGTGTAGTCGCCAAGGCACTTGACACGCCAACCCCCGCGTGTCCCGAAGCTGTCATGACTCATCCGTTCCCAGACAAGAAACAGCCCCAGTTTCGACTGTTACAGGCGGTGGTTAGTCGCCGCGCTCTTGAGTACAATATAGATGCAGAGTTGCTTGCAACGTCCAAGACACTACAACGACTGATCCAGAATCCTGATAAAAGGGATATCCCTCTACTCAGTGGCTGGAGATGGGAAGTGGTGGGCCAAGACCTGCTACGAATCCTGCAAGGTGAGTCCTCAGTGGAAATAACTGATGGCGTGCTCAGGGTTCGCCCCGCTCGTGCGTGATAGATCGAAGTTTGATCAATAGCCCACGCAGGGTTGCATAGCCCAGCCTTCTCACTGCCTGTTCCTCGGGCACCCAGTAAACGGCACTGATCGCCTCCTCTTCTGCGGGTACAAACTGAGTTGCGCTGGAAGTAAAAGCATACCAATAGGAAGCTTTTATCTTAAATCGTCCACCACGATGATATCCATGCACCGTGGTACCCAGTAACTTTCCCTGACACAAGTCGGCAATTCCGGTCTCTTCCCGGACTTCCCGCACTGCGCATGCCGAAATGGATTCATTTTCCTCAAGTTTACCTTTCGGTAGATCCAGCACTCCGTTGCGCCTGATACATAGCACCTCATCTGTGTCTTGGTGTCGAACGATACCGCCCGCCGCCAACACCTCACATGGCGGAGAATATGGAACCGCATTCAGAATTGCTTCCGGTGGCACTATACTCGCCCAGTATACGGAGCCTACCGACTGCACGTCACCAAGCGCGTGGGCATCAATAACGAGAATGGCCTCAGTTTCCAGCCGCTGAGCAATGCTCAAATCTCCCAACAGGAATGGTTCGGTCAATCCATCTGTGGCTGCACCATCGAGGTCGTCGAGCCCGCAGGGGTGGAAAAAGAAAACATGCCCTGGATCGTGTAGCTGCAAATCGCTATGCTTTTGCGATATATCTGTCATCCTGGCGTTTCGCAAACGATTTTATTGAGTAAACCTATAGATGGTCTGGTCGCATGAATTTAGGGCAATTTCATTTGAATACATAATTGCCGGAGGCTGGCTGTCCCGAGCAGGTCATTTCGTGCATGGTAATGCGTTCTCATCGGCAATAATCCCCGCGCATTCAACCGAACCCGTAAGACGGGAAGGATGTTGTGCATAATGTCCTGCGTCTATCATGCATTGAGACCACGAAGAATACCCGCTGTTTCATAAAGTGCACGCCAACCGGAACGAGAATGCCCTCTCTCAGTAATTCCCTCGCCATGGATCGCAACATATACTCCCCAGCTATCACCAAACAACTAAATCTGCATTCTATCCGTTCACAAGCCAATATTAGACCTACGCTGCTGGCCATGATGCGCACCCTAGCTATTGTTGTGCTTATCGCACTGCTTGGAGAAACAACAGCAGTTTTCTCACAGACATACTCGATGTATGTGGCCAACGAGTCTGACGACACCGTTATGCTCATTCAGTTTGACGGCAAAGAACTCTCCATTCTCGAAACGGTCACCGTAGGCACTATCCATACCGAGATCGAAGGTCCCCATGGACTTGCTGTTGACCTGGATGGTAAACACTGGTTCGTATCCATCGCACATGGACAACCCTTCGGTAAAGTTGTACGCTATTCAACCACCGATAACCGCCCCACGGGAACCGTAACGCTGGGAATGTTTCCCGCTTCTATGGCCGTTTCATCGCAAACAGGCCTGTTGTACGTAGCCAATTTTAACCTGCATGGCAACCCGGAGCCCAGTTCAATTTCTGTGGTTGATCCGGACGCCATGTTGGAAGTAGGCCGGATTACCACAGGCATCATGCCTCATGGTTCAGCATTTGGCCCCGATGGTAGACGACATTACTCTGTGGCAATGATGAACAGTGCGCTTTTTGAACTGGATGCACTGAATCTGAATGTCATTCGCGACATCCCGCTTGGACAAGGAGCCAAACCGACTTGGGTATCAATCCACCCCGATGAACCCCTGGCGTACGTAGCGGCCAATGGCGCAGATCAAATCTTGATCGTTGATACGGAAGCAGGAAGAATAACTGCGCGTCTAAATGCTCCAGGAGCTCCATACAACCTTGCTGTTTCCCCGGACGGAAAAACGCTGGTTGCCACATTGAAGAGCGCGCAAGCCGTCAGTATATTTGATCTGTCGACGGGCACCGAACGAGCCCGGGTTCCGAGCTCTCAACCAGTTACGCATGGTGTGATAATTGCTCCCGACAACCAATATGCATTTGTTACTTCGGAAGGAACTGGAGCTACACCTGGAGCAGTAGACGTAATCAACCTGACCACTGCTGCCCGTATAGCTTCACTACAGGCAGGACAACAGACAGGGGGTATCGCCTTCTGGAGAATAACCGACTGACTGCATGGCACAAGCTGCAACACGCTTTATTGACCCCGATGTCTTGGCTCGGCTCTCTTCGCTAGAACTCTTGGCTCGCTCTGTGGTCGAGGGCTTTCTTGCCGGACTCCATCGAAGCCCTTTTAAGGGGTTCAGTGTTGACTTTATGGAGTATCGTCCATATGTGTACGGAGATGACATACGACGGGTGGATTGGAAGGTATTTGCACGAACAGATCGCTACTTTGTACGAGAATTTGAAGGCGAAACCAATACCCGCCTGCATATCCTCCTGGATATGAGTCGCTCAATGGATTATTCCTCCGGCGGACAGAGCAAACTCAACTACGGTCGATTTCTAGCCGCAGCCATTGCTTGGCTCGCCAATCGTCAAAGGGATGCCTGCGGTCTGACCCTGTTCGACACACAAATCCGAAAACATTTGCCTCCGCGATCCAGTCGCGCACACCTGCACCTGCTGCTTCGCTCACTGGAAGATGCACAGCCTGAAGCCGCTACTGATCTGGAACGCTCGCTCAATGCGGTCGCCGAGCGCCACCGTAAACGCGGGTTCGTTATACTGATCAGCGATCTTTTTACGGATATTGAAACCATTGAGCGCGCACTGCGACATTTTCATTTTACCGGTCACAACGTGCTGGTTTTTCAGGTGCTGGACCCGCAGGAAATCAATTTTGACTTCAAAGATGTTGTGGAACTATTGGATCTTGAGTCGGATGCCAAGATGCTGATTGACGCCAAGACAGCAAGGATCCGGTACCGGGAGAATTTTCAGGCACATCAGAATCGCATACGTCGTACCTGCGGACTGCTCCAGGCAGACTACGCTGTGCTCCAGACCGACGCACCACTGGATACCGCACTCTTTCATTATCTCTCCGCCCGTGCACGGCGAAGAGCCTGAACCTAAACGGCCGTGTCCTTCATAACTCCTCTTTTTCTGGCTGCGGGACTCACTGCTCTAGTACCGGTACTTCTGCATCTCGTGAGGAGGCTGCGAGCCCGAGAAGTTCCGTTCAGTACACACATGTTTCTGGAGGCTACGCCCATTCAGCGGGTGCGCCGGCGACAGCTGCAGGATATCCTTCTGATGCTCCTTAGAGCAACTGCACTGGTACTGCTGGCACTCCTGTTTGCACGCCCGTTCATTCCTCCCGACGAACTGCCGTTCCTCCTGGAAACCGAACGCGAGTCCGTTGCCATTCTAGTGGATGTCTCCTACAGTATGCAACACGATTCCAGATTTGAAGAAGGAGTACAGCTTGCTCGCGCAGAACTGGAAACAGGAGATGAGTGGGCTCTGGTAACCTTTAGTGATGCCGCTGAGCAGTTAACCGCTCTTGGACGTGATGTATCAGTGCACGAAGCCGCCCTTCGTGCACAATCCCCCGGCTACCGCACGACTGATCTTTATCCTGCACTTCGTCTCGGCGTGGACATCCTTCAAGACGCCAGATTCGAGCATCGTAAGATCGTATTGATTTCTGATTTCCAGCAATCGGCATTCAGTCCGGCACTGGAAAACCTGCAATTGCCAGAAGATATAACTGTCGAACCCATCAAAGTGGGGGATCAGGTTTCAGAAAACAGGTTCTTCGAAAACTTTGAACTCAGCCAGCAACGCCGCGGGGATCTGGTCTCCGTGCGATTCAATGCCCGCATGCCGATAACCGGAAATGTAACACTGAGTATTGACGAAGAAAATGTTGCCAACTATAGTGGAACTGTACCCTCATTCCAGCAACTTGTAGATCGTACTGGCCTCTATCAGGGGTATCTACATGTGGATGACCCGGTACCCGGGCCCGATGATCGGCATTACTTCACCTACAGCGTTCAAACACGTTCAGGCATCTTTGTGGTGGATGGGAGTCCAGGTATGCGCAATGCCTTCTTCCTTGAAAGCGCATTCGATCTCCAGGACGCAAGTATGTACCGGTTTGATGCCGGACCGCGCCCTACCCGATTAAGTGCCGCGGACCTGTTGATCGTTACGACCACCGGCCTTGCGTCTGCCAGCGATTTTTCGGTATTTGAGAATTTTGCGAACAGCGGTGGCACGGTCCTTCTGGCCTTTGATGAGGGAAGCCTGCAACAGACATCGTTACTGGGGGCAGGCACAGCCGTGGGACCGGTAAATGCACGCGACCGCCAAGGCGCTGATGCGATCATCGCGGAAATTGACCACCAACATCCAATCTTCACATCACTAGCGCAACACAGTTCCGGGGCTGTACTCAGACCCCGTTTCCGGCGTTACGTAGAGATTACCCCCGATTCCACCGCAAATGTGCTCGCAACCTTTGACACTGGAGATCCGCTCCTTATTGAACAATCCCTCGGTCAGGGGCGCGTTCTTGTATTTACGTCGAGTCTTGGCACCAGCTGGAATGACCTGCCCCTAAGCGAAGTGTTCCTGCCTCTACTGTATGAAATCGCCAAGTACGCAAACCCCGGATCCAGTACAGGACGCGAATTTAATATCGGAGAAGCCGTTATTTTCAACGGTACACCAGGAAGTGAAATGGAAATCGCAAACCCTGAAGGAGATATCTTCAGAGTGGGATTTTACTCTACCGGGACAGGGACATTCCAGAACACAGACCTGCCCGGTCATTATGACGCGAGGCTAAACGGAACATCCCAACCGTTCTCGGTAAATATCAGCCCCTCGGAAAGCATCCTTTCGGCTAGAGACTTTGAAGAAGTATATGCGGCTCTTGCAAGTCGATCAACCGAACCAGTGCTTGAGCCACAACCTTTGGAGGCGGCTGAGCAAGAACAAAAACTCTGGAGAATTGTGCTATTGATAATGATTGGGGTATTTGCACTTGAAACTATACTCGCCACAAGGCGATAGGCATATGTCCAAGGAGAATCGTTCTGTCCGATTACTCATTACTGAGGTTCAGAAACAATTCAGCCGTCAAGCATTGCGACAGCATCTGGCAATGTGTATCGCGGCATGCAGCCTACTTCTTTTTGCCGTCCTGTGGTTCCGGCCCTACCTCGGGGAATGGATGCTTTCCGGAGTGCTGGTACTGGCCGTACTTGTCCCGGCCGCTATGTTCGTTCTGCTTCGGCGACGCTCGGCGCAAATCACTGACGCACAGGTCGCACTTTTTATTGAAGAGAATAATCCCAATCTGGAGGACCGGCTTAACAGCGCCGTGCAAGCACCCGGCAAAGCCGACCAGGAGATCGTAACTGCCCTACTGCAAGACGCTGCACAACAGGTTAGAAACTTGGCACCGCGCTCCATGATCGGACGCCTGCGTGCACGTTTGTGGATTGCATCTTCGCTAACCATTGCCTGCGCCTCTTTAGTGGTCGGACTTACAAAACTGGATCGCCTGCAGCTGGATACGCCCCCGCAAACCAGTGGTCGTACACCCTATATGACCGTTTCTCCAGGTAATGTTGAGGTGGATCAGGGAGAAACCGTACCCATCATTGCAACATTGCGCTCAGGTGAACGGGATGACATTGTGCTTGTGCATCAGGACCCCGGCGGAGAATGGGCACGTCAGCCCATGACCGCCGGAAGGGAATCCGGGGCCTATCTCGCTGAAATTTCAAACATACAGCACGACGTACAATACTACATTGAAGCAGGACGCTATCGCACGGACCCGTTCAAACTGTCGGTGTACGTATTTCCAGAAGTTTCTCAAATCGATGTCACCTACGAATCCCCGAATTACGCAAACCTTCCGGTGCGCACACAGGAAAATGAAGGAGATATTGAGGGCTTGAAGGGGTCACGTGTAACCGTAAATGTGCGAACAAACGACGTGACAGAGTCGGCTGTGCTGTCACTCGAAAACGGCGGCGAAATTGCGCTCTCCAGAGTGGGCTCCGGCCAGTTCAGGGGCAGGTTTGATCTCTTGGAAGAGGATCGATATACGGTGCAGTTGCGCGATGAACAGACACGCGAAAACCGCTTCCCGCGTACATACTTGATCACGCCGATTGAGGATTCCAGACCAGATATCACACTCAAGGAACCCGGGCGGGATTTGCGTGCAAATGCAGTTCAAGAAGTATTGATTGCGGCTGATGCAAGCGATGACTACGGTATTAACTCCTTGGACCTCAGGTACTCTGTCAACGGTGACCCCGACATCAGTATTGACCTGCTCGAAACCGAAAATGTTACGGAAGCAACTGGCGAGCACCTGCTTTTCCTGGAAGATTACACTCTGGAACCCGGAGATGTGATTACTTATTACGTTGAGGCGGCAGATGCGCTACAATCGGAAGTTTCCGATATGTATTTCGTGGAAATTGTGCCATTTGAGCAGCAGTTCACACAATTGGCGAATGCAGGTGGCGGACAGGGCGGCATGCAGGGACGGCAAGGAGGGTTGGTCATTAGCCAA
Organism: Bacteroidota bacterium; assembly: GCA_028875125.1. Lineage (GTDB taxonomy): Bacteria > Bacteroidota > Rhodothermia > Rhodothermales > Bin80 > Bin80. Next base: position 15,488 of record JAPPGC010000104.1, on the reverse strand, counting down.
CAGGATATCATCGCTGCCACTTGGCGACTCTTACGCGAACAGAACGATATTCCGGACTTTGATGAGGCCCTCGAAGCGCTCACACAAGCGCAACGCAATCTGCAAGCGAATATTCAGGAGCGGCTGCGTACGACAGCATTTTCGCTCGAGTTGCGCGGCAGCCCGGAGCAGCAAAAAGTAGCCGAGTACCTGGAAGCCGCAGTCACGGAAATGGATCAGGCCATTGATGACCTTTCTGCTGGACGCCTACGGGAGGCGCTCACACCCGAGCGTCGTGCACTCAATCAACTGCTAAGGGCGGATGCCCTGAATACCGAGCGACGAGTCGCACGGCAACAGCAGGGAAGCCAGGGCGGCGGGGGTGCCAATGCCACGGAGGAACGCATGTCTGAGCTAATGGATCTGGAGCTGGACATTACCAGGGACAAGTACGAGTCGCCACAATCAGCACCGGCTGCACAGGCAAGTGCGGAAGAAAACGATGCGTTGCGACGCGTACGTGACCTTGCGCAACGGCAGCAGGAACTGGCGGAGCAGCGTCCTCCCGAGACCGAAGAGGATCGTCGGCGCTTCGTTGACCGCCTGCGGCGCAACCAAGAGGAATTACAACAGTCCCTGGAAGAGCTGCAGCAGCAACAGTCCAGTCAAAGGGCGCAAAATGATATGAACCAAGCCCTGCGAAACATGGAAGAGGCGCAGCGTGCAATACGTCGGGGAGATATGGAAGAAGCAGCCAGACGACAACAGCAGGCCGCCAATTCATTGCAATCCCTTGAGGATGCCCTGCGACTGCAGACCCGAGGCACAGACCGGCGTGCACTTGAACAACTGAGTGAAGACCTCACCGAACTCATTGAGCAGGAGCAGGAGCTTGCCGAGGACCTAGTTGAAGAAGGGGATCGCCCGTCCAGAGAAGACCTGAACGAACTGGAAGAGCGTCGCAGCGACACCCTGGAAGACCTCGAAAACATTATGGAGCAGGCGGAGATGCTCGAAAACTCCAACTCGGAGGCACAACTGGCAGCACGAAACCTCAGGCAAGAAGTACATCGCAGGGCGCTCCAGGAAGACATGCAGAACTCACAGCAGGCACTTCGTAATGGGTGGATGCCAACAGCCCGGCGAATCCAGGATGAGATCACCGAAGATCTGGAGGGCCTGAAAGCTATCCAGCGTGAATTGCGCGAGTCCCTGCCTGTTACCGAAGAAGAAGCATTGAGTCGCGCCCTTGATGACCTTGAACAGCTTCGAGATGAGTTACAAGATCTGGAGGCGCAGGCAGAACGTATGCGCGAAGGGGATGCTTCACCTGCACAGCAGGCACGACTCGAAAACCAGATGAATCGGGTCAGGGAAGCAGCACGTAACCTGGAAGAAGGTGTACGCGGCGGCCAACGCGCTACCACCGGAATCCAGAACTCACTCACCAGAGCCGACCACACGGGAGTGTTGCTGGATGAAGACTCGGCTGAAACATTTTTCAATCGGGATGTTTATGCGCCGCTCTCCCAACTCGAAACTCAACTGCTTCAAGCTTTGGAGGCTGTTAAACTGGAATCCAAGCTGTACGGCAGTCGCCGAGGCGAAGTGCCCAGTGAGTATCAACGCCTGGTGGAAAAGTACTATGAATCACTCTCCCGACGGCCAAGTCAGTAGTGGTGGATGTTCAAGTTTGATACTGTGCAGTTTGCCGAAGGCACGGTAAACCTGCAGGTCAGTGCGCTTGCTGTGAGTGTGTTGGCAGGCGTTTTGATAATTCTGGTCGTTGCGTTCCTGCGCAGCCAGGCCCCGCTGCATGTTCGGGCAATAAGCTTAGCGCTGCGCTCCCTAGCTGCATTGCTTCTGGTTTTCCCTCTCTTTGAGCCTCAGCTGATCGTACCTGAAGTTGTCCCGGATGAGAATTTTGTCGCCGTGGTTGTGGATGCCTCCGACAGCATGTTATTGCCAGATGGGCCGGATGGCCAAACCCGATTCACACAGGCAAAAGACCTCCTCAACAATGAACAGGAGGGAATCATCCGTGAATTGGAGGAAACATTCAAGGTACGCCTCTATACCTTTGCCGCTTCGACCACAAGAGTCGACAGCATTCATCAGGCCCTACCTGCTCACGAGACAGATCTTGCAGCAGCCCTGAACCGCCTGCGCGTGGATTTTCGGGGATTACCTCTTACGGGGGTACTCATTCTGACAGACGGCAACACATCAAGCCGCAATGAAGCCTCTGAGCAGGCTGCAATCCTTCGCAATGACGGGATCGGTGTACACATACTGGGCCTTGGCAATACTACTCTGAACTCCGAACGTGAACTGCTTGAAGTGACTGCCCACAAAGGGCTTGGTGAGCAGGCCGGTGCTGAAGTGGAAGTCAAAATCCGCAGTGCTTCCCGGGAAACTGATCCTGCGAAGATCTCCGTCTATGATGGAGATGTAGAGGTCTTCTCTGAATTTGTACAGCTCAAAGGAGATGGACTGGTCGATCAACTGGAATTCTTTTTTGAACCGCCGAGCACAGGCGCCCGGGAATATCATGTAAAACTGGAGCCGACTTCAAACGAATTCAACACACTCAACAACTCACTACCCGTGCTGGTTGATACCCGTACAGACACGCTTCGCGTGTTGTATTTCGAGGGACATTTGCGACAGGATTATAAGTTCATCAAACGCGCTCTAGAGTCCGATCAAGTGATCCGCTTTTCAGCGATCACTCGTACGGGAACCGGCAAGTATTATCGACAGGGAATTCGCTCACCAGATGAACTAATGGGAGGATTTCCGTCCGAAGCCGATGTTCTCTACGGCTTTGACGCCATAATTCTCGGGGATGTCGAAGCTTCCGCCTTTTCTTTGCGTCAACTTCAGCTTATTGAATCGTTTGTGCGTGTTCGTGGTGGAGGATTCGTAATGTTGGGAGGACGGAATGCTTTTTCCGAAAGCGATTACGCGGGCACACCACTTGCGGACATACTGCCTGTACGGCTTGACTTTTCCCGTGCACAGGTCCTCCCGATGCGATTTGAGGGCGAAAGTGGGGACCGTGGATTTGTCTTTGAGCCCACACCCGACGGTCTGGGACACGCATTCATGAAGCTTTCTCCCGACCCTGCGATGAACCGACTCCTCTGGCGGGGAATGCCAAAATTAACTAGCATTAACCTGCTGGGCGGTGCTAAACCTGGTGCACAAGTACTCGCAGTGAAGCCAGAGGACGCATTTGGCCCGGAAGAGCCGCTTCTGGCAATTCAGCGATATGGCAAGGGGCGTACGGCCGCCCTTGCCACCAGCAGTTCATGGCGCTGGCAAATGCTGCTGGAAGCAGACGACGAACGTCATGAGCGGTTTTGGCAGCAGTTTGCACGTTGGCTGGCGGCCAGCGCACCCGCGCGGGTTGATATAGAAACTCCCAGTACACGGCTTACTCCTGGAGAAGCTCATCAACTGGATGTGCGCGTCTACAACGAAGATTATCGTCCTCTGACGGGTACTGAGCTGCGTGCGCTCGTTCGTGCTCCTGACGGCACGGTGCAGCCGATGGTAGTTGAAGAAGATCTCTCGGACGAAGGACTCTTCGAGATGCGCTTAACACCAGGCGATGAAGGAGTTTATGAAGTCACGGTGGAGGCGACGCTGGCAGATAACGTGATTGGACAGGATCAACGCAGTTATCTGGTGCGTCATCAACCAATGGAGTATTATGATGCCACATTGAAACGGGATTTTCTGGAGCAATTGGCCACGGTATACTACACTCCTGACGAAGCATCCGATGTTTCCATGAACCTGCGATCACGACGTACCAGCACTTCGGTTTATAGGGCAGCTTATCTGTGGGACATGCCCCTATTGTTTATTCTTTCTGTACTTCTCTTATGTGGAGAGTGGCTTTATCGAAGACGACAAGGATTGCGTTAGGACTAATCCTGACCTGTATTGCAAATCACGCCATCGCCCAAGAGCGGTACGCGCTGGTGATTGGTGGACTGGGGGGCGCACCAGATCAAACGAGTCGTATTGCCTCGCATTTAGAACACACCTACAACGCATTTACTGGACCACTCGGATTTGCCCGGGACAATGTCATCGTACTTGCCGAGCGTGCACTCACAGCCAACGACTATGTGACTGGAGAGTCAACCGCCGACGGAATCCGTGCACAATTTCTGGAACTCAGCCAAAGCCTGACTCCCGAGGACGAAGTTTATATTCTTCTGTTTGGTCACGGGAGCTATGACGGTAAACAAGCAGCACTCAATATTCCCCGACGAGATCTTACCGGAAACGACTATGCTGCACTGTCTGACGAGTTAGCCGCTGCGCGCATTGTGTGGATCTGTACGATGAGTTCAAGTGGTCCTTTCATTCAGGCACTTAGTGGAGCAAACAGAATCGTGATTACTGCGACGCGAACGGGCACGCAGCGTAATCAGACGGTATTTCCAACGTACCTGATTGAATCATTGATTGAACCCGCCGCTGACCTGGATCGTGATGGCAGCCTTTCCGTAAAGGAGGTTTTTCAATACGCTGCCCAGCAAACGGCGCTACATTACGAAACCGAGGGCCATTTGGCAACCGAACACGGTCTACTCGACGACAATACAGATGGTGAGGGTACCCGGGTAGAAGCTCTTGACGAATCTGGGGATGGGAATTTAGCGAGTGTAACCTGGCTCAGACGCACGCAGGTTCTCTCCGGGAACCCGACCCTGGCGAGTGAACGTACCGCGCTGGAAACCCAAATTGCCTCACTCAAATCGCGCAAATCAGAAATGGGCTCCGACGCTTATTATGCAGAGTTAGAAACGCTATTTGTCGCTCTTGCCCGACTGAATGACCAGATCGAAGGGGAACTGTAGAAGTAAAGGGGAACCACATTCACGAGTAACAGCGCTAAGCAACTTCCCGTGAGCCAGTTTTCGGTCACAGGGCGCAGTAAGGGTAAAGATTTCCATGCGACACCTGATCGCCTTGTAAGAGGAGATAGTCTCAATATCGTTGATGATTGGAGAAAGATGTTCGCCCAGATTGGTTTGATCAGATTAAAGACGACCGGCCTGCGGTGTGATTGATACTAAGAATGCAGCCTATATGCGACCTACAAAGAAAAGCCTGAAACCTCAAAGAGGCCCGGTCGGCACAAACATGGGGCTTTTTTGTTTTTTATATTTATGACAATGCTACTGTTGGAAATGAGACGTATTCTCAAAAGCGTCGCAGCATTTCCCAACACTGCGATACAGTTGCAAGCTATTGCTTGAAAGCACGAAATCAAACACTATCCTCTCCCAGGGACACTACCTTCTGGTATAGGTTAGAGAGCGGACAGACGGTAAACAGCTGACCGCCCCGTTCATGCAAGTCAACAGCGGGCTAAAGAACCTGACGGCCCGCCATGGACACGTACAGAGATGTACGAGTACTTGTTAGCCCAGCACGGAGCAAATGCCAAGGATGTGATCACGTATTTGATGATCCACACTCCGTGGAATTAGACCACAATACGCCTTGATCTTCGGAAGGATGGAATTACATCAGTTACCGGATTCTCCTTTGTGGGCCTTGTAACAAGCTGAAAGCAAAATCTACACACTCATTGGAGTGTGTTCGGATGATAAGAAACGAGGGTATATGATCAAATGACGAACACAGAAAAGAATCAGAACCCTAAATCAGGCGCAGAACTGGCTCGTATTCGTGCGGATTTCGATCATGTAATGAACATACCAAGTCCGAGTCCTAGGTATAGTGCCATGAAACCGTTAGAGGTTGTCAAGGTGCTGCTCAAGACCGAAAGAAAACAGGTAAAAGCAATTAAGAGGGTGATTCCAAGTATTCTATATAATTCCTGGTTGTTAATTCTAGTTGCGTGGTTGGTCAATGTCGCGTCCGCCCAGCCAATGGATCCGGTTCCGTCGTATAGCCCAGGCTTCGTGTGGGTGCAATTTGCAGAGGGGGTAGCTGTTTCAGCGGGTGCCGGCAAGACCGGCCTTGCCATTTTCGACCAGGAGGCGGCGCGCTATGGCGTCACTGAGGTCAGCAAGGCTTTTCCCTTTGTGGACAGAGTGGCCGAAAGAAGAGAGCTTGCCGAGAGCACTAGGAAGCTGCAACGCATCTATGCCGTGCATCACGAAGAATCATTCGATTCAAGGCGGGTAGCCGCCGCTTTGGCACGGGATCCAAACGTGGTCTATGCCGAGCCGCGCTTTGTCCGTGAGTCAATGTGGGATATAGCTGGGCCAGAGAAGCGCGAATCCGTAATACTTGAGACGCCGAATGATCCGTTGTTTCGGCAAGCCCCTTACATGCAGCGGTCTCGTATGCCCGATGCTTGGGACGTGGTCAAGGGCGAGCAAGGGGATGTCGTGATAGCGATTGTGGAACTGGGGGGCATAGGCGTGAGCCACGAGGACCTTCGCGGCACGTTGTGGATCAATCCCGGTGAGATTCCAAATAATGGCGTGGACGACGATGCAAACGGATTTGTGGACGATGTGCACGGTTGGGACTTTCGCGAGAATTCGCCGATTGTCTCTGGCTTCGCAAGTAGTTTAGGCATACAGCACGGCGTGGCAGTGTCTGGCGCGGCCTTGGCCGAAGCGGACAACGGCATTGGGCTGGCCGGAACCAGCTGGAACGCCAGATTCATGCCTTTGGTGGGTAGTGTCTCGGGCGTTATGTACGCGGCCCTGAACGGCGCCGACATTATCAACGCAAGCTACGGGGGGCCTGGTTATTCCAATACGGCAGCGCAGGCTATGCAGGCAGCTGTGGATGAAGGGGCTCTGGTAGTTGCTGCAGCGGGAAACAATGGTGTAAACAGCGATCAGGTCCCTTCCTACCCGGCAAACTATCCCATCAATCTGAACGTTGGGGGAACTTTAGCGGGATCGGACGTGAACTACTATAATTACGGCAGAAGCGTAAACGTCTTTGCGGCGGGGAGGAATGTAGTGGTTCCCGTTCCGGGAAACGCATATGGCAGGGAATACGGGACTTCATTTGCGTCCCCGCTGGTCGCCGGCATTGCAGCGCTGGTTAAGACGCAAAATCCACACTTCACGCCGCACCAGGTGCGTGAGCAGGTGCGCCTCACGGCGGACAACATTGATGCCGTTAATGATGCCTCGCTGACGGGTCTGCTTGGGCGTGGCCGTGTCAATGCCTATCGCGCTGTCACGGAGAGCGGGTTCCCAGCCGTACGCATGACGGAGTATCGGTTGATAGGTGGCGAGCGTGCGCTCCAAAGCGGCGAGTCCGCGGAATTAGCGGCGAAGATGGTCAACTATCTGGCCGATACGGAGAATTTAAGCATTGAGTGGTTTGCGGACGGGGCCTTTGTGGAATTTGACGCGGGTCCGATCAGCATCGGCCGCCTGGCAACTGGAGAGAACATCGAAATCTCGACCAGCTTCAAGCTAAGTGAGAATACGCCGTACCGGGCGCGCTTCTTTGTATCTCCCCGGGCTACGGACGGATCCTATAACGATGCGGCAGACATCGTGCGACTGACTGCCAACGCGGGAGAAACGCTCACTCATATAACCGATGCAATTGGCTTCACCGTTACATCCGAAGGGAATCTTGGCTTTCTTGATACCCGCTTCCGCGGAATAGGTCGCGGCGTCTGGATGTATGACGAGAACAACCAGAAGCGATCTATTTTGCACGAGGGTAGCTTGGTCGTGGCCACCGGTCCAGATGCCGTGTCCGATGCCTTTTTCAGTAGCGAAAGACGGCTTTTGAATCCCACTCAGCACATGGATTTGATTCCGAAAAAAGGAGCCAGGCTGGAGATACGTGAACCCGGGCAGTTGGTGACCCAGGAAGGGCGCATGGAGTTGGTGGACGGCCGTGCAGCCAATCCGATCGGCGTAGAGATACTTCAGGAGAGTTTTGTCGATACCGCCGAGCAGAATGAGGACTTTGTCATATTGCGATATACATTGGCCAATCCTACCGGCCGTACCATGGAAAACATGCACGTCGGCCTGATGTTTAGGTGGAGACTGAATTCATTCCGGACCCCGGACTATGTTGGATTCGACGGGAGCAGGAGTTTCGGCTTTAGCCAGAATACTGCCTCTAACCCGACCCTTTTGGTAGGTACCATGCCGCTAACGGCGACCGCCCCGGTGCACTTTCGGGTACTGGACAGCGGGGCATTAATGACGGATCAGACAAAGTGGTCGTACTTGACGGGTGGGATACATAATCCAGCCTCTGGTGCCGATCATTGGACGCACGTTACGGGACTGGGCCCGTTCACGATAGATCCTGGAAAAGAAATCCCGGTGGCCTTTGCTGTGGTAACCGGTAGTAGCCGCGAGGATCTCTTTCAGAACGCAGACAACGCGAAGGCGCTTTGGGAAAGCACGATCCAGCAGGCCCCTACCGCCCAGTTTATCCAGAATGTTGATGGACCCGCCATCGATGTATACCTAGACGGTCAGCGCATCCATGACAACTGGGCATTCCAGTCGGCTTCAGATTTCGAAGTGCTCTCGGTGGGCGAACACACTATTGATGTGGTCGCCGGTGGCGAAAACGACAACGCCCAACCGCTGAGTTCCGAGACGATAGCTGTGAGCACGTCCACCGATTACCATGTACTGGCACATGGCAAGGGCGCAGACGTGAACCTCGTAATTGTGGACGACGTGCGGAAAAGCCATTCCGTTGAAGACCAAGCCGCCTTTTATGTGGCGCATGGTGCCCGGGATTTGGATGCGGTGGATGTCCACTTGTTGCAGCCGGGAGCTGACGCGGTAGTGCTCCTGGATAATGCTTCGTACGGCGCCGCGGACTAGTACACGACGATTTCCCCCGGATTACACGATATCGAAGTGACCGCAGCCGCCGATGGCCGTTTGGTCAACGTGTTTCAGTTTGACCTGAGTGGTCTCGCGCAGCAAGCCTTTATGCTTGGTCTTTCCGGCAGCGGCACGTCGGCACGAGAAGGCCTGACCATGATAGGCGTACTAGCCGACGGCACGATTCTTTACCCTACGGCTGTAACAGGAACCGACACTCCACCTGAGCTTCCGCAGCAGTTCGTATTGCACGGCAACTATCCGAATCCGTTCAATCCGAGTACAACCATCCTGATGGATTTGCCGGCGGACGCAAAGGTTAGTGTAGAGGTGTTTGACGTGCTCGGCCGCGTTGTCCTGCGCACCATACCCGAAGATCATGAGGCAGGTCACGGGCGCTTGATCAGAATTGCCGCCGCCGCCCTCGCCTCCGGCACGTACCCGTATCGTGTGCGCGCCACTACGGCCACCGGCACCAAAACACATATCGGACAAATGACGATCCTCAAGTAGCGCCTGACAACTTGCTTCCTGGGGCCTCGTCTGGAATGGGAGGCAGCGTTTCCGTACTACGTGATAGAGGTAGAACAAGGACAAAACAAACGATCAATATCGTGTCATCCAGGATTGTGACAAGCTTTCCTAGCGTACTGTAGTACGGCCGGACATGTCCGTGAAATTCATACTCCCTGACTCGAACCCTGACGACGCGTTCCCATATATTGCTTCCGAGGCGCCACGCCTATGGCGTTGCCCTCTTTCCGGGCCCGTGCTTTGGCATGGGCTTTCGTGTTTCTGGACCCCTCTCTGATGTATTTCGCCTACCTTGACGAATTTGGACACGACGGCCCTTTCGTGAGCCGGAAGCATCCGCGCCACAACACGAGTCCCGTGTTCGGGCCTGCTGGTTTTGTCATGCTGACAGCGACGGAGGAAGTTCAATTTATCGGCCGGCTGCTCGTTCAGCGATAGCTACATTTCTCACCGGTGAAACTATCAAGTGTCGGTGGTCAAAAAAGCTATGTGACCTCTACATACGACCATCGCATCACCCATGATGATGTTATGGTAAGGAATGGCATGTCGCAGCCCACCCTAATGAGTCTGTATGCTCAACAGCACCAAAGACATTCCAGCACGAAGTCGTTGTTACCGTGGGATATAATTCCGCTTTGATCTACAGCATCCCCTGTGTCTTAGCGACCAAGTGCCTTAAGCATACTTTCGGTCGAGATGAATTTGACACGTGGGCGTCCCTGCGCCTCGCCGGCAGCGATTTCCAAGTGGTCTAATTCCACCCAGTCCTCCCAGGACAACACGCACTCGCATCGACGCTGAAGCAGATGATTTACCGATTCAGGGGTTGTAGACTCGGGATTGAAGCTGTGCCCAGCCGCTAAATCTTCCAGCATACAGCGAACTGTTTCCTGCGCGTCAGGCTTATTCGTACCGATCACACCCGTTGGACCCCGCTTGATCCAGCCGCCCACATAAACCCCACAGGTAACTCCATCTCCGCTCACCCTACCTTGATCGCTCGGAATTACTGCCCAATCTTCCCTGAAAGGTAACCCCGGTAGTGCTACCCCCCGGTAGCCTACCGACCTAAATACAACTTCCGCCGGCAATTCTTCCGTGATATCTGTTGGCTGAGGGCTTAAACGGCTCCCCTGCTCTACAAGCACATTGCGTCGAAGCGTCAAGCTACCCACTCCACCTGAACCATCATCATGCAGTATCTCCGGGGAAACCAAAAATCGTAAAGTCAGCAGGCGTGGTTTACCCTCACCGGACTGCCTCGCGAAAGACTGTACGATTTCAACCTTCTTGGTTGTTAACCGATCTCCATTCGCCGACATCCAGGCCTCAGAGACTGGATCCAACTGCGCCTCCGCCTCGGGTACAGCAATATCTGCCCCAGGTAACTGCCCTAACTCCTTGGCCTCTGGATGTGTAAAAGCAGCCTGAGCGGGACCCCGCCGCCCCAACATATACACCTCGCGTACTTTGCTTTCAGCCAGTGCCTCCAAGGCATAATCTGCTATATCCGTTTTTCTCAGTTCATCAATCGTTCTGCATAATATGCGACAAACGTCCACAGCAACATTCCCCACGCCTACCACGGCCACACAACGTCTCGAAAGATCAAACTCCAAGTGACGATAATCGGGATGGCCGTTATACCAGGCAACAAAATCCGTTGCTGAGTAGCTGCGATCCAAATCTTCGCCCGGAACATTGAGCCTACGATCAACCTGTGCACCAGTAGAGAAGTAGACCTGATGATAATGCCTTTTCAAGTCTTGCAGATGGATATCAGCACCATACTCTACGTTACCAAAAAAACGAAAGCCATCCTGCGCTGCAGTCTTCGCATAAACACGCGTGACATTTTTGATCTTCTGGTGATCAGGAGCAACGCCGCTACGAACGAGTCCATAGGGGACCGGTAGTTTATCAAATAGGTCTACCGTGACAATCATTGACTTTTGCCTCAGTAGGTGCCCCGCTGCGTAAAACCCTGCAGGTCCTGCTCCAATTATGGCGATCCTAGCAGGATTCTCTACACTTCCGATGGTAGCCATATACTTTTCCAAATATTACCGAACAAACTGCCGAAGTATAACCCATTGTGTATTATTTCTCGGAATACTAGAGGGTTAATCTGTCTGGGTACGCGCTACTTGTCGTTGCACGCAGTAATTCTACATCTTTTTTGTGGACAATTGGTTCTGGGGAATGCATCAGTATTAGTGGGATCCAGGCAAGTGCAACCGTACACCTAAACTATGCACTTGATGAAACTGGAACCTTTGTTACTCCTGTCTCTGCCATTTAGGGGACCTGCTCGGGAATTGCACCGCGAATTAATTCGGCATTAGCTGGTGTGCTTGTATGCTTGCTGCATGGACTCCATCCACACCTACGGCCTTGCTGCTGTGACTCTGCCCCCGAGGTGCCCGACCCAAGCCCCGCATTTCATGAGTACCTCTGGACAATTCTTCGGGCTGGGAGCCTGCAGCTTCTCTTGTTGAGCGGCGTGACTGGCATAGCGAGACGATCATCCATTTGTGGTGCCGGCCATCGTGCTTTCTAGCCCTCCATGTTTCGGTTGGGGTTGGCGTCAGCCTGCAGGGGCATCGCCGTGTTGTGACGGTAACGGAGCGTGGGCCTCATGATCTGTCTCGTATAGAAGCCGTATTGGACGAATTAAACTCCCGCGGATTGGTTTCCGGGATGCTGTTGACCATTCAGGATAACGTGGCACTACAACAATCTTTAGGGCATTCCAAATGTCGCTGATTCTTTCTGTCTTTGTGTCGCACAGGAGACCAAGTGCGCAGAAATGTGGCAGAATCAATATTTAAATTTTAGAAACTGGTGAACTATAATTGCATGCGGTAACGAGCCTAACGCGGAATATACAGGTACTTGCTGCGTTTTTGAAACAACCCCCGAGATTTGCCTTAAACTCTGCTAACTTTGTAGTAGTAGTACGTGTTGAAGACAGCGTAGGTAGGCTTATCTATTGTCCATCAGGTGAATTTGATCCCATCTTCCCCAAATCTGGAGAATTGCTATATAGACTGACATTCTCTCACGCCCGGATGAACCCCACGATTGTTCACCTTGGGGACACCCAGTAGCGCGACGGCACGATGACATGTGGAACCGAGCAAGCCTGAACCTTGTCAAATTGATCCGCATGGCGTCTCATTGTGATGGCTATACATCAAAGTTCCTTGGATCCACCAATACCTGCAGCGGTTGACCGCGGGCCCGCCAGATATTTTCATGGGCGAAAACATGTACGTCGTGATTTTGAAGGACTTTTAGGACGGGCGAGCGATACCGATACTGGCACGACCTTCCTGATTCAAGGCGCGCCTGGAATAGGGAAAAGCGCCCTGCTCTATGAATGTGAAAGACATGCACGATCGCGTAAATGGAAGGTCGCGGATATTGGGGTGGACGCCCTTTGGGATTCCCATAAACTACTTGATTCCCTTGGACTTGGAGATAAATATGAAGTGACCGAAAAATCCACACAGTTCGGATTGAAAGATTTTTTTAGTAGGGGATATAAAAGTATTCAACCTCAGTCTACAGTCAAGAATATACTCGAGGACGGTAAACATCCATTGTTGTTAATCTTAGATGAAGCACAAGTGCTGGGAGATAAGGATGTCCCACCATCTGAATACAAGGCGACTACGATCCACGTACTTGATCTTATTCATAATGGAAAACTGGGCCGACCCGTCGTCCTTCTGGCGGCGGGCCTTAACGAGACTAGGGATGCCTTTGGTAAGCTTAAAATTTCAAGGTTTGGACAGAACTGTCTGGTTCAATTGGGAGCTTTGAGCAGGGAATCTGAACGTGCGGTGATTCGGGACTGGCTGGAGAAAGAGGGTGGAGCCAAAGAGGATCCCACGGCATGGATTGAAGCGATCGCGCAGAAAACCTATGGTTGGCCCCATCACGTCTTATCATATGTGTACCCCGCTGCCAATCAACTTAAGGCAGATGGCGGGATCATGACAGCAAATGGACTCAAGGCCGTGCTTAAAGCGGGCGAAAAGGGCCGATTGGCGTATTATCAGGAACGAGTCGTTCGTTTCCGTGGAGATCAGATCCGATGTCTGGCAAGGTCTATTGCGGATGTTCCCCAAGGAAAACCTGCCGAATATAAAGACATCTTGTCTTCGCTGAAGAAGGAGTATGGCAGAAGTACAGCGGAAAAACTGTTTCAACGCTTTGAAAGGAAGGGAATACTAGAGGAGAGTGGGGCAGGATTCGCGGTTCCGATTCCCTCAATGCACACTTGGCTAAAGGAAGAATATGCAAATAAATAACGTTCCCCAGGTTATCCGACGCTACCAAAACCGAACCCGCCCCTTTAACGATTTTACGTTCCGGTGCCTCAGAATGCAAAATCACACGGTATTGACGTTTCAATTGGCGACAGCATACAGAAATACTTGCCAAAAACAAGTTTGCGTTTAAGCGGAAACTTCTGAATCAAAGTGCCAGTAGCTTTTCAAAAACCGGCAATAGAAATGCCACAGTCATCGGCTCATAAAATCACCTGGAGCAGATATTGCTCACCGTGGGCGTTAAGCATAACCCTTGCTCTTATTGTCAGCTGTAATTCGCCCGAGGTTGTCCCAATTCAAGATTTTGGAGCTGAGGAATCTACGGTACTGTCGGATAGTGCAACCCAGTTACACGTCACGGCTCAAGACCCAGACTCCTTGGAACCAATACAGGTGGATGGGGGCCCTCGGAGGCTTGGGGGGCTTCGTTCGAGACGGTGGAGGTAACCCTATAGGAATGGTCACTATACAAATCGACGGACTAGAGCTGGGGGGTGTAACAGGACCGAATGGATATTACCTTGTGAGTCGAATTCCGCCTGACGTTCACACATTAGTTGTTACGGCACCAGGACTGAACCAGAATTTACCTGTGAGAATACTGCCTGACTCTGTTCTCCAACTTGACATCACACTCGAGTAAGTCACCTTTACGCGAACGAGCTTCTGATGTGCGTTTTTGTTGAAGCCTGTAAGATATAGGACAAGGCCATTTTGACGAGACTACGGGAACAAGTTGACCAAGTTAACCGAAGTTCAATCTAACGGGAGCCAATTCAATTGATTTCCTGGATTGTGTTGTGCTCTCAAACACCTGAGTGCCACCTCGAAGGGATAGATTAAACAGCAATTTCCTAATGTTGACACTAGCCGAGTGGCTGACGGACACGCACGCATGCGGTCGATCCGCGTGTTTTAAACCGCAGGCATGAGTTCAGAGGAGCTTGTCTGTCATCGGATCAATGGAAAACACCGTAGGACGGACCCTATCGCCGCTGTTGTAGGGTCGGCGGGAGGTACACTAGTCTTGGGGGCTAGTTGCTTGTCCGTCGTTTTCTCATTGGTCTGCTGTCCGGCTTCCTTAACCACGTCTCTGGGCTCTGTCTTGTCATACTACGGCGTCCGTTTTCCAGCACTGGGCTTTTCTGTTGGTTACAGTTCAAAGTCTTTGCACAGTTGTAGTGGGTGCGCTTTCGCCGGCAGTACTGCAATTGCCGCCGGGCATGCAGCCCCAGTCAGTCGCACAGCATCCACGTACTCCACCTCTTCCTAACAAAGCCCTTGCGCCTTCCGGCTCGCGTCATACGACGCCACACTTTATGCTAGACCCAACGACGCACGAATTCGAATAATGGACTTGATTGTGAAATCCAGATGTGATTCGCCCCCTTCTCCGCAGTTTCAGATTAGTGCACGCGACCACCTGTCCCACCTACCGAAAGCGCAAGTGCAGGAATTCCTCTTTCAGCGTACTCAACAACTTCGAGCACGCCTTTATGCGGAGTACCTTCCATACGCCCCAGCCGCCCTGCCTTCGCCGTGTACCGATGATTCAAGATTTCCAGAAAGTGAAACACTCCCCTGATCGAGATCCGCGCGCTGCGTCTTCAGCTTACTCAGCGCGTTGTAGAACTCGGCCAACACTTCCAGAAGAAACTTGTATCCGACCCTCTCCAGCAAGCCCTATCTAGGGTGAACATCCACCAGAATCACCAGGCTATTCGACGCTACCAAGACCGTACGTACCCCCTGTATATTGTAAGGGGTGCAGTTTTTAGTGTGTCGTACTGTGATTAAG
>JAPPGC010000049.1 GCA_028875125.1 Bacteroidota bacterium | reverse complement strand
TCCTCCGACTTAAATTCTAATTGTCGTCGACTTAAATTCTAATTGTCGTTGAACAGGAAATAACCGACCACGCTTCTAGTTGGGACTGAGGCGTATCCTGATTCCTGGCAGTTGACTTCCAGCGCGGTATTTATTTGCGCATAGACGCGCTGTCTGGAAGATCTCCAAAGACTATATTGACCGGTGTTCCCCTTTGAATGTGAAGGAGATCTGCTGCGTTGCCTTGGTTAACGGCGATCTCGAGCAGGTCGCTGCTTCCGAAAAGCATCAAAGGCTCGCTCACAGGTACATCGGTGTACGTTTTGTGAATTCCCCGAATAATTCCGCTGCCCGCGTACCCTTTGGTTTTGCGTCCCGTTTGACGCTTTTCGAATAGTGTACGAGAAATATTCGTAATGCAGTTACCGAAGTGATCAATGTACACGATCCAGCCGCGGATACCCTCCTCATCGTCAATCGGCAGCGCCCACTGCAGATGCTTTAATTTTGCAAAGGGCGTGCCCAGCTCTTCAAGCGGGGTTCCGCTCGCCAGTCGTGCAGCGGCGGGGGCAAACAGATCTCTCCCGTGGAATGTAGCTGACACGGCGCAGTCGCTGGGGGCCTTTAGCTCAACCATTTGATCGGGGGTATCGGTCTCAAGTAGGAGGGTGAACAAGCCATTATCCGGTCCCACGAAGTACTGTTCGTTATGTCTGAGGGCTACCGCCCGACGAGCAGATCCAACTCCTGGGTCGATGACAACCAGATGCACGGTTCCTGCACTGTAGTACTGAATGACCTGACGCAGTACAAATGCAGCCGCTGCGACATCAAATGCTTTTACTTCGTGGGTAATGTCAATGAGCAGCAGATCAGGATTAATGCCATGCATTATGCCCTTCATGGCCCCGACGTACCCATCTCTGTTTCCAAAATCTGTGGTCAGGGTTATTGTGGAGTTACAGTTACCCATTTTTCCGCATTAACGCAGGCTGATTCCAATACCGGCCTGTATTGAACGTCCTTCAGCTGGTTCGAAGTATCGCCCTCCGAACGCATTTACTACCAATGAACGAACATATTGGCTGTCAAGAATATTCTGAAAACGTGCAAAGGGATGTAGGGAGAATCTGCGGAGATGCCATTTCGACCGCGCCAGATAAATATCCAAAACTGTAAATCCTTCTGACTGAGCAGAGTTTGTATTATTGGCCCACATTCCGGACGCAGACTCGAGAACAATTTGGGCTTGCCACCCACTACGGGCTGCACCGTGAAGCGTCAGGTGTAGCTGGTTTGCAGGTACCCCCGGGATACGTAGACCGTCGCCGGGCCCATTCAGAAAGAGAAATGATCCACAGTTGTAGGCAATTCTAATGCCGAATAACGAACCTGTAGGCCAATCCACCGCAAGCTCAATACCATTATGGCGGTTTTTTCCTCCGTTATTATACCATGTGCGTCCATCCTCCCCCTGCTGCGGAATAAGTCTGTCCCGGATATGTAGAGAGAAAACGGCAAGGTCCAACCCGAGGCGCATGCGGTCAAGTTGACCGCGTACACCGGCCTCGACACCGCGGGTTTGCTGTGGGCCAAGATCCGAGTTAAACCCACCCTCACCGGAGGGACTGTTGATCAGCTCAGTCGTAGTTGGCGTCTCGAAAGCAGTGCCGACATTCGTATACCAGGTCAGTGTATTGGTATGATAGAAGGCTCCCAGTGATGGGCTCAGCGCGACAAAGTCCCGCCCGCCACTCTGATCGCCATTAGACAAAAGGTTATCGGTCATTTCGAATTGCAACCGATCGAGTCGTGCTCCGATAGATAGCCCAAAGCGCGATGAGAGTCGAGCATTCACACCCGCGAATACAGCAATGCTACCTACTCGTTCTTGCTGATCTAGGAGTACTCTCGTTCCTTTACTACCAGCAGCGTTGTTGAACCGGAAACGATCATCTCGCAATTGGCGCAGATCAACTCCCACGGCTAAGTCAACCACTCCCAGATCTGCCTGAAGCTGGGTATAAACACCTCCGGCTAAGCGATCCAGTTCGATCCAGGCAAAGGTTAAGGGGTTGTCAAGAGATCTACGAATCCCGTAAGCCGTGGCAGTCAGATGGCCTAAGCGGGTCTGTGCACGAAGGGTCAGTCCACCTTGCAAGTGAACACTGACTTTTCCAGCCGACAGGTTGACATACCTGGAATCTGCCTGATTGGGGTCCAGGGACATTTGTTCAAGTGTGAGGGATCCCGGGGACAGGACATCCTGGAAAGCTGTATTCAGCGTGAACAGGAGTGCTGTGTTGGCGCTTGGAACAGTCCGAGCGCTTATACCTGCACGGAGGAAACTGCCCTCACTGTGTGCCCGATGTCCTCGTTTGCTCACGCGTGAAGTATAAGCCCGTATGTTGTTCGGTCCACGCCGCAAACCCGTGCTTACCAGCGTATGACTCAGACCATAACTCCCTCCCACGTACCGGATTCGCACAAGGGTAGAATCTTCCAGGCTAGCAAGGTGCAGAACTCCTCCGCTGGCATTCCCCCAGAACAGTGAACTTGGCCCCCGGAGTAATTCCGAGCGTCCAATGAATGCCGGATCAACGACATCGAGCATACTTTGCCCGTCTGGCATAGTCAACGGGATACCGTCCAGGAAAGCTTGCAAACCGCGGACGCCAAATGCCGCGCGATAGCCCATTCCTCGAACAAGGATACGCTCACCAAGGGCAAAGTGGCCGCGTTCACTGATTTGTAGTCCGGGTAACCCCCGTAGTACGCGCTGCAGTGATAACCCAGGTTCAGAAGCAATTATCGAGTGTTGCCGAATATAGAGGCTGCGAGCAGCGGTGGTTTCGGTTTCCAGTTGTCGTGTGGACTGGATCGTCATGGTTGGCAGAGAAACAACTGACGTATCCTGTGCCATAGCGATGTGGGCCAGAAGTGCAAGGCCACAAATAAGAAAAATCGAACGATTATTCATGACTCAACGGGTGATCAGTGTAACGCACGAACATTCCAGGAATTCCTGTATTCCGTAATCTATCATTTTTGCCATCGTGTAAACAAGTAATTATCGAAGAGTATTCCTCGTACCCGGCACAGGATGCATGGGATTCCTCAGGTACACGATCCAGATCAGGGAGGATTCTCACTGATGTCGGCAAGACATGCAGCAAGTAAGTTATATTGCATGTGAATTCACCGGTGCGTGTCGGCTATGCACACCTGAATTTGATTGCTGGCGCGTAGAACGTGCTGTCTTAGATTTCACATGACATGAGTGGCAAGCTTGATTTGTCTCAAATTTCGGCAAGGGGAATGTTAGTGGCGATTGAAGGGATTGACGCTTCAGGGAAAGGAACGCAGGCGCAAATGCTTCTGGAGCGTGCTCGCGATGTGGGGTATACTACTGCTCTGCTATCTTTTCCGCAGTACCGGGTCACGCAAAGCTCGAAGTGGATTGCGGAATACCTGAAGGGTGATTTTGGGGAGCTTGACGAAGTCCCTCCACTATTTGCAGGGATGATGTTTGCATTGGATCGTTATGAAAGTAAAAACCAGATTATGCATTCTTTGAATGAGCATGATCTCGTTATCATGGATCGGTATGTTGCATCAAATTTAGCGTACCAGGGTGCACGTGTGGCATACGATGATCGTCCAATATTTGATGAGCGCACAAAATTCATTGATCGGTTGCGGAATCTCGAATACGACATATATGGGCTACCAGAACCCGACCTTACAGTATTCCTGGACATGCCCGTTGCATTTTCGGAATATCTGATATCAGAAAGGGGAACTCGCACGTATACAGCAGAAGATGCAACCTTCAAGGATATAGCAGAACTAGTTGATATACCTCCTGGGCGGTATGACATCCATGAGGAGAACCCGGAATATCTTCATGCGGTCCATCAAATGTATTACCAGCTAATCCAGTCTAATGATTTGTACCCGCATGAAGTGATTAATTGTCAGAATGGAGACGGTAGACTACGGAGTAGGGAAGACATCGCACTGGAGGTATGGAGTGCAGTTGAAGGGAAGCTCAAGAGGCCTCAGTGAATCCTGCGGAAAAAAATGTCGTAAGGAGTAGTAGGCA
This sequence comes from Bacteroidota bacterium, assembly GCA_028875125.1. Taxonomy (GTDB): domain Bacteria; phylum Bacteroidota; class Rhodothermia; order Rhodothermales; family Bin80; genus Bin80. Next base: position 14,753 of record JAPPGC010000049.1, on the reverse strand, counting down.
GACGGTCTTCACCAACGGAAGGGACAATGAGAAATTACTTAACCAATCCAGTGCAGCCAAGGGTGTTCGCTGCAATCGTTTTCTTTTTTCTGTCCACAGGTTGTCAAATCACACTTGAGGAGGAAGATTCTGTATCTGAGGATGCGAAGGATGCAGTAGATGCGAATGACGCGCCTGTGTATTCGGAAGATGACGATGGGATTGAAGATTTGGCGTTTGGAGAGGAAGATGCGTTGATCGCACAGGGTAATCCACTGATCGGTGAATTGGAAGAAGGAGCAAGGCGTTCGCCGATCAACTGGAGGGAACTCGAGGAATTACTGCCCAACAGGCTTGACGGGGTTCCCTTGAACTTAACGGAAGGGCAGACAATCGACTTTGGTACCGGGCTCTCGAGTGTAAGTGGACAGTACGAGGATGAGGAGCAAGAGGTAACGATTGTGATTGCTGATCTGGCATTCCTGAGTGGGATCGCGGCCCATGCCATGGCTGACTGGATTGGTGAAGAGATTGATAGAGAAAGTGATCGCGGGTTTGAGCGTACGAGTGTTTTTCATAGCCGCAGGGGGGAGTACCCAAGCTATGAGAAATATCATCGTGAACACGGGCACGAATCCTGTGAGCTACATTCATGGGTGGCAGACCGATTCCTTGTTGCAATCTCGGGAGACGGTGCCTCCATGTCGGTTTACGAAGAAGCTCGCGACGGGATTTCATTCCGACGCCTTGAACGTCTGGCAGAAGCAGACGATTAATCGACATATGCTGGTCCTCAGCTGCTGATTTGGGAGCGTCATGTCTTAATTCGTGTGCGTTTGTGGCGGCGTATGTCCAGAACTCTGCCGATACTCAACTTCTCGGAAGGCATCAACCGGAAAGAAGCAGATCGTTCGGGCCATTGATTGTAACTTAGGGGTTCACTCAATCGGCTGTCTTATGCGGTTCTTGCTGTCTGCGCTTTTTATTCTGATTTTCCTATCCCAGGCATCACTCGCTCAGGTACCGGAGATGCCATCGGCAATGGATCCGACGCCTGCTGCCGATCGACTAAGCAGTTTTTCTCTTCGAATCGAGGAAGCGCGACAGTCGCTGGTCTCTAATGTAGAGTTTGACAACGTCGGGCCGACAGTAATGAGCGGGCGCATCGTGGATATTGATGCCAATCCCCTTGATCCTGTGAAGATGTACGTCGCTTATGCGTCTGGGGGACTATGGCGCAGCGAAACAAATGGGATTTCTTTTGAGCCCCTTTTCGACGAGGAGGCGTCTATGACAATGGGGGACATCGCAGTTGATTGGGCACGCGATGAAGTCATTTGGGTAGGTACTGGAGAAAACAACTCCAGCCGATCGTCTTATGCCGGTACCGGAGTCTACAGATCCCGGGATCGCGGCGATTCTTGGGAGCATATGGGCCTAAGTGATACACACAGGATTGGGCGGATTATCTTACATCCGACCGACCCACAGACACTTTGGGTTGCCGCAGTGGGTGCGCTCTATTCACCGAACCCGCACAGAGGTGTTTACAAGAGCAGTGATGGCGGAGAAACTTGGACCAAAACACTTTATATCTCGGATAAAGCCGGTGTGATTGACCTGATCATTGATCCGACTAATCCAGATATACTGTATGCAGCTGGTTGGCATAGGGAGCGGCGGGCATGGAATTTTGTTGAGGGTGGAAGCGGATCGGGCATCTGGAGATCAACTGACGGAGGCGATTCCTGGGATCGGCTTTCGGCGGAAGGACTGCCAAGTGGGGAAACCGTAGGGCGAATTGGTCTGGATATTTTTCCGGGAAACCCGGAAATACTATATGCCCTTGTAGATAATCAGGCTCGACGCCCCGCAGAAGATGAAGAAGAAATTCCGGCGCTCACGCGCGAGGCGCTTCGCACTATGAGCGTGGATGAATTCCTGGCGCTGGATGATGAAACTATAGCAGAGTACCTGGAGGACAATAACTTTGGACCACAATACAGTGCGGAAGTAATTCGGGGCATGATTGAAGAAGGTACACTCGAGCCAGTGCATTTGGTATGGTACGTGGAGGATGCGAACAGGGAGCTGTTTGATACGCCCGTAATTGGAGCTGAAGTCTATCGATCAGATGATGGGGGTGCGTCGTGGACACGCACGCATGAGAATTACCTAGATAGCGTATACAATTCGTATGGATATTACTTCGGCGAAATCCGTGTTGCTCCACATGATGTTGAGCGGATTTACATACTAGGCGTTCCTTTCCTGGCATCCAGTGATGGTGGAGCCACCTGGGAGTCTATTGGCGGACCGAGTGTACATGCAGACCACCAGGCGCTCTGGGTAAATCCGTCGCGCCCCGGTCATCTGATTGACGGCAATGACGGGGGGCTGAATATCACTTATGATGATGGCGAATTCTGGTTCAAGGGAAATACACCGTCTGTCGGGCAGTTCTATGCCATTGGTGTGGACGATCAAACGCCCTATCATGTTTATGGGGGGCTACAGGATAATGGTGTGTGGGGTGGACCACATACCTACTCGCAATCAACAGGTTGGCATGCGAGTGGTGCGTATCCGTATGATCGGTATCTCGGCGGGGACGGTATGCAAGTGGAGGTAGATACGCGCACGAACGATATCATATATACCGGTTCGCAGTTTGGATTTTATCAGCGCATAGAGACTTCCTCAGGAAGTCGAAGTTCAATTCGTCCACGCCACACACTGGGTGAACGCCCACTGCGTTTTAATTGGCAGACTCCCATTCACCTGTCCAGACATAACCAGGATGTTCTTTATTATGGATCCAACAAGCTTCATCGCTCATTTAACAGGGGAGATGACTGGGAGACCCTTTCGGATGATTTAACGCGTGGGGGGCGTAGAGGGGATGTACCGTATGGTACATTGACTACCATCGATGAGTCACCGCTGCGATTTGGATTGCTGTATGTCGGTTCAGATGACGGCCTGGTGCACGTTTCAAGGGATGGGGGCTATACATGGGAGAATATTACAGGGGAAGATTGGGGGGAGCTGTGGGTTAGTCGTGTGGAAGCCTCCAATCATGAGTTGGGGCGCGTGTATGTGACGCTCAACGGCTACCGGTGGGATCATTTTGCGCCGTATGTCTATCGCTCGGACGATTATGGGCAAACCTGGGAGGCGTTACATGCAGGGTTACCTATGGAGCCGGTGAATGTTATTCTCGAAGATCCAGAAAATCCAGAGCTGCTCTTTCTAGGCAGTGATAATGGATTGTACGTATCCATAGATGGCGGGGCATCCTTTATGTCCATGCAGAACGGACTGCCACATGCGCCGGTTCACGACCTAAAGATCCAGGCACGCAGACGGCATTTGCTGGCAGGTACGCATGGACGATCAATTTTCCGTGCAGATATTGCTGCGTTGCAGCGTCTGACTCCTGAAACCGTTGCGAGCGCCTTGACGGTGCATACGCCAACAGAAATCACGCGAAACTCCTTTTGGGGCAGTAGATTTGTTTGGTGGGCAGACTATAACGAGCCGGAGGTCGTCATTACCTACTGGGCCGGATCTGCGGGGCAGGTTACTGTACAGGTTGAAGAGGAAGAGGGTGAAGTTCTTCGTACGATCACAGATGAGGCTGAGCAGGGTCTGAACTTTCTCTCCTATGATCTCTCGGTAGACGAAACTTCTGCGGATGCGTTGATGGGGGAAGATGATGAGGCGGTTGAACCCGGAGAAAATGGCGTCTATTACCTGGTTCCGGGAGATTACAAATTGACTTTTCAACTTGGCGATGCTGAGCAGTCAGTAATGCTCTCAGTCACCAGTCCCCGCAATCGATTCGGAGGTTAGTTGATCCTCGGGGGTGTTTGGTAATTGTTTCCAAAATTCATCTCTGACTGCTAAGAATTTTGGCAGAATAGTGTCGGGCAGGGGTTCTGATTTTGGCATCTCCACTCTCATTGCATCAACCTGCTGGCCATTCTTCCAGAAGCGATAGCAGACATGGGGGCCTGTGGCCAGGCCTGTACTGCCGACATATCCAATTACATCACCTTGTTGAACACGGACTCCGGGCCGGATCCCGCTCTTTATTCGGGACATGTGGAGGTACCCCGTGGTGTAAACATCATTATGTCGAATTCTGACATAATTGCCGTTTCCGCCTGCGTACGCTGCATTGATCACTGTCCCATTCGCGGTAGCAACTATCGGAGTTCCTCTCGGGGCGGCGAAATCCGTACCGAGATGTGGCTTGTAGCGTCTCTGGATGGGATGGAACCGTCTTCGACTGTACTGAGACGATATTCGGCTGAACTCTACGGGTGCACGCAGGAACGGACGTTCTGATGGACGCCCCTCTTCGTCGTAGAATCCACTTATTCCTTCCTCAGGAAAATAGAATGCAAAGTAATCTTGGTCCGCGTGGCGGAAGCGGGCAGCTTTGATCTCGGTTCCGATGGATTGTCCATACACATTCTCGTCCTCAAACAGGATTGAGAATTGGTCCCCGGGGAGTAGATGAAAAAAACTGACCTGCCACGCGAAAATCTCACTCAGGTTTAGGGCCAATTGTTGATTCAGGCCAGAATCCTGGATGGTCTGAAAAAGGGAACTACCCTTTTCAATGGTACCAGACGCACGCCGCACAACCTTACGTGAGGTGAGAGAATCCTCATGAACTCGTACGGAATCCCCGAATTCAAAGACGAGGAATTCTTTAATGCTGGGTTTGTAGACTACAAACTCAGCTACACCGCTTGAGTCAGAATAGGTATACAGTGAATCGCCTCTGCCGATCTTCCGAAAGTCGATGAATGCCCCGGCCTGCTGAAAGGCTATCTGCTGTTTTTCTCTGGGCACCTTCCTGTCATTCATTATTGATTCAAGGGACTCGTTCCGCTGAACTGTGGAGGCATGCCTATCAAGTCCAGATGTGGGAACGCCAAACGCGTCGCGCTCAATGAGGGGGAGGGCAGCAGGTCTGTCCTTAATACGAGCACTGTGAGGCAACTGGATTACTAGCAACGCGAGGACGCAAAGCACGAGCCGTAGGGAGGTGTTTCGCATACTTACGAAGAGTTATCGGTTTCTTTGGCTGCTATTGGCTTACGGGATCCATCTCACGTCCGGCAGTCCCACATCATGGTTTGCACGTCGGGCAAGTATGAAGAGCAGATCGGATAATCGATTCAGGTACCCGAGAACGTAAGAATTATGCGAAATAGTATCAGGTGCCTCTACCAGTGCGCGTTCCGCGCGGCGGCATATTACGCGGGATAAATGTAACATAGCGGCCGCTTGCGCACCTCCAGGCAGTATAAAGTACTTGAGGGGTTCTAGTTCCACTTCCCAGGAATCAATGGCTTCTTCCAGAGACTTGATATGCTTTGCCTCAATACGCGGGACGCTTGCTCTTGATTGGGCAGGAGTTGCAAGGTCAGCACCGAGAACGAAGAGTTCGTGTTGGAGATTCAAAATCAGTTCACGCAGGGGTTCTGCCTCGGCGGGCAGCATAGCGCGAGCGGCTCCAAGGGCAGCATTGGTTTCATCCACAGCCCCCATGGCCTGTATACGTGGATGATTCTTAGGTACACGATTGCCACCGAATAAGCCGGTAGTACCGTCGTCCCCTTTACGCGTGTAGATTTTCATTTAGGAGTTAATCTGGGATCCATTTTGTAGACTAGAATATACATTAACATTGTTCTGTGAAGAGCAAGAACGACAGAGGTTTCATATTTGATGAGTATGAGTCAGCGTTCACGGTTGGAGGGGTCAGTCACAGCGATGGCAGGACTATTATGGAAAGAGTGGTCATTCTGATACGGGGCGTTCGTAGATGATTTCCCACTGCCCGTGCTCATACTGGGCGATCCTGGCATGCATGCCGAACACTTCTGACAGCAGTTCCTCCGTCAGAACACTTTTGGGGTTACCTTCTGCCACTAGTCGCCCCTCGTTCAAAACGAGTAGTTGGTCGGAAAATCTTGTTGCCAGGCCAAGGTCGTGAAAGACAGCAAGAACAGTTTTTCCTTTGTGTGCCAATTCTTTAATCAGATTGAGGAATTGGTGCTGATGACAAATATCTAGATGACTAGTGGGCTCATCAAGAAGTAGGAGTTCGGAGTCCTGCAGTATCGCCTGGGCCAGATAGGCACGTTGGCGTTCGCCTCCGCTGAGAGACTGAAGTGATCTCTCGGAAAAGCAGGAGAGACCCACCTGTTCAAGTACAGTTTTCAGCGATGTACGGTCTTGGTCAGATACGCCCTCCAGCCACGCTTTTCGGGGCAACAGTCCGAGGAGGACGACTTCCTTAACCGTAAAATCGAAGGATAATGAGGGCGCCTGTCGAACAGAGGCAACCTCGCGCGCCAATTGTCGTCGCGACCAGTCAGTGAGATTTTGATTCTTCAGAAGGATTGATCCTTGGTAGGGCAAATATCCGCAAATGGTTCGCAGTAATGTAGTTTTTCCGCAACCGTTGGGGCCAATGAGTCCGGTGATGGTACCTGGATACAGCTCAAAATGAACATCGCGGATAATGGTGATTCTCTGGATCTGAACGCTTAGGTCCCTCACTTTCACCAGTGGGGTGTTCCAATCTGATGGAAGATTCCCGTTTGTTTGGATGTTGGCCACGACTCAGATTATATTGGTGATAACACGCCACATAGTACAGGCATTAACGATTATTCGGGGACTCTGTGCCTAGCAGCTCTGGAAGATCAGCCCAAGACTCACGAATCATCTGGAGTTTACAAGGAGTTGGCGAAAACAACGATTCGACGGGGATTATTGGAATTGTTTTCTCACACTGGCCGTCCATTCATTTAGGAAAAGTTATCAATGCTCCAGGCGGCGAGGTTCGACTGAGGCACTTTCGATTTATGCGCATTGAGTATCGAAGTGCGCGAAGCCACTATCTGACCGTCCTCGGATAAGGCCACCGTCAGCTTTGACAGTGAACGGCGGGTCCTCAACAGGCCCCCATGGGATCGCAGTGATCTCCGGCTGGATCAGTTTAAGCAGTCGAGCAACCACAAAGGATTTTTCAACTGGCATGCGTCTGCAACCAAGTCTCCGAATCCGATATGTCTCCACGTTGCAGTAGATAGTCCAAGACGCCCCTTCCGAACGTTATTACAACTCAGTCCGAGGATCTTCGCGTGGCGTCGGCCCCCGCCACGTCCTGCAAGAGGGAAGCCTGCCAGCGAACAAACATTTCTGCTTCTCATTTAGCATACTCCAAAACAGAGTAAGTGCCGCGGAGATGAGTCGGTCCGCACAGACTATAGGTCCCTCGCAATAGAGGGAGGCTAACCACGCTTCCAGATGCACTTTCTACCAGGAGATCTCCCATGCAATGACAATTGGCGCCCCCGAATTTTCGTCAGCCTGAGTCCCATAAGCACGGCCTCCGCGTACCGCCATCAAGTGCATCCCATCTGGAATTTGTGCGGTGGCCACCGTTTCGCCCGGGGCGTTCACTACGAGCCATGTGCTCGTCTGCTCATTTTCAGGCTTGCTCAGCAACATCCATATATGTCCTGCGTCATCCGACATTAGCCGTCGGTAGGCCGGTTGATGCTCCGGTATATTCGCCAGTACATCCTTGCGAAGTTGTTCAAGCTGGATGCGGCCAACCGAAGATTCCCGCTCGGACGCGGAGATGGAAACAGGAGTGTGGGGGAGGGAGATTTTGTGCACATCTTCGCCTTCCAGTGTAGTTCCGGTTAATTGAATGGCATCGCTCATACCATGGTATAGAACCTGATCTGCACTTAGTACATAATTGGGTCTGGCAGAATAAGGCAAAAAGCGGACTCCAGAACCAGAAAAACCAGGAATCGAATTCGTATCAAAAACCACAAAGTTAGCACTTGGAAGTTGGGCCAGACGATCATCTGGGGCGTTGCCGTCCCAAGTTACGATTTTGGCGAAGTGGCCCAAGTCATACTGCACTTGTGATCCAGGTATGTAGGAGCCTGAAAACTCCATCAGATACCCTTGATTTACGGCTCCCAGAAATCTAAGGGGGCGGGGATCACGGGAGCCAGGATTCCCAATAGTAATACTTGAAACAAGCGACTGGTCCTCAGGAGAGAATGTGGTGAGACGAAATTTATTTGTTTCCCATGCATACAGGGTATCGCCCGGGCCAATGTGCACGGTGGGTGTAAACTCAAATTCTCCGGGGCCACCACCCTTCCGACCAATTTCGCGAATAGGCACACCACCTGGTGAAAACAATTGAATGCTCTTGTTTCCCATAAAATCCGTGAGATATAGCCGTCCCCGAGAGTCCACAGCCATAGAAACAACATTTCCGAAGACAATAGAGTCACCTGCCCCTTCATCTCCAATCCGATACGCTTCCGTGAATTCAACGATTCCTGTCTGTGCATTAACAGTTGAGGTACCGGCCAAGATCAGTACACAGATACATCCTATTTTCAATATCTGACTAAGCATTGAGTATGAGTTCATGCAATTGGGTATCGTGGGCAACGACTGAAGACAGTTGATTGTTCACTGGGTGGAGGAGGAACGCAAACAAGTTTGAGGATTCTTCGCTCAATGTTCTGCCGATCACTCCAAGTTATAAAGGCGAAAGTGAATTCGTCCGTTACTCATCTTCTATGGCCATGTTAAAGGCACCCGCTCCTTTGGAGTGATCCATCTTTCACTCCCCGTCAGTACAAACCGTTTGTGATACATGGGCCGCTCCCATCAACAGGGACACTCCCTGCCTTTGATATCCGTCCTCAGACACCTCAAGTTATTGCGCGAGCAAGGGCTATCCCGGTTATTTGATTACTCATCAGATACGCGACACATTCAACAGGACCCTTTCCAAAATCCGAAAAAACAGGGTTTTCGGACTGATACATTTATCTATACTGGAACAGTCCTATACGAACTTGTTTGAATCCGTCATTAGTAGTTACCTAGGCTGGTGTTTGAACTGGAGAAGCCAATCAAAGCATGCACAGTGAGCTTCTATTTGGCGACGGAAATCGTGTAGTGTGGGGAATTGACTTTTCCCCTAGGGTGTTAATCATTTCATCCAGCCGCGTAGTAAGGGTATCATTGGAGAAGAAGCAGTTCCGGGCCTGATGCGCGGTACTCCCTCTGAAACATGATCATTTGCAGTGTTTCAAAGTGGGACATGATCTATTTGCCTGCGGGCCGCCAAGTATATTCTGTCTGTCTGGTCAAGCGGTAATGCTAAGACTTTGCTGTATCCTGCTACTATTGCTGCTTGCCTGTGACGCTGGCGAGGACCAGGACGATTTTGAAAATCAGGCGTTCTCAGAGCCCGATGGGTTCACGCGGACGAATGCAAGCGGAGAGATACAGTCAGAAGATGACGATGACTGGCGGATTTCGCCGGCCTATTTTGGGCGTGTAGTGATTGATCCAGCTTTCCCCAATCCGGTTCCATCGGGAGAAACAGTTTCAATACCCGTCCGTGTCCGCCTGTCAAACTCAATTCAGGGAGGCCTGGAAATCACGGCTCATGATATGAATGGGATTCCACGCAGGATGGACAGTATCCCCAATGCCAGGGATCCCGGGTCCTATGTACTACGGTTTTTGCCGCGTTCCCTGGGCGTCACCGGGCTCGTTAGGGTATTCATTGTTGACACTCAAGGAGGCCTTGTGTCGTACGGAGACATACTATTGAACGAGTGATGAGATTTCCAGTCAGTCGATCATTCATGTGGTATGCTGCGCTGTGGCTGCTGGGGTTAACTGCCGTTGTTCCCGCAGGCGCACAGTCTGAAGATCCATTGCGATTTATTCGCTGGCCGGTAGGAGACGTGCTGTCAGCACCAGGATCCATGCTTACGCTGCGGACAGGATTGACAATTGGGGTCGCCGCTGGTGGTATCCTCGCTGCATCGCACTTTGATCGCGGATTCTCTCACAGAGCTGAACGATTAGAGAATGCCACTCCAACCCGTCTGCGCAAGGTATTTCACGAACTCGGCAATGTAAATGTTATACGGCCTATGGCAGTAGTCGTATTTGTAGGTGCGCTTACAAGCAGTAATATTCATTTTCAGGACGCTGCCTTTACGTCTTTGGAGTCAGTCATTTTTGCCAACTTGCTGGCCAATGGTTTGAAACTCGCAATTGGACGTGCAAGGCCACACGAAAAAGCTGGTCCCAATTCTGTAAAGCCATTCAGTGGGAGTCGTTCTTTTCCGTCAGGGCACGCCACGACCGTGTTTGCTTTTACAACTCCTTGGATTTTTTACTATCCAGGCATTGCTTCTGGGGCATTGTTTGCCTTGGGTTTGGGTACTGCGGTAGCGCGGATGGCGGATCAGTATCACTGGTTCAGCGATGTTCTCGGAGGTGCTTTCATCGGGTTTGGAGTCGGTTATCTGCTTTCGCGCAGGCATCAACGACTATCTCACGTGCCAAGCCTGAGTTTGAGTGTGAACGGGTTCTCGCTTACTTGGCGGCTTTAGCTGCACGCTTGATTCTATCCATGAGTGCATAGGCTAAACCCGTTTCAGCCAAGCTTTGGCAATAAATCATTGTTACCCCAGATCGGTCACATTCTCTAAAAAATTCAAAGAGGTTGTGGCTGTATTCCTCTACATCACGGGCTACTACACATTTCTTGAACTGGGCATCGGAATCCGGCGGTGCTAGGCCAATATATCCTGCATGATCCCCCGGGGCAGCTTCGTCGGGGGTAGAGATTATACAAACGCGTGCAGAAGGGGCGTAGTGATGATAGCGGAGACCAGGGCTTCGGGATATATTTGGGGCATCGGTTGAGATATCTGAAACAACAGAACTGAGCGCGTCCAAACTGACTGCACCGGAACGGAGGAGTATTGGTGATCTTCCTGTACAGTCCACAACTGTGGACTCGAGCCCTACGATTGCATTTGGTCCGCGCAGGATACAGCTCACACGACCATCAAGGTCTTCTGCGGCAGACCGCCATGTAGTGGCGCTGGGGCGCCCGCTTAGGTTCGCGGAAGGAGCGGCGACCGGAAAGCCGACAGCCCGCAGGAATCGCAGAGATACCGGTAGAGAGGGCATTCGAATTGCAATGGTATCCAGTCCGCCTGAGACAACTTTGGGTAAGGAGGGGTGGCGGGGGAGGACGAGGGTGATTGGACCTGGAAAAAAAGCTTCCATGAATGCGTGTGCCGACGGGGTGATCTCCTTTACGACGCGTGAAAGATCAGCAATAGCTCCAACATGAACAATCAACGGGTTTGAGGAAGGACGTCTCTTTGCTTCATAGATAGATTCTACAGCCGCAACGCTCAGGGCATTCCCTCCCAGACCATAGACCGTTTCGGTGGGGAATACCACAAGCTTATCGCTGCTGATGAATTTGGCAGCTTCAACAGGATCATCTGTGTAATGTGTATACATAGGAGGGCTGTGCGGCATTATTGTGCCATACAATTGAAACCAGGATCCATAAATAAGGGTTTACGCGCTTCTGTGGTCAGGTAGCTCAGGTGGTAGAGCAACGGACTGAAAATCCGTGTGTCGGGGGTTCAAATCCCTCCCTGACCACCAAAGTCTGCGGTGTGCAGTTGGATAATTTCCTTGAATGCCGTAGTTTAAACGAAGTCTGGTCCGGTAGTTCAGTTTGGTTAGAATGCTGGCCTGTCACGCCAGAGGTCGCGGGTTCGAGTCCCGTCCGGACCGCCTCTGAGGGATGCCTACCTGGCGCCCCTTTTTTGTTGCGGTCGACGACGGATACAGACCGTCACCCTTTGTTATTCCAGCGTGCTACCTCTGCACGAAATTCCCGTAATTCCTCGTGCAGCTTCTCCACCTTCTCTTCCAGCTCATCTGAGTTGTCTGCCACAAGCGTATCCACAAACACGGCATTTGCAATAGAAAGCCCAAAAATGCCGCAGATCAGCACGGTTGAAGCGAAATAGATGCGAAGGCCAAGGAGGTATTGGCTGGATACGCCACGCTCCGCTAGTAACTCGGGTATTTCGTACCAGCCTTCGACCGTGAACACCTTCAAGAGCGAGTACATGGAAACGATAGGATTCCCGAAGAACTCTTTTGCCTCAGGAGTTCCCCCAAACAGCAATGTAGCCATCAATGATAGGATCAGGTTTACGAACACAAGGATCAACAGTATCCCAACGGAGGCGCGGAGCACCCGATATATCCCAGGCCAGATCTTGTCTGCATCCGGCACAAGCCGCAACGGTCGAATAAGGCGCAGGATACGTAGGATTCTCAATACGGTCAGTGCCCCGGCATTTTCAGCACTCAGAGAGACAAACGGACTAACCAACGCCGGCGTGCTCAATGCAATAATTATGAAATCAAAAACATTCCAGGGATCGGCGAAGTATTTCCTGAAAGAACCAAAATGACGGACTTTGATGAATACTTCGGCGACGAAGTACCCGATGAATAACATGTCTACCCATTGAATCCATACATGGGAGTGCGCATTCACGCTTGGAAAGGCATCCAGAAAAAGCAAGAATCCGTTTAACGCGATGACTGCCAGAACAACGGGTTCTCGGACTATGAGGGGGAGGACCTTTTTCTGAGTCATGATTTATGATTGTTCAAAACAGTAACGGGTTCGTACCTGTGTACTTGGATCCACTTCAATCTTCTAGACACGTCCCGTGTGAATTAGCCGAGGCGTACTCCTGCCGGGTGATCAGGCTTCCCGAGCGGTCGGACTCGTGCAAGCGGAGCGTTCTCCCCTTGATGCGCTTAAAAGCGTTCTCTCAATATCTAAATCATCAACCTCGCTGAAGCTCATCCAAGCATCCAGTGGGCATAAAGATAGTTAGTTGATTTGGATCAGTCAGCCAAATTGGGCAGCAGAGCTCATCACATTGACTATGCCGTGGCTGCATTAGCACCGACGAGTGTACCGCCGTTACCTGAGGTTGCGTCAATAGCGTAGTATAAAGACACCCGCGGCAGTCATAAGCAGAATATGCACCTTATGGATTTGCCACGGAGGTGCCATTCATGAGCATGAAAAACTGGGAGACTGCGATGCCCACCCTGGGCGCGTTTAGATAGTCCCTCGTCGTAACTGCAGATATAAAAGGTCTTACACAACCCCAGAAATATTCTAACTGTGGGGACATTGGATACTTAAAGTTCATGTAGATTCATAAGCGGTATACGGACGATGGCAGCAATTTCCACAGGTACCCGCGTACCCGTCGCTGTAACAGAAGGGTTTTAGTGCGTACTCCTCAGCAGTTCTCCTTAGTTGTCGTACGAACGCTAAGCGGCGTTCCCTGAAGAGCTGTAGCACAGCCTCTTTCCATCCATTCGGGCAGTGACAGTATGCACCGCCTGATGCTCTTGCTCAGAATTTCACGGACCCTGATACGTCCTACAGTTGCGGGTACAGTCCTGGGCGTTCCTTGATCTAAGAAGGGAGCGGATCCCCTTTTTGACGGATTGTGATCGAGACCGTGGGCGGTGCTGACATTGCAATTCTTTTTATTATTCTCTATTATTGATGATTCGGAAGCCCCAACACTATGAAGTATCAGACTCGAAACGGCTGTCTCACTAGTGCCTTAATTCTTTTCTGCATCATCCTTCTGGCTGGGTGTACACGTGGCACGGCTCCCGTACAGGAAGAAGGCGAAGTCACTTTGATAACGCTGGAAGAAGTCCTTCGGCTCGGCGATGAATCCGCAGGCGACACGATCCTGTTTGGACCGATTGCGCAAATCGCAGTCAATGGGAATGGTGACATATTTGTGTCAGAATGGGGGCGGCCTCCACTGGTTCATGCACTTGCGGCAGACGGCAGCTACCTGAGCCAAGTGGGCGGGGAGGGGGAGGGACCAGGTGAGTATCAGTATTATATTGACGGCCCATTCATCGGGCCAGCGGATTCGGTATACTTATGGGCATCGTGGCCGAGCCAAATCCTAGTTTATGATCCGGTTAACTTTTCCTATGTGAGAAGCGTTCATATAGAGGCAGATGGACCAAAAAGCATAGATCCCGTGATCGATGCAATTGAAGATGGGTGGTATATGGAGATGGGCCTACCCACATTCCAGGTACTCGACGGCGGTCCTGTGACGATCAATGACGATCGTTACAGCGAACTTATCAAGGTCAATCGATACGGAAGCTACGGTACGGATCCACTTGGCATTGTACCGGGAGGGGAAGTGATTCCTTACATGCTAGAAGGAGGAGGTCGCGTCGGCATTGTAGGTGTCCCATTTGCCCGATCACCGACCTTGGCAGTTGGGCACGATGATATGCTCTACCATGGCTGGAATGAAGTGATTGAAATAGCATTTGTATCCGCTGACGGATCAATGCGTGATACGATCCGCTATAAACACGATCCAGTACTAATTACGGATTCAGAAATGGCTGAAGCGATGCCAGAGGACCCCTTTGACCTGGAAAAATTGGGGACTCGCGAGCCGCACGAGGCGAAGCCGGCATTCCAAACCTTTGTGGTGGATGATATGAGCCGCGTATGGATCAAGCTAAGTAGCCCTGAGTATGCGACTGAGGCAGAATGGTTGATTCTAAGCCGAGAATCTCAAGCGGTTGGCCGCACTACACTCCCAGTTGCCGTGAATATTGAGGTGATTCGAAGTGGATTTGCCTATGGCGTAAGCCAAGGGGGCGATGTCGCTCCAACAATTGTGGTTTACGAGATCAAAGAGTAATCTGTTAATACTCTGCTCAAGTGGATACCGGTAGGGACCCGGGTTTCCCCGGGCCCCCCGGGCAGATCCGGACGG
>JAPPGC010000026.1 GCA_028875125.1 Bacteroidota bacterium | reverse complement strand
GCGCATCATGAACTCTCCCTTCCTTGGGATGGAGCGTCCTACTATACCAGGAATAACTCAGTCAACCCCTTCAACGAACTCAGAGTTTCAGGAATGATTCCTTCTAAACGATTTTGGCTCACGCTCAATTCTGTTAAATGTGTAAGATTACCGAGTTCTGCCGGTATCACTCCAGAAAAATCATTGTCGTATAGGAACAGTCGAGTCAATGCAGTGAGACCACCAAGTTGTTCTGGGATTGATCCTGAGAGCTGGTTCTGGCTGATGCTCAATTCGGTGAGCTCCACTAGATTTCCAAGTTCGATAGGAATCTCCCCCGTCAACTGATTGTCAAATAAGAACAGCCGTAGCAACTGTGTCAG
The DNA here is from genome assembly GCA_028875125.1 of Bacteroidota bacterium. Lineage (GTDB taxonomy): Bacteria > Bacteroidota > Rhodothermia > Rhodothermales > Bin80 > Bin80. Next base: position 18,709 of record JAPPGC010000026.1, on the reverse strand, counting down.
ATTTCCCAATTCAGAAGGGACCGTCCCGCTAAGCGTATTTTCTTCTAGTCGAAGTAACTCAAGTTCTGAGAGTTGACCGAGCTCCGGTGGAATGGAACCTGTAAGGAAGTTGTTAGACAGATCCAAAGACACTAACTGACTCAATTGCCCTATTTCGGGTGGAATTGCACCCTCTAGCGCATTGTTGTTCAACTCTAGTCTCGTGAGTGTAGAGTTATTGCCCAAGGATGCCGGAATATTTCCACTTAAATTGTTCTAGCTAAGTCTTAGACTGGCAAGCGCGGGTAAATTCCCAAACCCGCTCGGGATAACACCCGAGAAGTTGTTGCGGAATGCGATAAACTCGGTTAATGATGTAAGATTGCCCAAGGATTCCGGGATTGACCCTTCAAGCCGGTTCTGATGAGGACTGATCGCTGTCAGTCCTGTTAGGTTACCGATCTCAAAGGGTATGCTCCCAGACAAATCATTGTGATTTAGACGCAACTCGGTCAATGAAGAAAGGTTACCTACTTCGGGTGGTATTTCGCCCGATAGCTGGTTTCGACTGATCCTTAACCCGTTAAGACTATCGAGCCCTCCGATCTCCGACGGGATAGCACCCGTGAGTGCGTTAGTATAGAGGCTGAGTTCGCGTAGTTCGCTCATCATCCCAATCTCGGCAGGTATGGATCCTGTGAGATTGTTATTGGATAATTTGAACACCGTCACAGCGGTGAATTTGGCAATTTCCTCAGGGAGTGAGCCGGAGAGATTATTACCATCCAGACTGATTTGAGTAACCCGGCCGTTATTTACCGTGACACCAAACCAGCCAGTCAAATAGCTCTCCTCAATGGGAAAAGGCACAACTTCTGGAGTCCAACCTGAATTATCGCTCCAGTTTTCTCCGTCCAGGGAACTGTATAATTCAACCAATGCCTCCCAATCACCATACAGGAGCTCTTCGGCTGTCTGTGCCCTAACTGGGACAGATAGAAGTATTACTTGGAGGACAAGAACAAATACCAGACATAAATTTTCTGCAGAGATGGATCCGGAGCACATGACTCTACGAATTCAGGAGCACTTAATTGACGAAAGCTAAACCGTCTGCATTCCGCCAATCGGCATTTTTTGAATCTGGCCGAGTGCTCAAAATGTTTCAGGTACCGAGACGTTCATTCCAAAATAATGTTTCCCGGATTACTTATTTTTGCAACAGACGGAAGCCTTATACCATGAGAGGATTTCCTGTACTTTTGATCTTACTAGGGCTTCTTGTCTGTGCCGCCGGGTGCGGGATTGTAGAGGATGATGATGAGTACGAAGACGAAGAGTATGTCACCGATTTGTCTAGAATTCCAGAAGTTGTTCTGTCTGCTGCCCGGGAGGCTGTACCTGATATCGTGATAATACGTGTTGAAATTGAAAGAACAAGGCGCAGGACAATTTATGAGGTATACGGGAGAGCCAATGGTAGGTATTACGAAATCGAAATCGGATCTGATGGTACCGTTTATGAGGTGGAGATAGAGCATGGCCGGTCAGACTAGTTGACCGAATCTTGGGGGTCTCTGTGCATCAGAGGCCTTTCTTCCAATCAGCCAGAAGTTTTTGGGGCTCGTTGCTCGAACGCAGATCTGTGTGATGTGAAACGTTCCGATGCGTGTTGGTACCTTACGCTTGATGGCCCCTACTCTTCCGCCGTCAGGTCTTTGCCCCTGATTGAATAAAGCTAAGGTCTGTTGAAATATGAGCCTGTTTTGCTCTGCAACTGCAACTACAGATGAGATTCAGACGGTGCCACTCCAATGATAGATCCCTTCGGAAGGTTGTTTGCACAATTCTTGAATTGCGGTGATCTCTAATCCAGAGCGTCCTATCTGTCCGGATTAATTGGGGCAAGTACATCATTCCCGGTTGATGCTGTAAATCCAGCAACAACAGCACTGGGAGCTATTGCCAAGCTCTTGACAACAGAGTTCACGGACTGAAAGAGATAATCTATCGCCGTCTTCCGCGAGCAATGTAAGTAACGCAATCACCATCGAGAGGACAACTGCTGCTTCCCACAGCCAAAACCAGAGTATTGTACGTCGAATGCAGGGCATCTATCTCGGCTCTAGGGTTTTGTTAAGGCTCATACTTTAGAAGTCGCTGTCATAGCCTTCTGAATCTCTAAGAGTTCAACAGTTTCAGCTTGTCTCAGCTTCTCCTTCTTGATCAACTACCGAGGCAACACGAGGGGATATGCTGTCAAGTGTTGGCAGGTGTTGAAGTGTCTGCCCCGGGCCAGTAGGTCAAGATCGGGTTAATAGTTCCTAGCCCTGAAAAGGGAGCTCCCGATGTACTCTGACATCCAAATTGATGTCAATACACATTCCCAAAGAAAAACTTTACGAGGAATAAACACGCCACTCAAACTGATGCGGTTGATTTTCACGAACCAACTTTGACATCTTCCCGTGCCGTATCGTCCGAACTTGAACTTATCCAAAGATGAGCACCAATCCTTCTGTTTTTGATTGATTGGAACCAATCAAGTTCGACTAAGTACTTTAATGAACAAAAATTTTAGTTAAATAATAAGCAGCTATGAACGTACACAAGTAAGGCAAATGCTGGAGCTCATTTTGAGCAACACGGGAATGCGCATCATTGCTGCAACTGGTGCGCGGCAAACTGGCAAAACAACGGTGGCTATTCAGGCATGTAATCGGTTGGCCAAACTTGGCTTTGCGTGCTGGTACATTCCACTAGACGACCCCGAGTATGATATTTCCGGACACACGGGCGCCATCAATTCCATACGAGTCGGCAAAAACCCCGACGCAGAAACACTGATCAATATCTGGAAAAATGCACGAGAAGCTTCTCTCAAATCTGATCGTGGACTTGTACTTGTTTTGGATGAGATTCAAACAATTCCCCGATGGTCGAATATTGTAAAAGGGCTTTGGGATTCTGATCGCCGAAATGGCTTCCCCCTCCGCCCCGTAATTCTAGGATCAGCTGCCTGGCGGATGTTGATCGGCATGAATGAGAGCCTTGCCGGTCGCTTTAATACTCTCAAAATTACGCATTGGTCATTTCGGGAAATTGCTGATGTTTTCCGTTTGAGTGTTGACGAGTACATTTTCTTTGGTGGTTATTCAGGTTCACTTTCAAATAAACAGAATCATACACGAGTGGATTACTGGCGTGATTACGTCTCAAATTCTATTGTTAAACCTGCCATAGATCGAGATATTATGGGGCTTACACGGATCAGAAAGCCAGCCCTAATGCGCCAATTGATAGACCTTGCACCCCACTATTCTAGCCAATTAATTTCCTATCACAAGCTGCTTGGACAGCTCCAAGACAGGGGAAACTCCACAACAATTGCCCATTATCTGGAATTGCTCTCGGATGCGGGTCTGCTAGTTTCCCTATCCCGATACACCCCCACTCCACATCTTGGTAAAGCTTCCTCTCCAAAACTTAACGTTTTAAATACGGCGCTCATGACGGTTGCGTCGGGTTATTCGTTCCCTGAAATCCAGAACAATCGTCCTTTGTGGGGACGTATTGTAGAGAGTGCCGTGGGTGCACATCTGCTGAATACCCGGGGAATCGTTACACGAGTTCATTATTGGCGTGATCCTCCTCACGAGGTCGATTTTGTAGTTTCTCGCGGTCCTCACCTGTTGGGAATTGAGGTGAAGAGTGGGCACTCGTCAAGAAAGCGTGGACTTGCTGCATTCAAAGCTCGCTTCCCAAATGCCAAAACCATGACGGTGGGCCCAAATGGGATTCCAATCAATGATTTTTTTTCATTAACCACTGACGAATGGCTAGAAGAGGAAAAATGACTTTCATTGTAGATCGTACGGTAAGTCAGATTCAACCGGATAAGGCGAAGGATCATATACGAGGACCTTATCCACTCCAGGATTTAGCTCCAGAATGCAGCTATGTTCTCTTGGGAGAACCAGGGATGGGGAAAACCACAGAGTTCACTCGGGAAGCTGACCGAGTTGGTGGACTACTCATACCAGTTCGTCGCTTTATCAACCTTGATCCAGAAAATCATCCAGAATGGCGAGAAAGAACACTCTACCTTGATGGTTTAGATGAAGCGCGTGTAGGTAGCGGAAGCCCAAGAGACGTTATTTATAAGGTCATATCACAATTAGAAGCCTTAGGCACTCCCCGTTTTCGACTTTCTTGTCGATCCAATGGTTGGCTGGGAATCAATGATCTAAGTGAACTTGCTTCGCTCCTAGCCGCTGAGACAGTTAAAGTGCTACAGTTGAATCCACTGGATTATGATGATGTTTGGTCGATAGTCTCAAACTTTAGGGAGGATGCGGGCGAATTCATACAACAGGCGAAACAGCACGGCATAGAGGCCTTCCTCTGGAATCCACAATTGCTCAGTATACTACTCAAGTCTGTGCAAACTGGCGGCTGGCGCAATAGCCCGAGTGAGGTATTTGAAAACGCGTGCAGGGAACTTGTGACAGAGCGAAATCAGGAGTACCTAGCCGTTCATTCGTATGACGCCCCACCCTCTTGGGATGTAATACTCAACTCTGCCGGACAGCTCTCTGCACTCATGTTGATTGCAAATAAGACGGGCTGGTCCATAGATTATGCTAAAAATCCGGAGATTCTCTCGTTAAGAGATGTAGACGAACCTAACCGTGATGTCCTTCGTTCGGCTCTTGATTCAAAAGTATTTGAAGGTGGCCTTACATGCCGAGTCCCCCTCCATCGACTTCTGACCGAATATTTAGGTGGACTATATCTACATAAAAAAATCAACAGTGGCCTGAGCGTTCGGCGTGCATTGTCTCTTCTCATGGGACATGACGGGGTTCCCTTTCCTGACCTCCGGGGACTTGCAGCCTGGCTTGCCACCTTGAATAACAAAGTTAGACCGATCCTGATTAACGCGGACCCAGTTGCCTTAGCATTTAATGGCGATTCAAGTAGCCTCAGTTTGGAACAACGCCGAAAACTGCTAGAGAATCTAGAACGAAAAATTGATTCCACACATGTTCGGCCTTCTACAGCCGCTCTTGGGGCCTTGGCTGGCAATCAAGGCAGATCACTGATTTGGGAATTGATCGACTCGCCCGTACGTTCAAGCAGAAGGCAAATACTCGTTTATGAACTCCTTAGAGGGGTTCATCAGATACGCCATCGTGTGGGCATGAACGACCAATCCATCCCGGACGAAAAATTGAAAAACGAAAACAGCAAACTGTTGCAAGTCGTCTACGATCGTAGTTGGAATGGAAGTGTTCGCCGCCAGGCGCTTCGCTTGCTGAATTGGGTGTTAATGGACACTCTTGAGCACGGCAGAATTCTACGGAAAATCCTCGAAGATTTAGTGGATGATAGATTGATGGATGAAGAAAATAGTCTACTAGGGATAGTGCTGGAATTCTTGTACCCCGGCGAATTACCGCCCTCAAAAGTGTGGAATTACCTACTGATCGGATCCGTCGAGGACTCTCCTCCGACTTATCTGTACTTCTGGACGGGTCTCGTTGCTAGATCAAATGAAGAACAAATTAAAGAATTGATCGATTCTCTTTGTAATCAAGCTTCCAAAGTTATCCCGAAACTAGCGCGATTCAATATTGTGGATATTGTGCTCAAACTTCTTGCACGAGGATTGGAGTTATCCGGAGATAAACTGGATCTCACCGAGCTTTATGACTGGTTTGAACTTGTTGAATTTGATGATCATTCATTTAAACTTGTCCCGACATATAGCTCAGAGGATTTTATTGGTCTGAACGATCATGACGCAAGTCAGCAAATCCACGATTGGTTAGAGTGCCGTGAAGAAATACTGTATGCCCTCATTAAACATGACTTGATAACACAAGAATCCAAGATCGCTAGTGACAATACAATAGGGCTTAAGTTCGTAGGGACGAATGCGCCTATTGGATTTCGTTCATGGTGCCTTGCCCGTGCAGCAAAACTCTGGGACAGGTATCCCATAGCAGCGGAGAGGCTCGCATGGTGGTCCGTATGGATTTGGCAAGGATGGGGAGAGCCGTTGTCTGACGATGAAGCGGAGGAAACCGTGTTAGGCATACCAGGCTTACGTGATTGGAACAGTAAACGGCTGCGCCGAAGGGACCAAGATGAACAGGTGGAAGCCGCAAGGACCAAGGCGCGAGAGAAAAGATTAGCCGTCTTTCAGGAACGGAGGCAAAATGAGCTTGAACCTATACGGCGACAAAAAAACGAATTAGCAAAGGGGCGCTGCTCACCCCAACTGCTCGACCATCTTGCCCATATTTATTTCTCTGGATCAATTAACCAAGACGAAAGCCCAAGGACTTCTCTGGAATCCTATATGAACGGTGATCAGAGCCTTGTCCAAGCGGCACTTGAAGGATTTCGAAGTCTGCTGGACCGTGATGACTTACCGGTTCTCGACGAGATTGCTAAGCTTCACGAGAACAATCGGCGGTCATATTTCGCCCGCCCTTTCCTAGCTGGAATACAGGAGGAGGAGTGCGAGACGGCCACGGTTCTGCGTGGCCTAAATGATGAGGGAATTCGGCGGTTACTGGGTTTTTACCTCGTCACGGATATACCCCGTTTGAACAATCGAATAGCTAGCAAAAACGGCAATTTTAATTGCTTCGAAACGTGGCTGGACCAAGCTCTAACACAATATCCTGAGGCTATGGCTGATTCACTCGTCGCAATTCATAATGCCTGTGTTCGCGCCAAACTACCGCCAAATAGGCATTTGAATGAGATGGCTTTTAACCGTGCATATTCCCGAGTTGCACAGCTTGCTGTTGGCCGCATGTTCTCAGTTTTTCCAACCAGATGCAACGAGCGGCAACTGGAATCACTTCGCGTCGTCCTCTGGAGCGTTATTCTGGCCGGCATTATGTCCGCCGAAGATTTGCGAAAGATTGTCTTAAAACGCCTGGATCGAAAAAAAATAGATATAGGTCAAATGGCATATTGGCTCTGTGCAGGACTTTCTGTTGCCAGAGATCATTGTCTTCCATTGCTTATTGATTTCCTTTCTGCTGAGGGAGAATCCCGAGTACGTCATGTCTTCGATTTTCTTGTAACAAGTGGGAGCAGGGAATTCATATTCAGAGATATGAGTGACTGGCAGCCGGGAGAATTATCTACGCTCATCCAGATGTTGGGTAAGCGGGGACAAAATCTCACTTTACAAGAAGGCCCATACTTACTTGGAACCAAGGAGGGGATGATAGGTCATTTGTCCCCCCTCACTCCGTGGGTTCTGGAACTTGGTCGACGCAGCGATGACAATGCAGCAGAAGCGATTGCCCAGTTGGTTGCCGATCCCAATTTAGTTACCTGGAGGCAAGAAATCAGACGAGCTCAAGAATCGCAGGCATGGAACAGCCGCATGGCTAAGCGGCTTGATTTTAGTATTGTAGAAATTCAAGAAACTCTCCAAAACGGTTCACCTGCAAGTGCCGCTGACCTTGCGGCTCTGACAACCGATGTCCTTGAAGAGCTAGCAGATTATATTCGCAACGGGCAGACTAATGAATGGCGCCAGTATTGGGATTGGGATCATAAAACAAAAAAACCCACACACCCTAAAGATGAGAACAATTGCCGTGATGTACTGCTTTCAGATCTGAAAGGAATTCTCCACCAGTACAATATTGACGCTCAACCGGAGGGGAGATATGCGGATGAGAAGAGAGCAGATATCCGCATATCTTACGGATCTTATCTTTCAGTTCCAATTGAAATAAAAAAGAACTCACATCGGAAGATTTGGCACGGAGTAAGTGAACAACTCGTACCTAAATACACGCGTGATCCCAATTCTGACGGTCACGGGATCTACCTGGTTTTGTGGTTTGGTGCAGATCGAACACATATGAAAATGCTTTCACCGAGTGGGGGCGTACCAAAGAAGCCGGAAGAACTTAAATCAATGCTCGTCGAACAGCTTGAGCCGGCATTTAGTAATAGAATCAGTGTCGTTGTAATTGATGTAAGCCTTAGCAGCAAGTATTCTCTGCCGTCAAATACGTTTAATGTCGACGACAAAACATTTTACAGTGATTCTGCTCCACTATAACCATTCTCGTTCGTGGGCGAAGTCGCAATATTTCAGTATTCAGCAGATTCACCTGCGGGAATACCTGCAACAAACCTTACCAGACGTTGAAACTCATCTCTTCGATAATCACCTATTCGTTGCTTATAGCACCACAATATTCGTGTAACCGTGTCAGACCCTCTCCCGTAGGGTTTGATGAGGGGTAGATTCGTCTGATTTGGGGGTTTGACCGGATAGCACCCTGTTCTATCTTCGGATCTATTCACGGAGGGCTTTGGAACGTATTCGACTCACAATGAATAGTGCCTATCGTGATTAGCTGTTGGCGGGTAAATTATGTCTTAACCTAAACTGACTTGATATTCTAATTTCTTGGAACTATTGGTGAAACTGTCAATACCAAATACAGCAGTGTTCTTGAGCATGATTGGTGTAGCTGGACGGTTCTGCTTTTTCTGCATGAAAATATTAGTTCGCGCACAGGACATCCATCGCAACGCCTAGTTACATGACTGGAACCATCGAGGGTCAACAATGGAGACACAAGAAATCAAGCAGCCCGATCAGGACCAAGCACGTGTATGTGGCAGAGAAGAACATTCCGGCACAGATGGCAAACAGCCCGCCGTTATAACTCCTATTGAAGTCAGCCGCAGTACTGAGGAAATTTTCCAGGAGATCAAGGTACGGAGAGCAGAAGCATTAAGACTGTTGGCCGATCACTAGAGACCACTACAGGGTTGAACTGAGAGATGCCCTTAGAGCGAATCAATTGGCTGTAGGCGCTAAGTTCCGGGTCTTGAGAGAAAGTGATTTACTTTCTGCTCTCGGGAGGCCCTATCATGGCTACCATGAGTCTATATATGAGAAGGCCGCTGCGCTCGTCCATGCAATTATATTTAACCATGCTTTTTTTGATGGCAACAAGCGCACTGCCCCGTACTTAGCTGAACTTCTTCTAAAAAAGAGCGGATACAAATTGCTAGGTTCAGATTCTGAGATATATCAGAACTTTTGCCTCGTTGCAGCAGGGAAATTGAGTTATGAAGGTCTCAAGGAATGGCTGGAGAGCATCACGGTACCTTTGGACTAGGCCAAGCCCGCACCAGTTGCAATTTTTGTCACAAAATTGGGAAAGCATAAACTCGTATGTGATCTTTGTACGGATCAATCACACAACATATTTTCGCTCACTCTCCCGTTCGTCCATATTTGCTTGACCATTTAGCTTTATGCTGTATTCAAGCTGATCTTCATATCTGCTGATGCTTGTACCGATCAATTCTCCACGCTCCAGTCAGGCAAATGATGACTTGCATCTCATCAGTTTGTGGCTAAAAGGGAAAAGTGCTCATTCCCAAGAAGCTTATTCACGAGACGTAGAGCAATTTGTGGACTTTGTAGACTTACCACTGAGTGAGATCAAGCTGCAGCATTTCTGGGACTGGGCAGATCACTTGAAAAAACTAGGTGCACTGCCTTCGACACAGGCACGTAAGCTGGCGGCGGTCAAGAGCCTCTTCAGCTTTGGGCATAGGATCGGTTATTTGCAATTCAATGTGGGAGTGGCAATTACATTACCGAACATCCCTGACAAATTGGCTGAACGCATATTGTTGGAGGAAGATATTGTGGCAATTGTAAGTCAGGCCCGCACACTCCGAAATCGTGTACTGCTCAAGCTTTTCTACGCCTCTGGCGCACGCGTATCTGAATTGACAAGCGTATACTGGGGAGCCTTAATTCCAAGAGAAAGTCAGCAAGGTCAAATTTCCTTACTTGGAAAAGGCGGCAAGATGCGCACGCTTATGCTCCCAGCGACAATCTGGAAGGACCTGATGGAATTGAAGTCCGAGTCTGAGTTTAGTGAGCCTAATCATCCTGTTTTCCGATCACGCAAAGGAGGTTCACTGTCCAGGCAACAAATTTGGCGTATCGTTAGGGATGCAGCGAGAGCAGCTGGGTTTGACAAAAACATATCACCGCACTGGTTGCGTCATGCACATGCCTCTCATGCTCTTGATCGTGGGGCGCCAGTTCACTTGGTCCAAGAATCCTTAGGTCATCGATCTCTTGCTACAACAAGTAAGTATACCCATGCGCGGCCAGACGAGTCCTCGTCTAAATATCTTAACATCTAAACGGCGGGTATACTCCGGCTCAGCAGGGTTCGGGTAAAACTCAATGAGCCTGCACAGTGGCGTGCCTGGAGGCTTGGTAACTGTTAAATTCCAATCTCCAATAGTCAACCATACGTACACAAATGACGCGGGAGCGTGTGTTCGTTTAGCCCTTTGCACGGAATGGAGCACGCGTAGATGCGACGCATTTGTGGCCAGTGCACTGCCCTATTCCTCGTTGTTTTTGCGCGATAACAATTGACCTGTTTCGGCGTCGAATAGGTGAGCTTGATCCATATCGGGTCGAAACCAGACCTGCCTCGAAACTCCATAATTTGACGTGCCATTTACGCGGGCCATCAACGTGGTGGACGCCGTCTTCCCATACACGTGCGATTCAGCGCCCAGATGCTCCTCAAGTATGATTTCGGCTTCGACTACGCCATTGTTGTCCTTACTGCTGATTTCGGCAACCAGAGGAAGATTTTCTGGTCGGACCCCAAGTACAACAGACTGACCATCATGAATAGCGTCAAAGCTGTTGGACATTGCAATGCACAGTTCGCGCTTTTCGGCAACAAAGCTGAGTTTTCCTTCTCTTCCCTCTATGTGGCCATCAATGAAATTCATCGCAGGGCTACCGATGAATCCAGCTACAAACCGATTTTGAGGCTGATGGTAAAGCGTAACCGGAGCATCAATCTGCTGAATCGTTCCCTCATTCATAACCACGATGCGGTCCCCCAATGTCATTGCCTCCGTTTGATCGTGAGTGACATAAACCATCGTAGCATTTAATTCTCGATGCAGGCGTGCCAATTCCGTGCGCATTTGGACACGCAGTTTCGCGTCAAGATTAGAAAGTGGTTCGTCGAACAAAAAGACTTTGGGCTTGCGAACAATCGCACGCCCCACGGCAACCCGCTGCTGTTGTCCACCGGAAAGCTGTTTGGGCTTTCGGTCAAGGATATCGGTAATTCCCAGAATTTCAGCGGCCTGCCCTACCCGGCTTTTAATTTCGGCCTTGGAGTACTTTCTGAGCTTCAGACCAAAGGCCATGTTGTTGAAAACCGTCATATGTGGATAAAGAGCATAATTCTGAAAAACCATTGCTACGTCTCGGTCCTTCGGTGGAATCTCATTTACAACAACATCATCAATGCTAATCATTCCTTGTGTAACAGATTCCAGGCCAGCAAGCATCCGTAGCGTAGTACTCTTTCCGCAACCGGATGGGCCGACAAGTACCATAAGCTCACCGTCTGCTACCGTGAAGCTCGCCCGATCGACAGCAAGGTGACCATTGCTGTATATTTTCGTGACATAATCAAAGGTTACACTTGCCATGGATTTATGTAAGAACAGCCATGCTAGAAATATAGTACAAGGCGCTGCACTAGGGATCATATCTCTAACGCATTACCGGTACAGGGTTAAACTGTATTGAGATTAAAATACTCACATGCCACGTTCCAAGCCGCACGTTACAATCTATGAGGTTGCCAATAAGGCAGGTGTAGCGATTTCGACCGTATCTCGAGTGCTGAACGAATCCTCTGATGTTGCGGATTATACTCGTGAACATATTCTTAATGTTATTGATGAACTTCAGTATCGCCCTAATCGCGTTGCCAAGGCCTTAGCCCAGCAAGGATCTAGTCTGATTGCAATTGCAACACCTACAATTACAACCCCTTTTCATAATTCTCTCCTCAAAGGTCTTCGAGCAGTTTTGATCGCCGCAGATGAAGAACGTGATCTATTGCTCTTTGATTTGGGGAGCATTGATCCGTTGGCACGTTTGCGAAGCAAATTGAAGGGAGGTAAGGTGGACGGCTTGATCTTAGCAGGGATACCCGTGTCTCCTCCCCTAGCCAAAGAACTGAAGGCGTTCAGTGCACCAGTTATACTCATAGGTAATCATCATACAGACTTTGACTGCTTTTATTGGGACAATGCTGTCGGAGCAAGGGAAGCCACGGAGCACCTATTGTTCCGGGGACACAAGCGTATCGGCCTGATCCGGGCCCACACAGATGGATATGTACAGCTTCAGCGTATTGAAGGCTACAAGGCAGCACTAAAGAAGTATGGTGTCAAATTCGACAGCAACCTCATCCAAAGCGGCACGACCGTTAAGCACGCTGGGTTCAGTGAGGAACATGGTGTCGAGGCAATGCAGCAGCTACTGCAGGTTGTCCCGCCAGTATCAGCAGTTTTGGCAAGTAGTGACGTACAGGCAATTGGTGCATGGAAGGCGATTCGGGACGCGGGTAAACGCGTACCGGAGGATATTGCTCTGGTCGGATATGATGATGTCAAAACCAGTTACTACATAGGGTTGAGCAGTGTAGACCAAAGCATCGAGCAGATCGGCCGTTTAGCAGCTGAACGTTTACTCTACCGTCAGAATAATCCTGCAGAAAAAGTACGCATAGACCGGAAGATCGTACCGTACCTTCGCGTACGACGCTCCAGCAACTACAACCGAACCACAAATAGAATGCACAACAAGGCAATTCAAAACCAGTTGGATAAGACATTGACAGGGACTGAGTTTTCAGATCTGGGCAAAAAATACCGAGGCAAAGTGCGGGATACCTACGACCAAGGGGATCGACTGATCATGGTTACGACCGACCGGATATCCGCGTTTGATTACGTCCTTCGTCAAACCATTCCATTCAAAGGGCAGGTGCTCAATCAACTGGCCGCCTATTTTTTTGAGGCAACCAGTGATATCATTCCGAACCAGATATTGAGCGTGCCGGATTCCAATGTTACCATCGCACAGAAATGCGAGCCTGGAAAGCTTGAATTCGTAGTTCGAGGGTACCTAGTTGGACATGCATGGCGGACCTACCGCACAGGCAAGCGTTCGCTATGCGGAAAGTCATTGCCCGATGGCTTGAAAGAAAATGACCGGTTGCCCAAACCAATTCTCACCCCTACGACAAAGGCACAAGTCGGTCATGATGAAGACATCAGTCGGGAAGCCGCCATTGAGCAGGGTCTTATTGAGGCTGATACCTTTGATCGACTTGAAAAAGTGTCTCTGGCCCTGTTCCAGCGGGGAACGGAACTCGCAGCAAGCCAAGGACTGATTCTTGTTGATACGAAGTACGAATTCGGAAAAACTCTAGATGGCGCATGGGTCCTTATTGACGAAGTTCATACGCCGGATTCTTCGCGCTACTTCTACCTTGAGCCATATGAGGAACTTCTCCAAGAGAGTAAGCCTCAACAGCAACTGTCGAAAGAATTTGTACGTGAGTGGTTAATGGAGCGAGGTTTTCAAGGCAAAGATGGGCAGGTACTCCCAGATCTTTCAGATGAATTCCGTACTCAGGTATCCGTCCGCTATATTGAGCTGTTCGAAAAAGTGACCGGCAAAGCGTTTACACCTGACACGCACACCGATCCAGAAAGCCGAATCCGGGAAGCGCTCAAGTCGCAGTAGTCTCCGGGGGTTCATTTCCTTCAATCCAGTTCACCTGGCCGTGGGTAAGGTGCTCCTGTTTCCAGATTGGAACTTGAACTTTAAGTCGGTCAATCAAAAATCGACATGCCTCGAAAGCTTCCGGGCGGTGGGCGGTTGCGACGCCCACCAGTACACTGGCTTCAGTAACGGGAACTTCCCCTAGTCGATGGAGAATGCATGCACGATGTATTGGCCATCGAGTCATGGCAACATCTAGCAGCCTGTGCATCTCTTTTTGTGCCATGGGTTCGTAACCTTCGTACATCAACAGGGTGGTTTCGTGGCCATCAGTCCACTGTCGTGTAGTACCTATAAATAATGCAATCCCGCCTGCTGTGGGTGCTTGCAGAAATTGATAAGCCGCGGTGACATCAAGACGTGCCTTTGATAGCAACACCCAGCGTTTATTTGATTTTTCAGCCACCACTTACAGGGGTTATAAGGGCCAGTTCATCGCCAGCATGAATGATCCTTGATTCCAGTGCATACTCCTGATTTACAGCAAGGCGCATGATGTTTCGATATGGTGCCATGACCGGATAATGATCACAGAGTGCATCCAAGAGCTCACCTGTCGTTACCCCGTCATGGGCTTCCAGATTAACCGAAGCTGCCGCAAGCTTTGATCGCAAAACACTGTAGAGCTGGACTTGAAAAGATGACATTGGTCAATCCTTAGTTTCGTTATTAATTGTTAACCGAACCGGATTACCTGCAGTGGCAGTATCCGCGATGCAACACGTGCTGGGAAATATGAAGCTCCCAAGCACAACAACAAGGAAATCATTGCGACAAGCACAAAATCACTTATATACATTGCAATGGGGGCAGTAGTCATGTAATAGGCCTCTGCGGGCAATCCTACGATACCATAGTGTAACTGCAGCATTCCCAGCCCCCATGCGAGTGCGAGGCCAATTGCGGTTCCAAACCCACCTACAAAGAATCCGAGATGCAGATAAAGTTTCTGGATATCTTTCCGTGAGGATCCCATGCTGGCGAGGATTCCAATTTCACGTGTCTTTTCGAGTACAATCATCAACAACGCGCCCATTACATTGAATGCAGCTACTAGAATCAAGACACTAATAACTAATGGAATGATAGCTTCCTGAAGATCAATCCATGCAAACAAACCACGATAGATTTCAAAGATGCTCCGCGCCAGGATTCCAAGCCCAAGTGTTTCTTCAAGAGTTAATGCTATTGATTCAGCAATAGTTACATCCTGGAGCATCAGATCAAATCGTGTTACCTCCTCAGGCCCATAATCAAGCAGTTGTCTAGCTACATCAATGTCTGTAAATGCATAGGTTTCATCAAAATCAGCTAGCGCGGTCTCATAAATACCCGTGATCTCGAATTGCCTAAACCGGGGACGCGTCATCAGGAGCGCATTGGTATCGCGCAGATTCCTTGTAGAAAGAATCGTTACTTGATCTCCAAGTGTAAGACCTAAATTCTCAGCGAGTGCATTCCCGATCACAAGTGGTGCGGTTATGGCCGAACCCTGCTGCAAATGGGCTGAGCCACTCGTAAGGTGCTCCTCGAGGTAAACGGGAAGTTGATCTGTTCCCCAAAGCCCCACTCCATCAATATCCTGACTGGATCGCCTAAGCAAAACGAATTCTGTGACTACCGGTTGAATGGAAACCACCGCGTCTTGCTCTCTGATTTGAGTCATGAGACCGGAGGCATCAGTCAGTGGTGTATGGCGGATACTCTCGACCTGCACATGAGCACCGAAGCCCACGATCTTGGTTTCAATCTCTTGACTGAAACCTCGTACAATTGACAGTGCAAGAAGTAACGTTGCAACGCCGAGCGCCACACCTCCAATGGCAACCCAGGACACAAATCGCAGAAAGCCTCGACCATTCTCGCTGCCCTGTGCACCGCGGAGGTATCGCCATGCTATGAAAGTTTTGAAGGACACGAGATCAGAATTTATGTGTTTCAGAGAGCATAGGAGAACGCAGGAACCCTATCTGTCGGATAGACTATTTTACGGATTATGGACATCTCTTGAACATCGACCGTACAACACTCGTTCGCGCAACGCTAACCCTCGAATCCGAACTTTTCAGAAAGATGAACAATAGCAGACCAAGCATACCCGCTGCAAAGAATGAACCAGTCTTGGACTATGCTCCTGGCTCTCGCGAGCGTATTTCCCTGCAAAACAAGTTACGAGAGCTCAAGCAGGATGAGTTGGAGATTCCTGCCCTTATTGGCGGGAAAGCCTTATATACGGGGGACCTTGAAGAAATCCGTCCGCCACACGAGTTGAGTCATCGACTTGGTGTCGTACATAAATGTGGTGCAAAGGAAGCTCAGCAGGCTATTGAAGCCTCACAGGATGCCTGGCACGACTGGGCGAATATGGATTTCATAGACAGGGCTGCCATTTTTCTAAAAGCGGCGGAGCTTCTTGCGGGCCCATGGAGAGATGTGCTGAATGCTTCTACAATGTTGGGACAAAGCAAGAGTGCGTATCAGGCAGAAATTGATGCAGCTTGCGAGCTCATCGACTTCATCCGGTTCAATGTCGAATACGCATCTGAGATCTATGAAGAGCAGCCCTATTCAGGACTAGGCGTATGGAATCGCCTGGAGTACCGACCTCTTGAAGGGTTTGTATTCGCCGTGACTCCATTCAACTTTACTGCGATTGGTGGAAACCTGCCCACTGCTCCAGCACTCATGGGAAATACGGTCGTTTGGAAGCCGGCATCCGCCTCAGTCTATTCGGCATACTTCACCTACAAATTACTTGAAGAGGCCGGCCTACCTCCAGGGGTGATTAACATGATTCCTGGTTCAGGACCTGTTATTGGTGATCCTGTTCTGGCATCAAAACATTTTGCTGGGCTTCACTTTACGGGCTCTACAGGTACGTTCCAGCATATGTGGCGAACGATCGGAACTAATATTGCAAATTATGACACGTATCCCCGAATCGTTGGAGAGACTGGAGGAAAAGATTTCATTATTGCTCATGCTTCGGCCGCCCCGGATGTCGTATCTACGGCTATAGTACGTGGAGCATTTGAGTATCAGGGGCAAAAATGTTCAGCCGCTTCACGAGTATATCTGCCTAAATCCCGTTGGGCGGAAACGCGAGACATCTTGATGTCTCAATTAAGTGAAGTTAAGATGGGTCCTGTAGAGGATTTTTCAAACTTCGTTAATGCCGTGATTGATAAGAAGGCCTACGCGAGTATTACCGGTTACATTGCTCACGCACAGGACGATGCAGATGCAGAAATTCTTGCCGGTGGCAACTACAGTGATACGGAGGGTTACTTCATCGAACCAACGGTGATCGTTGCCGCTGATCCAACTTACCGAACCATGTGTGAGGAAATATTTGGTCCGGTTGTAACCATCTATGTCTATGAGGACTCAGATTTTGAGGATACACTTAAGCTTGTAGACAGAACTTCTCCATACGCACTGACGGGAGCTGTTTTTGCTCAGGACAGACAGGTTATTGTTCAAGCGAGTGCGGCTTTACGCCATGCGGCGGGCAATTTTTACATCAATGACAAGCCAACTGGAGCAGTCGTGGGGCAACAACCATTTGGAGGAGCGCGGGCATCCGGCACCAACGATAAAGCGGGGGCACCTCAGAACCTGATGCGCTGGGTTTCGGTTCGCACCATAAAAGAGACCTTCAATCCCCCGACCCACTTTGGATACCCATTCAATCAGCCGGACTAGGTCATGGTAGCGGATAAAAAGGCCCCGATCCGAGTGGTTCAGTATGGACTGGGCCCCATTGGAATAGGGGCAGCTAAGCTGGTGCTTGAAAAAGCAAGGAGCGGGAGGCTGGAGCTGGTTGGCGCCATCGATATTGATCCTGCAAAGGTCAACAAGACTGTCGGCGAAGTGGTTGGAGCTTCCTCTGATGTTGTGGTCTCCTCGGACGCCGAAAAGGTCCTTGCTGAAGTGCAGCCCGACCTTGTCATTCATACCACAAGTTCTTTCCTTCCTCAGGTTGAGGAACAGTTGATACAATGTATCCGCGCGGGGGCATCTGTTATTTCCAGTACGGAAGAACTGCCCTACCCCTTTGACAGGCATCCAGGAATTGCGAAGAATCTGGATACCTTGTCCAAGAAAAATGGGGTAGCAGTCATTGGCACTGGGGTTAATCCTGGATATGCTATGGATGTCCTTGCTCTTGTTGCCACGGGTATCTGTACAGATGTTCGATCCGTCACTGTTACGCGTCGAGTGGATGCTGGTCTGAGACGTTTGCCGCTTCAGCGCAAAGTAGGCGCAGGAATAACGGTAGACGAATTTAACGAGCGGCATGAGCGAGGCGGGTTCGGGCATATCGGATTGGTTGAGTCCCTCAGGTTGGTCATGCACGGTCTTGGCTGGCCAATCGAAAAGATGTCCGAGTCACTTAGACCTGTTGTTGCTGAATCCGAAGTAAGAACCCCTTACCTGACCGTTCCTCCTGGCAGAGTAGCCGGGATCAAGCATACTGCAAAGGCCTACATGGATGGCCACATTGTTGTGTCCCTGGATTTAATGATGTACGTAGGTGCAAGCGACCCAGTGGACCACGTAGTGGTGGAGGGTGATCCCCCCATTGACCTTGCAGTCCAAGGCGGAATTTTTGGAGATACTGCTACTGTGGGTGCACTAGTTAATGCAATACCTCAGGTGATAAATGCCTTACCAGGCTTGCGAATAGCCACAGATCTTCCCGTTCCAAGATGTTTCTTGCCGAGAATCTCATATCGCACTCGTTCCTGAGTAAGTAAAGTGATTATTCTAGCCAAGATCGAAAGTGGGAGCTTGATC
Organism: Bacteroidota bacterium; assembly: GCA_028875125.1. Taxonomy (GTDB): domain Bacteria; phylum Bacteroidota; class Rhodothermia; order Rhodothermales; family Bin80; genus Bin80. Next base: position 225 of record JAPPGC010000026.1, on the reverse strand, counting down.
TTCCCACTCTGCATGCGCGGCTCCTGCTTTCAATTTTACTGACTATTGGCGCCCCGCCCAATGAGGACGTGTTGATAATAGCTCCTGGCATATACTGAATAACGCCCTGTCCGCTGAGGGGCGTTTATTCTCGGGGCCCATGCTAAAGGAAATGGACGCGAGCCTGACTGGCGGGGCTTGTTTCAATCATTGGGGAAACTTGATCTTTCCAACTGACAGGAATTG
>JAPPGC010000111.1 GCA_028875125.1 Bacteroidota bacterium | reverse complement strand
TAGGGGATAGGGAATCTCAGTAAAAAATCCACTACAATGTCGAACTTGCGTCAGGTTCGTTTGCGTTACGCCCCCGCATGTACGGGGTGTGAGGCAGAGAGCTGAGTTCGCATCGTCAAGAGTGGCCGAGAATGCAATTCGGCTACAGGATGGAGAGAAGGCTATCAGGTGAACTCAGCCCTTGCGGCTTGAATGCCTTAGAATGGGAATTCGATTCTCGAAACCGAAATTAAGGTGTCCGTTCGAGAACTTCTATGCAACTTCGGGAGGGAAACAGATAATGAAGGTTTCCGGGCTAATCGGGAAAGACCTCTGTCCTGAAATGCCAATCCTGAAAATGGTCAGCATTCTGAAACAACCTCCGTTACTGCTAAAGCCATCCCTCTGTACGATACCACTCAATCGTTTCCTGTACGCCTTCCTCTAACGAAACGCGCGAAGAATATCCCCAATCCCGCGTTGCTTTGTTAGATGAGCATTGTTTTGTGGCATGTAGGATTTCGCGGGCCTTTTCAAGGTTCAGGGGCGGATAGGTATTGGTCAATTTTCCGGCAAATTCACTAATGGCTCCAAGGGGCATGATCAGTGAGCGTGGCAGCCGAATCATTTTCGACTGTTTGTCGAGAGCGGATTGGGAGGCATCCCGCAAAGCCTCCCAGGTTACAACCTCGCTGTTGCTCACATAGTAAGTTTCTCCAGTTGTTCGAGGAGATTCTGTAGACTCAATGATCCCCCGTACAAGGTCCCGTACGTGTACAAGTGATAATCCGGGGTCCCCTCGGGGAACAACACAAACCCCACGGTTTACAGCGGAAAAAAAAGTGAGCAAGTCTCGATCTCTCGGCCCGTAAACGACCGATGGCCTGATCACGACCATCGGCAGCTTGACGCCCACCAACGCCTGCTCCATGGCCAGTTTGCTGCGTCCGTATCGCGAAACCGGCTTGCAGGATGTTGACTCGTCGGCCATTACGTGATCACCGTACCCGACGACGGCCAGGCTACTGGCAATACAGACCTTTGTCACTTTCGCAGAAGCGTTCCCGATCGCCGTCATAAGATCCATCGTGGAAGTAACGTTGGCCGAATACAGCTCGTCCCAGGTACGTGCCCGCGTCATAGCTCCCAGGTGGTAGACGTACTGTACATCCTCAAGAGCTTGTTCGATCAGTGGGGCATCACTGAGAGTGCCTCGTATCTGAATTACATCAAGTCCGGCCAACCACTTGGGTTCGGAGCGAACCAGGCAGCGAACTTCCGAATATCCTCGCTCCAGAAGGGATTCTACCAGATGGCTACCGACAAAGCCGGTTGCGCCGGTGACAAATGCGATTTTGCCCATAGCTACTATTTCTGTTTGAGTAGCACGATGTTCTCGATATGATGTGTATGAGGGAAGAGGTCTATAGGTTGGGCAACTATTGCGCGGTAAGATTCCGAAAGTACCGTCAGGTCACGTGCTTGTGACTGTATATTGCAGCTGACATACACGATCGTACGCGCTCCCAACTGGGAGATCCGGGCAGCAACTTTTGGATGCATGCCTGCCCGGGGTGGATCAACCACGATGATGTCCGGAGGGTCATGCTCAGCGGCGAAGGTAGGTGTCAAGAGTTTCAGCATATCCCCACTGACGAATGTGCAGTTTTCTATTGCGTTCAGCGCTGCATTGGACTTGGCGTTTCTGACTGCATCCTCAACCAACTCAATACCCGTTACACGCGCAGCACTTCTGGCCAGCGATAGCGCTATAGTCCCTGTCCCGCAGTACAGGTCATATACATGGTCGTTTTCTGTGACACCAGCCAGGTCCTGTACGACGGTCATCAAATTTTCGGCCTGGAGTGTATTGGTCTGAAAAAATGCACCAGGCGCAATCTCGAAGGTCAAATCATGGATCCGGTCTCTTATGATTCCGGGGCCATAGATTATTTCTATTCGTTCCCCAAAGGTGGTTTGTGCATGGGAGGTGTTGATGGTATTGACCAGTGTGGTTACATAAGGGTATTCATCTTGCAGGTAACTCCCAAGGTTGAGCATGAACTCCTCGTCATAGCCGAATGTAACCAGGTTTGCCATGAACTCCGGCATGTGCGCGGATTCACGGATCACGAGATTTCGTAGATAACCTTCCTTCTGGCGCCAGTTCCAAGGCATTCGGTTTGATTTTCTAGTAAAGTCACGAACTCCGTTCAGCAGTGCAACACATTTTTCGCTCTGCAGGTGACACTCGTTGATATCCAGAACTTTGGCAAAATTCCCGCGAGGATGCAGCCCAAGCGCAAATGATTTGTCGTAGACCATGTCGGAGTCAATCTCCTCTCTGGACAGCCAGCGATAAGACGAAAAAGAGAACTCCATTTTATTTCGGTAACCGTATGGCTCAGCCATCCCCAGCGGTGCACGTATTTCCAGATCGGGAAGATCGGCCTGACGCGTCATTACTTCACGGATCAGTTGGTGTTTGTCCTTAAGCTGTTGTGCGTAAGCTACATGCTGAAGTGTGCAACCTCCACAACTGCCAAAATACCGGCAGCGCGGTGTAGTCCGGTTTGGGGAGGATTCAAGTACGGACAGCGGACGTGCTTCAGCAAACTTCCGGTTTCGTTTGACGACTTTTATCTGGACGCGCTCTCCTGCCACTGTATGGGGCACAAAAACAACCTGACCGTTGTGGTAGGCCAAGCATTTGCCGCGATCGGCTGTTTTTTCCATCACCAGTTCCAACACATCTCCCCGCCGCAGTCTGCGTGCTCCGACCGGCGTTTCCACGGATTTCTGATCAGAAGGCATGGCCAAGTCGGAAATGTGCTACCGAGTTGTTCAGGCCCGTAGGAAAGAACCCCGCATCCGGTGTTGCAGGATCGTAGACTCGAACCGCTAGATCCAGTCTTGCAATCAAGTAAGCCCACGAGACTCGTATTCCCACGCCTGCGCCAACCCCTGTTTCCTTGAACAGGTTCTGAAGAACAAAATGTCCGGTTGGGCTGTCGGATGTGTTTGTGTTGAAGCCGGGGTTTCGCCGCCCGAACCACACATTGCCTGCATCGGTGAATGTGGCTAAGATCCACTCTGCCCCCAGGCGGTCTCGCGCCACAGTTTGTCGCAATTCCAGGCTGGTTTCCAGTTTAATATCTCCACCTAACACGCTAGTTTCAGTCCTGCGATTATCGTCTTGTCGGAAGCTGGCAGCCCCCGGCCCCAGCTGTCTGAGGCGCCATCCTCGTACGCTCGAGGCACCTCCGCTGTAAAAACGTCGATCAAACGGAACCACGGTGGCTTTTCCGATAGGATGGGCCAGTCCACCAACAAATTTCATGGCAAGGACGGTTCGATTGCTCAGGCGATAGTATCGTCGAAAATTACCCACGAATCGCACATATTGGCGGTAAATTACCTCAGTGTCGCTACCTGCAAAAGAAAAGAGACGGAGGTGTTGCTCCTGGATACTTGGTGTAAATACGAATTGATCAAGCAAATAAGGTAACGTACCACCCAGCTCAATGGCAGCTTCATAACTGTACCCTCTGTCTCTGCGCAGCGGATTCACATTCTCCGAACGCAGCGTGTACCTGATTGCGTTGTTGATCTGGGGTTGGGTATAGTCTTCAAGAATTTGTGCACGCTGTACAGGATCAATGATTTGCGGAATTCCTCCGGCATCCAGCACTCGATCCAGGAATCGTGATTGAAAGCCACTCAGTGTATCTGGTTGACTCAAGCTCAGGTCCATCAGATCAATGATTGAAGTGACATTCAGATTGTGCTGCAACTCCAGCCGAATACGAGCAGATGCGCGTCCACGTATGATTAAGCTCAGGTCTTTGCGGCGTGCCGTGAGGTAGCTAAATGTGAAGCGTGTTCTGGTCTGGAACAAATCAATCGAGGAATTCAGTCGGTGGAATGGAAACATCAGATACGGTAGACTGACCGTAGTTGCAAATTCTGCTGCACTGGACGAAAAGAAAGTTGTATCCACATCTGCTGCAACTGAACCAGTCGTACTGATGCTAAGCACCTCCCCGTTGCCAAATATATTGGCGTTCTCATAAGTTGCGCCCAGCCCGCTACCCAACTCGTTACCGACGCCTCCAAGAATTCCACTGCTTTGCCGAATGAACGTAGAAAGCAGGAGTTGGTGACGCGGTCGAGTACGAACAGTGATGCGGTGGGGGAGAGTCTGATTGGTTGGAGCCAGCGAAACGATATTTGTAAAAGAGAACACCCCCGTAGCTTCCAATCGTCGCTTGATAGCCAAGATTTCCGATTGACTATACCAGTCTCCCGGATGTGCTCTCAGCGCCCTTGCCAAGAGGCTGCTCTTGATACGTCTATCACCATTAATCCTGAACGTTACGAGTCGGGATGGGTCTTCGGGCACCCCGGTTGCGACGAAGAGTGTATCCGTCCGTAAAGGTACTGAATTTTCAGGTCCCTCCACTTCAAACTGCATTCTTCCATATCGGAAGCGATCACCGGTACTGACGCGAAGCTCAACATCAAAGGAATCTTCTGCAACTGGGATTACGAGCGCTCTAATGGAGTCACGGGTAACGGCCGCGTAGCCCATATTCTGCAACAGGCTCAGGATTCTGCGCCGTTCCTCAATCAGTCGAGTTTCCGTAAACCGTTGCGGTATCGCATGATAGTCCAAGAGAGGTTGGTTCACTTTTGGCGGAAGGACGGACGATTGCAGCAGTTGTTGCTGCTGTGATAGGCTGAGCCCATTCAATCCGGTATAGGTTACCCGGCGAACGGTCGTGGCAGGCCCTTGAGTGATATTGAACGTGACAGAAATATGTTTGCCCTTCAATTCAACCTGGGGTTCAATTACAGCCTGGCGATAACCGTTACGCTCAAAGAAAACCCTGAGTCGCTCCAGGTCTGCCTCAAGTATGGTTTCATCCAGGAGGGCGGGCGCCTCCCCCAGATCAATCAATGCATTGCTTATGCGGGCGCCCAGTTTACCGGATTCTCCAAGTCGGTAGAGCCACAGCCACCAGTGCATGCCACGAAGCCCCAGAAGCTTTTTGTTGGGCGTCGTTTGGATCTGACTCTGAAGGGTCTCATGTGTGAAATCGGCGGCTCCGACAAAGCGCACCGCATCCACATGGGGCGTTTCAGTGGGCGATTGGGAAAGAGTGACTGGTGGTACTAGCCCCGAGACCAGCACAAGGAGAAAAAAACACCACTTACTCGTCCTCGTAATAGAAATCGTCGTCGGCCGTTGGGTAGTCTGGCCAAACCTCATCCATGCTTTCGTACGGCTCTCCTTCATCCTCCAATTCCCCAAGGTTTTCGGTTACTTCAAAAGGGGCGCCAGTGCGCTCGGCGTAGTCTATCAACTCTTCCCGGGTGGCCGGCCAGGGAGCGTCTTCTAAATAAGAAGCTAATTCAAGTGTCCAGTATCCCATTTTCAAATATGCGTCATTTATGTCCGCGGTAATCTAGGGACATTATGCAATTGAGAGCAAATTTTGTTGCATCCCGGGACGGTATTGTAAGTGGAACAATTCAGTCAAGCGATGGCAGGTGGCCGACCTTGCTGTATTCTTCGAGCAATTGCTGATAGTCCTGAGGCGACATTCCCAGCATAAAAAAGTCACGGGGCGTCAGGGGGGTACCATTTTGATCCTGTACCTCATAGTGAACATGGGGGGCAACGCTCAGCCCGGAGTTACCACTTAGTCCAATTTGTTCTCCACGGACAACAGTGGTGCCCCGGGAAAGAGGAGGCGCCATATTCAGGTGTGCATAAAGCGTCCGATACCCTGCTTTCGGGTGGTTAAGAACGATGTAGTGACCATATCCTCGAGCCTCGAATCCAATTCTCTCAACGACTCCATTAGCCGTGGCATAGACGGGCGTGTTTCTTGGTACAGCAATGTCCACGCCGTTGTGTGGTCGCTTGTACCGCAGGATTGGATGTAGCCGCATACCCTTAATAGACGAAATCTGCCCTGTAGTTGTGGGCATGATGGATGGCGTTTGTAGCCACATTTCGGGTCGATCACGGGCCTGCTCCTCCAAGTACTCAAAGCTGATAGACTGCAGTTTAATCCGACGCTCGAGCTCATCCAATTTTTCGGTGTTTTGGCGAAGAAGCCGCGCTGCCGATTCGCTGAGTCCATCAAAACGACTGTATGGATCCGTACCACCAACTCCAATCTGGGATACACCCTCCGGAATAGGGTCCGCCCCCATAATTACCCGGTACAATTCTCTATCTCTGGTTGAAATACCGGAAAGCTCATCCGATAGGTCGGAGATCTCTAGTTGGTATCCGCTAAGCTGATTCCGCAACGACTGATTCTCAGCAGCCAACTGTCCGTCCTGGAAAGAGGTTGAAAGTACGATCGCAGTTACCGCGATAACCCCACACAGGCTGACCCGTATAGGCAAGCCCAGGCGTGGTTTTCTAACTACAAATTCAAGGTTCTCTGCGTTAAAATCGTATCTCTGCAATCCCATTCCTGAAGAGACTGGTTAGTTCGAGTGACCTAGATTAGCACACATCCCGAGCAATATAACTCTATTGTAATTAATAAATGACAACTAAATCAATCGAACAAATTAACATAGCATGCGATTTCTAATTTTCGGTCTTGTGAGAGGCGTGTTCTACCGGAAAAGCCAGCGTCATGGTACTTCAATTGTATCAAGGATGTTCTGCACAATTGTTTCGGCTTCCATTTCTTCGGCCTCTGCTTCATAGGTCACGGTAACACGGTGCCTCAGGACATCCATGGCTACTGATCGCACATCTTCCGGGGTCACATAAGCACGATGTGTGAGGAATGCGTGGGCGCGTGCACCTAGGTTCAGGTTAATTGTTGCCCGAGGAGAAGCACCATAGTCAATTAATGGTACTAGATCAGGCAGGTTAAACCTGGCAGGATCGCGCGTCGCCAGCACCAAGTCCACGATGTAATTTTCAACACGCTCATCCATGTAGAGCTCGTTCAGAACCAGGCGCGCAGATAATATTTTCTCGGGCTGCACGACGGTTCGCACCTTGGTGCTTGCTTTGGTGCGTGCCATGCGACGCATGATCTGCAATTCTTCCTCTCTGGTCGGATAGTCAACCTTGATTTTCAGCATGAAGCGATCAACCTGCGCTTCGGGCAATGGATAGGTTCCTTCCTGCTCAATGGGGTTCTGTGTGGCAAGTACGAGGAACGGCTCCTCGAGCGGAAATGTTGTGTCGCCAATGGTAATTTGCCGCTCCTGCATACTTTCAAGTAGTGCACTTTGTACTTTCGCTGGGGAGCGGTTGATTTCGTCCGCGAGTACGATATTCGTAAACAGCGGGCCTTTCTTGATCGAAAAACTTCCTTTCTGCTGGTTATAAATCAATGTGCCCAGCAAGTCTGCCGGAAGCAGGTCGGGAGTGAACTGAATGCGTTGGAAACCCCCACCAATTGCCCGCGCCAAAGAGCTTACCGTCAGGGTTTTTGCCAGTCCGGGGACGCCTTCTAGTAGGATATGTCCCGAAGCCAGTAAACCGATCAGCAATCGTTCGACCATATAGTTTTGGCCGACGATGACGCGTCCAATTTCTGTGCGCAGGTCGTCTACAAAAGCACTTTCGATACGAATACGTTCACTAACTTGCGTAAGGTCAAAATCAGCCATGGGCTAGATGATAAATCCACCGCGCGCAATTACGCAATCGTGACGTTCATGTTCATGTAAGGGTCGTTCCGGGCGAAATGGGGTAACCATTAAGGAAGTCTCGCACCTCAAGTACACGCTGACCCGGCGCTTGCAGGCGTGCAACGGCAATCGCCCCGGTTTTGCACGCTATTACTAGGCTGCCGTTCGCTTTCAGGACCGTGCCTGGTTCTCCTGTTCCGTGGGTTACCTTGGTTTCCAGGATTTTCAGTGTAGTGGAATTCCAGGGAGTCCAGGCACCGGGGTAGGGGGCAAGTCCCCTGCAGTGATTATGAACAGCTTCGGCCGGCTGCTCCCAGGGGATGCGGCAGTCACTACGAAAAACCTTTGGAGCGGGGGTAGCCTGTACATCATCCTGTTCATAAGTTTTAGCACGTCCCCCAGTGATACGCCGGGTGGTTTCAAGAACGGCGCGCGCACCGAGTCGTGCAAGCCGATCATGCAGGTCTCCTGCAGTTTCGTGTGGAAGAATAGCAGTTGGCCACTGCAAGATGATGTTGCCGGTATCTACTTTTTCCTTTAGAAAAAAAGTGGTCACACCTGTTTGGGTGGCTCCTGCCATAAGTGCTCTGTTAATTGGAGCGGCGCCCCTAAATTTCGGCAATAGGGATGCATGCAGGTTAAACGCACCGAGCCGGGCGCTCATGAATATTGTGCGGGGGAGAATACGGAAGGCAACCACAACGTGCAAGTCGCAATAAAGCGCATCAATTGTGGACGCAAACGCCGGATCCTTGACCGAGTCAGGCTGAAGAATGGTTCTGATATCCAGTCGTTCTGCAGCCTGCTTCACTGCCGTCGGTTGCAGCTTTCGGCCTCGTCCCCGTCGACGATCCGGCCCAGTTACCACAGCCACGGGCTTATATCCCCCTTCAACCAGAGCTTCCAGTGAGGGGACCGCGAATTCCGGGGTCCCCATGAACACGATACGCATTTCAGTCCAGCCGAGTACGTTCATCCCAGACTGGCAGCACTAGTTCATAATCTCCAAATCCGGTTTCGTCCACGAACATGTATTGTCTCCCAATCCGGAAGAAATACCAGACCTCCCACGGTTTATTGTTATAGCTGAAGGTTTGGTGCTCTACTTCGTCAGGATGACCATGAAGAATGAAAACGTGTCCACGATCGGACTTCCATCCAGGTATCTGCTGCCCAAAATGCTGATTGGCATAATCTACACGATAGTAGTGTGTCTCCATGGCCTCGTTGCGAAGCGTTCCCGGAGTTGGATCCCGCCTTTTCCAGAAGGAATCAAAGAGCGATCTGCGCTCAGGTTGTGTATCAGCGCGTCGAAAGTCACGAAGCTCCCGATTGCGGGCAATGTAAGTCAATTGTTCAATAGCTTCCTCAAGGCTGTTCAGATAGGAGCTTATACCGTCCCAGCGTACGGTCAGGGTATGGGACGCTCGGTCTAGTAAGTTCCTGTCCAAACTTTGTAGGGTGATCACAAGGTTATATTGACCAAATTCCAGATCGCTGGCAGGGATCCTTGTGATTTGTTGATGGCGTCCAGCTTCGACACTAAGCGTGTCGGACCATTGATGCGGTCTATTGTACTGCACCGTTTCGCCTTCTCGGAGCAACTCTTGTGTGACCAACAAGGTCTGTGCATTCCGCGTATAAACCTCATAGTATGCCTGTAGATCTCCGGCACTAACGTCCGGTGAGATGCGCGGCACGATAGCCCGACGCTCAGGGTCGTACCCGGCGAGCAATACGACATCACTCATTGTTACGGTTCGGGAAAAATCACGTTGTTCCACAGTGATCTCCTGGAAAAAGGTTTTTGATGATGCAAGATCTGTAAGTGTGATGGCCAGGAGGTACCTTCCGGGTGGCAGCTCTAGCGAATGTGTGGACAGGTCGCTTGCTTGTTCGGCAACGGTGTTTACGTGCATTTGGACAGTGACGCTTTGCTCCCAGATGGAGGACGTCGTCACATTTCTTGGGCGGCCTCTAGAGTCCAGCCGGGACACCTCGGCTTCCACGGTGTAGCGTGCGACAAATCCGCTTGGGCTTGCCTCGAATTGGAGGCTTGTGTACGGAATTTCAGTGTAAACATCCAGATGCCCCGCATTGGTGTTCCCCTTAATGCTCACAGCACGTACCCGTAGTTCATCATCCAGGGTTTGTGCCTGTGAAGAAGAAGTGAGCGGGAGTGCGGCAATAAGAAGGAGTGCAAGAGAATACTTCATGCTATTGATAAGGCTTTTACGAAACGCTGGCGATCAAAGACCTGTAAATCTTCCAAACTCTCTCCGACACCAATATATTTCACGGGGACCTTGAACTCATTGGAAATGCCGATAACGATGCCCCCTTTGGCAGATCCATCCAGTTTGGTTACGACTAAACCGGTTACATCTACGCTACGTGTAAATTCTTCGGCCTGACGAAGTGCGTTCTGTCCGATGGTGGCATCCAGTACCAGAAGAACTTCATGAGGTGCATCCCTGACCTGGCGGTCCATAACTCGTTTTATTTTCGAGAGTTCATTCATCAGCCCCGTTTTGGTATGCAGGCGTCCGGCAGTGTCAATAATGGCAACATCCGCGGAGCGTCGAACGGCAGACTGGACCGTGTCAAATGCGACAGCGGCAGGATCTGCCCCATGTTGTTGCTTTACGATGTCTACACCGGCCCGTTCAGCCCAGATCTCGAGCTGTTCAATGGCTGCGGCACGGAAGGTATCTCCTGCACCGATAAGTACGCTTCGTCCCGCATGTGCATAGCGCCATGCAAGCTTTCCAATGGTGGTAGTCTTGCCTACACCGTTTACACCGACCACCATGATGACATGGGGTTGGTTTTTGAGCGGCGCATAAAAGTCTGCCGGCCGTGAGGATGTGTTTTCTTCAAGAAGCAGTGCGATCTCGTCGTTAATCAGTGTCTGCAATTCCTCGGATGAGAGGTACCTGTCTCGCGCAGCCCTTTTTTTAATCCGCTCAATGATATCAAGGGTAGTATTGATCCCCACATCACTGGTCACCAAAGCTTCCTCAATGTCATCCAGCAGGGCATCATCAATCGTTCGCTTTCCCTTGACCAGACGCCCGATCTTACCAAAGATTCCCTCCCGGGTCTTCTCAAGCCCTGATTCAAGGCGATCCTGATCTTCGGTCTGGCGCCGTCGGAATAGTTTCATCTAATTATGCCGGATTGCTGTGCACAGATGCAAGCCGTGATGAGTAAATCACGAGTGACAACCCTAGGAGTCCGACGGTTATCCAGATGCAAATATCCATGACTACTTGGTCAGCTCTCAAAAGCCCCATGAAAAATGTTATTGCGATTGCGGTGACCGCAATTTTGCCCGGAATATTGCTCATCTGGACACTTCCGGAATAACGTACCACGGCCATTCCTCCCACTGCGATCAACAGATCACGCAGCAGCACAACGCCCAGGAACCACAGGGGTATCAAATCATCCCAAACAAGTGCTATCCCTACCAGAGCGGCCGAAATTTTATCTGCTGCTGGATCTAGTATCTTTCCCCACTCTGATACTGTGTTTGTACGCCGGGCAATCTGACCATCCAGCCAGTCCGTGACCACTGCCGTCAGAAGCAAGGCCAAACTCCAACTGATCGGGCCGTCTCTGAGAATAATGACAGCAGCTGCGGCCGAAAACAGGACACGCGAAATGCTGAGTATGTTGGCAAACGTCCAAAAGGTGCCCAGCATCGACATCAAGCACATTGCAGATTAGCCCTGCCTAGTACGAAAGCAACCCCAAAAGGTACCATGAGGGTTGCCTAGCCCCAAAAACTTATATTGCTCAACCGAGTATCCTAGGGGTTGAGAATTTTTCGGTTACAATGGCGAATAATTTGACTGCAAGATCATCTCGGACGCTTTGGATAGATGCCCTGTCTCCTGACAGAGCTTCTGTACTTGTCCAAGTATTGGCGATCAGTTCCTTCGCGGTAGCTACAGCACTTGGCGCTCAGGTGCGGATATATCTCTGGGAAGTCCCAATCACGCTGCAGACGCTTTTTGTGTACGGAAGCGGATTGGTGCTCGGAGCCCGTAATGGTCTTTTATCCATGCTGCTGTATTTGGTCCTCGGAATGTTTTTGCCGGTGTACGCCGGAAGTGGTCACGGAATTGCCTACCTGATGACGGCGGTCAGCGCGGGCTACCTGTTGGGCATGCCTTTATCTGCGTATGTGATCGGTTTATTGGGAAAACGTGCCACAGGCTTGTTGGGTGATACCGTTGCCGTATTTGCAGGCTCGGTAGTGCTGTTCACCTGCGGAGTTTCTTGGCTGCATTTTGCGGCCGCTCACACCTCATGGTGGTATTCGATTGAAGTTGGCTGGCTTCGATTTGTCGGTTTTGATTTGGCGAAGGTGCTGATCGTCGCTCTTGCCTATCGTGGTCTACGGAGCTGGCGCCGATAGCTGGACGCATGCATCGCGTGGTTTTCATCGCGTTGTTTTGCGCAGTCTGTGTCTGTTCAGGCGTTACAGCTCAGACGAGCATACTGTACGAGGATGAAGTCCGGACGGAAGCAAAAGCTGGACTGGAGGCGTTGTACGATCTTCGTTTTGAGGAAGCGGAAGCTCATTTTCAGAAGATCACCCGACAGTATGCGGATCATCCGATCGGTCCATTCCTGGAGGCCTTAACGCTGTGGTGGACAATTCTATTGGATTTGACGGATACGTCGAATGATGAAGAATTTTATGCGGCTATGGGGGAGGTTATTGATCGAAGTGAGGCACGCCTGGCGATAAATGAACATGATTTTGATGCCATGTTCTTCAAGGGCATCGCGTTGGGGTTCAGGGGGCGGCTACGTTCGAACCGACGGGATTGGATACGAGCCGCGGCAGACGGTAAACGGGCCATGGATTATGTGTTGGCAGTGACTGCGGCGGATTCAACCAATAACGACTTTGTGCTTGGACGCGGCCTGTATCGCTATTATGCTGCATTGATTCCCGAGCGTTATCCACTGATACGTCCCATTACCTTGTTCCTCCCGCCGGGCGATCGGGAAGGTGGGCTGGCAGAACTCAGACGCACTGCGACCGAGGGATACTACATGCAGACCGAAGCGATATATTTTCTGCTTCAGATCCATTATCTCTATGAAGGGAACTTCCAGGAATGCGTACGGCTGGTCAGATGGCTTCGTGAGAGGTATCCCAGCAACGCCTTCTTCCACACACTGGAGGGACGCATTTACGCACGCTGGTATCAGTGGCACGCCGTCGAGACCGTCTTCTCAGAAGTTCTGGAACGCTATACGGCGAAGGACTTCGGCTATACTCCTGCGATGGGTGAACAGGCGCTGTACTTCCTGGCGAGGGCCCGGATTGTTGAGGGGGACGAACGGGCTGCTTTGGGCGACCTGTTTTCGCTGGAGGCGCTTACTGCAAGACTGGACGAGGATACCTATTTCAAGGTTATGGGGCGCCTATATCAGGGTATTGCGTACGATTTGCTGGGTGAACGGGAAAACGCAGTCGCCCGGTATGAAAGTGTACTTGAAATGAAGCGCTGGGGCTCGAGTCATTCCATCGCGCGTCGTTACTTGACGAACCCCTATCCAGCGATTGAATAGTTTAGCCAGCTATTCTCATCAGCAGTTGGTCCATAGCTACCTGGTAGCTCCACATCGTTCATGCGCAAGTATACCGAGAGTTGAGCCCGATGGTGAACGATATGGCTGATTCCGAGACGCCGCAGCACGACGCATTTGGGTTCGGTAAAGAATACGTGGGGTCCATGGCTCAAAGTCCAGGGTTCTGCCAGTGTATCCATAGTAGTCCGATCCAATACTTCGCGGAGTTGCTTCTCATAAACCTCGTATTGGGCCATCAAGTCTGCCCGTGTGGAGGCTTCGGTCCTCGGCCAGGTTTTGGCCATGTCGAGGCCGTCTTCTTCTAGGATGACAGCGCTAAACCAGAAGAGATCAACTGTATGGCTGGCCAACTGGCCAATAGTCCAGGATTTTTTGTGCGGACGCCAGTCAATACAATTGTCAGGGACGCATGAGAGCATCTTTCGCGTCACAGCAAACTCGTACTCCATGTCGCCAAAGGCGAGTTGGAGGGGATCAAGAGACATTTCGTTGGTGGGTTAAGTGAAGTCTGTCGGATGACAACACGAACTCCTTTGGATGCAATGGAGTTCGCTGGGCAACGGCCGCAGGGGAGACTATTGACCGGCAAGAGGCCTACTGTTCCAGCGGGATTGCGCACGATTATTGGGTAATCGGGACAACGCAATCACCTGGAATGAGAGTGTACTAGCAATGATGCGCTGGGGCTCGAGTCATTCCAGCGCGCGACGCTATTCGGCGAATCCCTATCCAGCGGTTGATTAAGCCAGCCAGCTAATTCTCATCAGCAGATGGCCCATAGCTACCAGGGAGCGGCACATCGTTTATGCGCAAGTAAACCGAGAGTTGAGCCCGATGGTGAACGATATGACTGATCACGAAACGCCGAAATACGACCCATTTGGGTTCGGTAAAAAATACTTGGGATCCATAGCTCAAAGTCCAGGGTTCCTCCAGTGTACCCATAGTAGTTCGATCCAAAACTTCGCGGAACTGCTTCTCGTTACCTTCGTATTTGGCCATCAACTCTGCCTGTGTGGAGGCTTCGGTCTTTGGCCAGGGTTGGGACATGTCAATGCCGTCCTCTTCCAGGGTGATAACGCCCCACCAGAGAAGATCAACGACGTGACAGGCCAACTGGCCCATAGTCCAGGATTTGTCGTGCGGACGCCAGTCAAAACAATCGTCAGGGACGCGTGAGAGCATCTTTCGCGTCACGGCAAACTCATACTCCATGTCGCCAAAGGCGAGGTCAAGAGGGTCAATGGACATTTTATTTGGGGTTAAGCAAGTTTTCTCCGATGGCACTGCAAACTCTTACTACTGCACTAGGGTTCGCGCGCAAGTTATTGACCTGCAAAGGTATTTACGTTAAATTGAAAAATCCGATTTTTCAGACGCCAATCCTTCGACAGTCATGCCAAAAATAGCCGTAATTGCATTCCTAATCATCTTTTGTGCATGTCAGCGTGCGCCTATGGATCAACCCGCGGAAGAGGTCGTGGAGGTTCAAGAAGTAGTCCCGGAGTATTTTTTAGACACGGGCAACACGCATAACAAGTTCAGCCGATCAATTCCGCCCATTCTTACTGTGCCCTCGGGCGCTGTTGTTGAAGTGCATACAAAGGAAGCTTCAGATGGTCAATTTTCTCCCGAATCAACGGTCGAAGATGTGTCAACGCTTGATTTTGAACCGATTCATCCCTTGACCGGCCCCGTGTATGTTGAGGGCGCCGAAGTTGGAGATGTACTGGCGGTCACGCTTCATGAAATTGAAATAGGGGAGTTTGGATGGAGTGCGGTCATACCCGGTTTCGGGTTTCTGGCAGACGAGTTCACTGAACCCTTCCTGCACACATATACCTTTGAAGAAGGACAAACGTATGCCACGCTTCCCAGTGGAGCACGTATAGAACTGGCCCCGTTTCCAGGAGTGATGGGGGTTGCTCCTGCGACCGACTCTCTCCTGTCCACGATCCCACCCCGTACGAACGGTGGCAATATGGATGATCCGAATCTAGTGGAGGGTACCACCGTTTATTTTCCAGTTCTGGTGCAGGATGCGCTGTTTTCCATTGGGGACGCGCATGCCGCACAAGGCTTGGGGGAGGTCTGCGGTACAGCTATTGAAGCGCCGATGCGCTTTGTTTACGAAGTGAATGTTGTAAAGGATAAACCATACCTCGTAGAACCCCAGTACGAAACCGACATGTACTACGCTGTGACGGGGTTTGCGACGACCATTGACGAGGCTGCGAAGAAGGCCACTCGGTATATGATTGATTACGTGAGCCATGAGCACGGTCTGGATCGAACAGAAGCTTACGTGCTGGCCTCTCTTGCAGGGGACCTTCATATTGCTGAGGTCGTGGATGTACCCCATATGTTGGTTACGATGCACTTACCCAAATCTACTTTCTAGACTTGGCGTATATTTTCGCGTCATTAATACATCCCCCGCCTATGATACGCATGCGAGTTTTATCGCTTGGTCTCTGTTTCCTGACATTCAGCGCTGCCGCCCAGGTGCAGCGGACCCCCATTGAAGCTGATGATTTGCTCAATATCCAGCAACTGGGTAATGTAGTTGCGGCGCCGAGCGGTCGTTATATAGCATACACGGTTCGTTCTATTGTCCCGGATGAGGAAGCGGACTACAAGTACCAATCGCAGATATGGATGATATCCGCGGGTGGATCAGAGCCTCCTCAGCAATTGACATTCAGTGAAGCAGGCGGAACATCGCCCGTTTGGCATCCAGACGGCGATCGTCTGACGTTTTTGCGTTCGGTGGATGGAAAAATGCAGCTTTTTGAAATATCCATTTACGGAGGGGAAGCTAGACAGCTGTTCAGTTTTGAACACGGGATCAGTAATCCACAGTGGTCACCAGATGGTCGATACGTACTCTTCTCAACGTCACTGACGAGAGAACAGGTAACCGAGCTCACCGGATCTGATCCTGACTGGTCGGAGGAGCGGCCGGGGAGACCCTCCTGGGAGGAGTATACCGCTGATCCTGCCCCGGACGGAGATCTGGCAAATGTTCGAGCCTGGCTGAACAGGAACCGGGAAGAAGGCAATCCACGTCTGTTGACGAGGCTTAATCTGCAGGGCGAACTGGACTTGTCCCCTGAACGTCGCTCACAACACTACTTTGTTGCGGATTTGACTGCGGATGAGCCCGAGGCCAGGATGGTTACCTCGGGGCATTATGGCTTCAGCGGTGCGACTTGGCTTTTGGACAACCGT
This sequence comes from Bacteroidota bacterium, assembly GCA_028875125.1. GTDB lineage: Bacteria > Bacteroidota > Rhodothermia > Rhodothermales > Bin80 > Bin80. The sequence goes on along the minus strand of JAPPGC010000111.1, from coordinate 2,780 downwards.
CAGATCGTTGTTAGCGGTTACCCGGTAACCACGCAGCACCCCGACCGCGAGCGGGACCGTGACCTCTATCTTGTCGACGTGGAAACCAAACGTGTACGGTTGCTGCTTGATATTGGGGGCTATCGACTGAGTTCTCCTACTGTATCTCCCAACGGGAGGTTTGTGACATTTCAGGCCACTAATCTTGGTGATCGCGGATACGCGCAGACGGAAGTGGGATACTTTGCGATTGACGGGCGCAGCCCTCCCGAAATGCTAACATTGGATTTTGATCGCAGCGTTCGGAATGTTCAGTGGTCGCATGATAACTGGTTCATTTACTTTACAGCACCGTCTGAGGGGGGAGTACCGCTTTATCGTGCATCAGTTAATGATGGTCGACCGGCATTGCCCACTCCCGAGCCGGTTGCAGATTCGTTGTTGGCTGACAGTCTGGACCTGCGTGCAAGGTCGTTCTTCTACCGTGGAGAGCTTGTTCACCGGGGATTACCGGTAATACAGCTTACCGATAACGACAGGGGAGTTGGAAGCTATGATCTGACAACGGCCACGGCCTACATGGTGATGACGCAGGTTGTTAATCCGTCGGAATTGTACACATCCCCAATGGATTTCGAATCACCGAGAGTGATAACGAGGCATAATCAGGAATGGCTTCAGGAGAAGGCATTGAGTTTTCCAGCGGCCTATCGTCTGCGAAGGGATACAGTCGCGGTGCAGTACTGGGTGATGCCGCCTACATTCCAGGTTCCAGGTCGAACCTATCCGCTGATGGTTGCTATTCATGGAGGACCTGCGTCAATGTGGGGTCCTGGCGAAGCCACCATGTGGCATGAGTTCCAGTTCATGGCTGCAAAAGGGTATGGGATAGTCTATTCCAATCCCAGGGGGTCTGGGGGATACGGTAACGCTTTTCGTCGGGGCAATTACCAGGATTGGGGGGTAGGGCCGGCTGAGGATGTTTTGGCTGCGGCTAGCGAGGTTGCGAGGCGAAGTCGGTGGGTGAATACTGACCGGCAGGTTGTCACGGGGGGATCATACGCTGGATACCTAACAGCCTGGATTGTATCCCAGGACCACCGCTTCAAGGCAGCGGTAGCCCAGCGGGGGGTTTATGACCTATCCACCTTTTTTGGAGAAGGCAATGCATGGCGTCTTGTGCCAAATCACTTTGGAGGTTATCCCTGGGAGTCAGGTGTGCTTTTGCGTGCGAATTCTCCGATCACGTTCGTAGATCAAATTCGAACTCCGCTACTCATAATGCACGCCGACAACGATCTTCGAACAGGCGTGATTCAAAGCGAGGTATTGTACAAGAGTCTGAAGGTGCTTGGCCGCCCAGTAGAATATGTTCGGTACCCGGATGCAGGGCATGATCTTTCGCGCACAGGAAACCCAAAACAGCGTATTGACCGACTTTTGCGCATTTGGGAATTCATGGAAAGGTATGCTGGAAGCGAATCCTAGTTAGGTGTTTCGCACAGAGACACGACGGTTCCTCAAGGCGCTGCGGTCAATGGACTTGCAGACGGTCGCCGTGTTGACGCTTGCTGGGCTGTTACTGATTGTCACATTCAAGCTCGGAAGCCGCGACTTCTTTCTGGAGCAAGTGGCACCCCAAGGAACCCGACTACAGTCGTGGGCTTGGTGGTTTGTTGTCCAGGGGATTACAGGATTTGCAATTCCGGTGCTTATTCTGATCGTAGGGTTTCGCCAGAGGCCTGCGGCAATTGGTTTGGGGCTTGGTGACTGGAAGCTAGCGATAATACTTTTTGTTCTCTATCTACCAGTCGTCATTATTGGCACCTGGGTGCTCTCAGATGGGCGGCTCTTCCAGGCAGAATATCCCCACTACCGTGGGGCTGCGGAGTCGTGGTCTGTGTTTGCTACTTATCATGCACTTTTCCTTTTTTATTGGATGGGTTGGGAGTACCTGTGGAGAGGTTTTATTCTATTTGGAACAGCACGCACGTTTGGGCTGCATGCTATATTTGTCCAGGCAATTCCATTTGCATTAATGCATATACAGAAGCCTACGAGTGAGCTGGTGCTATCTCTAGTAGGAGGAGTGGTTCTTGGCGCACTGGTCTGGCGCTGTCGCGCTTTCTGGATAGCAGTACCGATACATTCAGTACAAATGCTGGCTTTGGACTTTTGGTGCAGTCTGCGTATTCGAACAGGAGCAAGTGGTTTTGGGATTGAAGCTCTGCGCACGGCATTCACAGGGATATAGCTGATTGGAAAAAAAGCCGGATTTTCGGCGAGTTTTGAATCACATCTGTTGGTATCCATAATGGATAGGATAGAGAGAATTGGGACTGTCATGTGCCCATCTATTTAAATATTGCCTCAGATGCATTGCATGATAATTCTGGTCTTACCTGAACCTCAGTTTAATGTAAACAGAGAAAACTGCCTCTAAGTCCCGGCAGGCGTCGCAATGTCCAACGACAATTAAAACTACAGTTGACGACAGTTAAAATTAGTGTTTTTCAGGAGGTACTGAGGAAGCGGATTTAAGGTGGGGAAGTGAAGGCTAGAAGGTGTAGGGAGGAAGTGAAGAAGGGGAGGCGGAGAGGAAGCGTTGAAGACGAGGGGAAGAAGAGGGAGGGCGGGTAGATCAAGAGATGAGAGGAGCCGAGTGATTCCAGTTGAAGCGAGTTTTTCGACGATACTCCTTCAACAAGAAGTCCATGGTGACCGATCAACAAGTCAAGTATTTATTTTAGGGAATTATAACTCAAACTGTACATCGTTTCCCGAAGATTTGAACTTTTGTG
>JAPPGC010000044.1 GCA_028875125.1 Bacteroidota bacterium | reverse complement strand
GAACGCATGCTAATGTAGCTCAACCAGCCGGGATAGTCCTACTATAAGATCTATATGAAAACAATTTGACTGGCACAATCCCCGAAGGGTTATGCGAACTTGCCCGTATGACGGAAATGAGTTTGCGCAGCAACCAACTTACTGGCCAGATTCCGGCCTGCCTTGGCAGTTTAGTTCAATTGGAGGTGCTTAGCATAGGTGACAACGATTTAGATGGCAATATTCCGTTGGCATTAGGGGATCTACCACGACTGCGTTCTCTAAATTTGGAACTGAACGGACTTAGCGACAATATTCCACGTGAACTTGGGCAACTGAGAATACTCGAAGTCTTACGATTGGGGCAGAATGGGCTGACTGGTACGATTCCTCCAGAGTTAGGTAATCTAAGCCAACTCCGACATTTGTCGTTTCACGAAAATCAGCTGTCGGGAACGCTACCCTTGTCTCTTACGGCTTTGGGGGAGTTGACTACATTCTGGTATTTCGGTCAAACAGGGCAAACGGTTTGTGCTCCTCAGGATGCCGGATTCCAAAATTGGTTGGCCGGTATAACTGATGCGATAGGACCAACGTGTACATTCGTAGCGATTGAGGACAGTGAGCCCGTTCCAGAGCCTGGCTTTTTTCTTCTAGGTAATTTTCCCAATCCATTCAAATCATCAACATCAATCGCCATTCAACTTTCCGAATCAGCACAAATTCAAGTTGAAGTGCTGGACATTACCGGACGGAGGGTCCTGGAGACTTCATTTCAAGTTCTTGCGCCGGGGCGGCAGCTAATCCCAGTAAAAGCAGAGGGACTCTCATCTGGCATCTATTATTATCGTGTGCTTGTTGAGGCTCAAGAAAAGTTTCAGATTCTAACTGGCAGCATGTCACTGATTCGATAGTGCTGACGTGAAAGTTGGCGTTCGAAGATGGTCTACGAATCACGTGGTAGAGGAGGTCGAGATGTGACTATCCATGCAGTCCAGATCAGGATAAAGCGGGTTTTAAGTGTTTAATGTAACATAAGGTTAATTATGTTACATTCACGATACTGGAATTTTTCCCTATTTTATTCAAACTTGTTCCACTGCCTCTGCTCTTGAGCAGGAATTTCTATGCTGCGTATTATCACCATACTCATCCTGTGGGTATTCATCTTGATCGGTATTTCTGTAGCTGGCTTCTACATCTACTACGGCATCGCCGCCAACAACGCTCGGTCAAGCCTCAGCGCAGAGGCTTCCGTTTTAGAGAGCAACGGAGTTCAGTTTAGGGATCTGAATAAGAATGGTGTTATGGACCCCTACGAAAACCCTTGGGCCCCCGTGGCAGATCGAGTTCAAGATGTGTTATCGCAAATGAACCTCGAGGAAAAAGCTGGGATGATGTTTATCAATATGATTAGTATGCTGCCCGATGGTTCCCTCCAAGAGCGACCGACGCCGAGCAATCCTTTCACATTTATGATTCCCACTAATTCCGAGATGATTGTGCGCCGCCGCATGAATCACTTCAATGTAATGCAGAGCCATGATCCAGCGGCTATGGCATTATGGTACAATAGCATACAAAAACTCGCAGAACGCACTCGGCTGGGCATCCCGATCACAATTGCCTCGGATCCAAGACACAGCTTTCCGAGCAGTGAAGCGGCCGCGATGTTTGCGGGTGATTTTTCCCTCTGGCCGGAGCCGCTTGGCTTGGCCGCGACACGCGACACAGTGCTAGTCGAGCAATTTGGCGATATCGCACGACAGGAATACCTGGCTGTGGGTATCAGACTCGCACTTCACCCTATGTTAGATTTGGCGACAGAACCTCGCTGGTCACGTGTTTATGGCACTTTTGGTGAAGACCCAGACCTCTCGGCCAGCATGGGACGCGCGTATATTCGCGGTTTACAGGGAAATACGATCTCCCGCGAGAGTGTTGCCACGATGTCCAAACATTTTCCCGGCGGTGGTCCACAAGATGACGGATGGGAAGCACATTTTTCCTATGGTAAGGATCAGGTATACCCAGGCAACGAGTTTGACTTGCATGTGTCACCTTTTGTAGAAGGCGCTATGGCTGCCAATACCGCGCAAATCATGGTGAGCTACGCCGTAGGTGTAGGCATCACCGAAGATGGCGTCGGATTTGCCTTTAGTCCATCCATTGTAACTGACCTACTGCGCACGGAACTCGGATTTGGAGGGGTTATCAGCACGGATTGGGCCGTACTCAGCAGCAAGCGTATATTGGGATTCACCATTCTGGAATCTCCCGGTTGGGGTGTCGAAGATTTGAGCCCTATTGACCGAGCCGAGAAAGCGTTGATAGCTGGAGTTGATCTATTCGGAGGAGAATCTAACCCTGAATGGATTGTCGAGTTGGTAAACTCTGGTAGAATCCAAGAAACGCGGTTGGACAGTTCGGTGAGCCGACTGCTGAGGGATAAGTTCCTGCTTGGACTATTTGACAATCCATATGTTGATGAATCTAAGGCCGGCACAATAGTAGGTTCTGCACCCTTTGTTGAGGCGGGCAAAGTGGCCCAAAAGAAATCTATCGTACTTTTAAAAAATGGAGAGAAGGAAAGCAGTCCCCTACTACCTCTCGGGCCTGACGAGCGAATATTTGTGCAAAATGTAGACAGCACAGCAGTAGCCCGCTATGCAACTGTTGTCAACAGCCCCACCGAGGCCACTGTGGCTCTGCTAAGAATTCATGCACCCTACGAACCTCCAAGAGAAGGAGGTATGCTGGAAAACTTGTTTCATCAGGGTGATCTGGACTTCAAGGGGGCTGAGCTGGACGAGATATTGTCTATCACTCAATCCCTACCAACGATCATTGACATTTACCTTGATCGTCCAGCTGTGATTCCGGAAATAGCAGAAACCGCCGCAGCGCTTTTGGGTAATTTTGGAGCATCGGACGAAGTGATCCTTGATGCAATTTTCGGCCAATTTGACCCCTCTGGGCGTCTACCGTTTGAATTACCATCATCTATGGATGCTGTCCGTGAACAACTGGAGGATGTGCCCTACGACAGCGAAAACCCTCTTTTTTCCTTTGGCTTCGGACTAAGCTATTCTATAATGGATACAGTCTCACTCAGCACGAACTAGTGCCTCGGCTGAATCGTTCACCCCTTTTCTTGAAAACAAATTCAATGTCTGGATTATCCGAAAACCACGTACCTGAAATCACCGTGCAGGATCTCAAACAGCTCCTTGACGAAAATAAACGACCATTCATTCTTGATGTCCGAGAAGAGTCGGAATATAGCATTGCCAATCTGGGAGGACATCCGATCCCTCTCGGCGAGTTGGTTGACCATATGGGAGAGCTTGAAAAACATTGCGACGATGAGCTGATCGTCGTTCATTGCAGATCTGGAGGACGATCAGCGCAGGCTGTGCGGTTCTTGCACGCAGCGGGTCTCTGCAATGCCAAAAACCTCCGTGGAGGAACGCTCGCCTGGAGCAAGGAAATCGATCCAAGCCTGCCGACCTATTAGGTACTGAGCTCAAGGTCATGCGGGCCCAGACAATGCCAATTCGTGCCATCGTCGGCCCCACCGCAGTTGGTAAAACGGCTCTGGGAATAAAGCTTGCGCAGGTCCTTAATGGTGAAATCATCTCCGCAGATAGCCGCCAGATATACCAAGAGCTCTCCATTGGATCAGCAAAGCCGACCGCTCAGGAACTTGCCTTAGTGCCTCATCACTTTATTGATGAATTAAGACTTGGCGAATATTACTCTGCCGGCCTATTTTCTGAGCAGGCTAAAGCACGTATTGGTCAAATTTTGGGACGAAATCGTGTTCCAATTATCGTTGGAGGCTCAACTCTATACCTGCACGCACTCATACACGGTCTGTCACCGCTCATTCCTTCCGATAAGGGAGTACGCACATCAATTGAAAAGAGACTCGCGGACTTGGGCAAGGAGGCGCTCTACGAGGAACTTCGTCGGATTGATCCAGACTCTGCCGATACAATGGATCCGACAAAAACGTCACGGGTAGTACGGGCTCTCGAGGTTTTTGAACTCACGGGTGCACCACTATCCAGGTTTCATGATGTTCAAGAGACTCCCCCATACTCTTTCTGTGTGACAGTACTGACGCTGGAGCGCAGCTCGTTATACCGACGAATTGAACAGCGTGTCGATGCGATGATCGCGGCAGGCCTAATGGAGGAGGTGCAGAGAATTCGCGATATGCAACTTGATCTAAAGTTGCCAGCTCTAAAATCAATCGGCTATAAAGAGCCCCTGGCTTACCTAGATGGCCTATACACTTGGCCTGAAATGATTGAAATCCTGAAACGTAATAGTCGACGCTATGCAAAGAGGCAAATAACGTGGTTTCGACGTTATGATGCATACCGAAGAATGAGTGCAGATACGCCAGATGATGCATTGATTAAGACGCTCTGTCATCTTTCTGAGGAATAACCGCTCCCCTGCTGCGGTTCAAGAACGAACCCTGTTCCGGCAAATGGCCCTATTCCCGTTTTGAACTCGGCAATTGACCGTGCGCGACATTTTTGAAACAGTGTGCTCCACTCCTGGTAGGTCCTGAACTGGAGGGCCTCCTCTTGTGGGTTCATTCTACCATGCGACCTTAGACGATTGGCTAGTTTGTCCAATACCGTCAGGAACTTGAGATGTACAGACGCCCTGTATACTGACTCCACCACAATAACGCGTCTACCACATACCCGCAATGCCTCATGAATTAACTTTTCAGAATCTTCGGCATGATGCAATACATAGTAGAGAAGAACTATATCAAAATGCCCATTGGACCACGGCAGTAGCCTCTGCTTGAGTAAAACATGGGGCAACTCTGTTCTATTCATTGCAACCACGTCTGCTAGTAAAACCCGTGCCCCTAAACGATCTCGAATACACTCGCCAACATAACCCTCTGCACAGCCTAAGTCTAGCACCGTTAAGGTGCTTCCGTTTCGCGGAAAGAATGGACTAATATTCCTGAACTTTTGATTGGCACGCCAACGAATAATGCACTGCAAAAACTTTGGAGCATACCGAATAGCTCCAAATATCCCCCAACCTAACCAACCGGCAATAACAAATATCCAGTAGGGACCGTCAACATACAGCAGATATGTGCCCGCTGAACACATTCCCAACCAGATCCAATGCCATCCATAAGCCTGCAAACTCGCGACCAAAAGTAACGGAATTAGCAAATACCATGGATGGACAGTTGTTGCAAGCGCGAGGTACAATCCCGTTGTAATTAGCATTGCCTGGGCCAAGGGCCAGCGCCGCCGCATACTCACGAAATAAAGTACTGGGAGACTAACAAGGAACACAAGTCGCAGAAAAGGACCGATCTGCTTACTCCAATCTTCCCCAGTAAACCATTGCATCACGGCTTTTATGCCATGGTATGGACCGGCATTGAATTCAAAGTATCGGGCGTAAAGATCAAGGGATCCAGCTACATTACTTGCCACATATGGAGCTGTGAACGGAATTGCAAGAACTACTGCTACAATAGCCCCAGGCCAAACCGAGCGCCAGCCAAATCGGCTCCACAGAAAGGGGAAAAAGAGAAATGGCAGCAACTTGATCCATCCAGCTACCGCCAGGAAGATAGAAGCCCAGCCTCCATTTCCTTTCCTAGCCAAGAAAAGCACCAATATCAGGGCCAGTAGGGCCGCCGATTCTGTATGTGCCTGGCCCGCAGTTTCCAGCAATACAACCGGATTCCATGCATAAAGCAGCACAAACCCACTCGATACAATTCGTGCAAGAAGAAGAATTGCCAGCAACTCAGCCAGGACAAAGATTAACTTGATCAGATAATAGCTTCGCCAACTGTCCGGAATATGCCAAGTAGTTCCCAGCCTGAAAATCAGTTGAGAAACCGGGGGATAAATGCTCACATGTGCCTTGGAATTGAGCTCGTCGTATGTAATATCCTGCTGAAGTTCTGTGAAAGTGACATCCTCTGGTGCAAGTCTATACGGGTTAATGCCGTTCTGCTGTACAAGTCCATCCCAGACGTATCGATAAGCATCATCAGAGAGAGATGGCGGAAGACCCATCAATGCCAGCCGAAATAACACCGCATATAAAATGACTGCTTTCAAGTCGAAATTCCCCCAACGCCAACAAATGATCCAACAGATACTCCCAACTACCAACAAACTAAATACCAATGGTATATGGCTACGATCAACTGCTACGAACCCCAATGTTATAATCGCAGCACATAGTCCAACATGTGCGGCGATTGGCCATAAAGTGAGCCATCGGTTCGGAGATTTTCTCACTATCGAGGAAGCCATCCTTGTTTTTTTCTCACTTATTGGGACTGTCGCTAAGCAGCAGATTGTGATTGGCAACAGAATCCCAAATACAATCTGCGGCCGACACCATTAACATGAATCGCATCAACCACCGCGCACACGAAAAATTCGGAAAGTTATAACCGAAGCTGCAGCAATATTAGTTAAAAGCTAACGATTTCGGCAGGAGCCGCGGTTTCCCCTACCCAGCTAAACCTGGATATGTGCCAACACATTCAGTTCCTTTCTCGTGTCGCCCAACTAATGAACCTCAACGCGAGGAGTGTATGAACACCAAAAGATCTCAACTTCTAAATCGTCTACTGTTAGCCTTCTTACGCCGAGGCGATTCATTGCCGTGGCGCCCCACTCTATCGCTCTACCCGCCTCTCGAGAGATTCCGATTTGATCCACTGAGGAACCCATGTTAAATCGATCCGTACAGGCCGCGACAAAATCGGGAAAATTTGTGCTTGACTCCATTTTACCTTAAATTTAGGGTTCCCCCCTTCCAGCCTCTCAAAATCGTTGTCACATGACCTATCGTGAAATCAGATTCATTGGCTTAGCAGCCACACTTCTCCTTATACCCGTAATTGGGATTGCTCATTTGCTCCCCGTTAATTCCGACGAGAAGATGGAGTTTAGATCGGAAAAATCTAAACGTCTAAAAGCTGCTTTCGGGTATCCAGATAAATTTGTAGAGTATTTTGCCGCAGTTGAGGGACTTGATGAAGGTTATGCGCCCTATCCACAGGGCTCCAAGATGGAAGAATTTCGAAGAGCAATGCTCGCCAATGCAAAGCGAGGGAGGACAACCCAACTTGATTGGGTGGAGCGCGGGCCTGGGCGTGTGGGGGGACGAACACGTGCTATTCTGGTTGATCACACAGATCCAACCGCTAGTACCTGGTTCGTTGGGACCGTAGGGGGCGGTGTTTGGAAGGCGCGACGGTTTATTGATTCATTCGATCAGGTGGCAATTGAATGGACGCCACTTACCGATCACCTTCCCAGCCTCGCTGTTTCTACTATGGCAGGAGCATCTGTGAATCATCCCGATGTTATTTATGTCGGAACAGGCGAAGGGTTTGGAAACATTGATGCTAACTCCGGTGTCGGCATGTTCAAGACGACTGACGGGGGGAATACTTGGACGCATTTGACCGCGACAAGTAACAACACAGACTGGGCTTTCACAAATCGTATAGTCGTAGATCCTAACAACCCGGATATTGTTGTGGCAGTGACAAACACGAGCATCTTTCGCTCAGAAGATGGTGGCCAATCATTCTCAACAGTTTTGGCGAGTGACGAAGATCGAGGTAGGATTCAAGATTTACGAGCAAAGCCGGACGACTTTAATGTGCAGTTTGCAACAGTAAATGGGACTGGGATATTGCGTTCTACCGATGGAGGGAAAACTTGGGAAAATTCGTTTGTGGGATTGGTTTACGGAGGAGCTCGGATTGAATTGGCAATTTCACAATCTCACCCGGAGGTAGTTTGGGCCTCTGTTCAAGGTACAGGGGCGAGAGATACCCCCGCAGGCCCTGTAGCAGATTTATATCGTTCCGTTGATGCTGGCCAATCTTGGAGTATTGTCGATAATTTGGAGAGCGTACCAGATCCTTTTAGAGCTTACCTAGGCGTACAAGGATGGTATGACAATGCCATTACGGTTCACCCCTTTTCACCGGATACTGTATATCTCGGTGGAGTCCTTCGCTGGAAAGCATGGATTGAGGGTGATGAAGCTTCGCAAATAGGGACCGTTGGAAATTTTGCGAACAATGCAAGTAGTTTCTTGGACCTTGTTAATTTTGGCGCCAGCCATGTAGGCGGACAAATAGACCTGGGGCCTTATGATCCCGACGCAACCGATATAGAGGTGGACGAAATGACCTCCGTAGAAATCCGATTTGGCCCAAATCTCACTCAAATGGCTCACCGATTCTCAGTACCGCCAAACGGGGGAACTGCTGGAGATGGCGGTGCAGGAATTGCGTTTGCGGATTATATGTATAGAGAATATGTAGAGGTCCCCTTTCAGGTTTGGGATACGGACAATAACCGTCAGCTGATGGTCTCCTTCAGAGATCAGGCGAACAATGGTTCGTGGGACTTGATTCCTTTTAATACAACCGGTGCAGGTAATACACATAGCCGAGAATATATTTTCATCTCCAAGCATAATTACAATGCAAATGCTCCCCTGTCCAATTACATGACAAACGGAGGCTTCTCCAGCGGTCTCATGTATTTTATGTGGCCAACGCTGGCCGATGGGGATGAGGTTATATGGGATCCAGCTTCTCCCTCCCCAGGCACTCTGGAGATTGAGTTCGTCTCCATCAAAGGCGAGACTCGAAATATTGACTTGTGGGAAAATAGCGAGGTTCATGTAGATCACCATAATTTCACCCTTGTACCAATTGATGAAAACACCAATGAATTTCATATCCTGAATGGGAATGATGGTGGTTTCGCATATTCGCGTGATGGCGGTGAAACCTGGTCAGAGGGAGATGCTTTCCCAGGATTCAATACGTCTCAGTTTTATGATGCTACCAAGCGCCCAGGGTTCCCCATGTATTTAGGTGGAACGCAGGACAATGGTACTTGGGCTTCTTATAATAATGCAAATAGCCGACGTGGATGGCGTGATATGCTGGGGGGAGACGGGTTCGATGTTGTTTGGAAGGGAGCCGACTCACTTATGGGATCCATTCAATTCAATAATATCTGGAGATCACTCGATGGCGGCACAAACTGGGAACCAGCAGGCAACATAGGGGGCTTTGCAGGGCAATTCCTCACGTCTATCGGATGGACTCCCAAAACAGGGTCGGCCGTGTTTAGCATATCACCAGATCCAGCCGGAGGACTGCTACGCTCTCTTGATTTTGGGGAGACCTGGCAAGCGACACCGGCACGCGGCGCACCTGTTTGGGCACCAGGCAATGGCGGTAAGGTGCGGGTTTCTCTCGCCGACCCCTCCGTGGTCTGGGTCGGATATAGAATGAGAACTGCCACCGGTGCTGGAAGACTCCATGTAACCGAGAATGCTTTGGCTCGCGCCCAGGGAGAAGGCGTGCAAAACCCGGTCGTACTGCGACCGGTTAGCTCACCAGATTTTGCACCAACAAGCCAAATTTCGGGCTTAGCTACGCATCCGTTTACTCGTGCTACCGCTTATGTGGCTTTTTCCGTTTCATGTCAGCCAAAACTTTTACGGACAGAAGACATGGGCCAGACGTGGGAAGACCTTTCAGGGTTCGTTGGAACTGATGGCTGCCGAAGCAGCAATGGATTCCCCAATGCCAGAGTTTGGGATGTTGAGGTCTTTCCTGAGGTTCCGCGGATTATTTGGGCTGGTACTGATATGGGCATATTTGAATCCCGTGACCATGGCCAGACCTGGGCTTACGCTGATAATGGGCTCCCGGCTGTGAGTGTTTGGCGTATTCGGATTGTAGATGGTGAAGTAGTTGTGGCTACACATGGGCGCGGAGTTTGGTCACTTGATCTTACACAGGTACTAACCTCGGCAGAAGAAGAAGCTGGAGCATCGGTACCAACTTCGTTTGAGCTGCTAGATAATTACCCCAATCCATTTAATCCAAGCACAACAATTGGCTTCAAACTCGCAACGGACAGCCATATTAGCGTAAGTGTGTTCGATGTATTGGGCCGTAAGGTTGCAACACTCACAGATCAACCCTATTCAAGAGGCACTCACCAAATCACATGGGATGCTTCGGCGGTGAGTAGCGGACAGTATATCTACCGGATGGAGGCAGACGGTAAGTTGATCGGTTCAAAAGCGATGGTGCTTGTAAAATAGCGTCTGGCCCGAACTAATTGCTGCAAGTGCTGCAGGCTACGTTTGACTATAAAATACCAAACGTAGTCTGCAGCCGTTACCCTCAACGTGAATCTCGTCGGCCATCGTGGACATGAAAAATTGCCCCCGGCCATGATCTGCTAATTGATTAGATTCCTCCAGCGGGTCATGTTGCGTCCAATGGATGCCTTCACCTTCATCGGTTACAACCACCTCAATTAGGTTTCCGTCCTTAACTAGGCTAAGGGTTGCCTCCTTGCTCTCGTCCCACTGGTTTCCGTGTTCCATCGCATTCGTTAAGGCTTCGCTTGCGAGGAGTATGACCCTGTAGGCCAAGTCGTCATCCAGTTCCATGGTTGGTATAAACTCCTGCAAGGCTTCCACCGCGCAGTCCAACTCTTCGAAAGTGGATCCCAACACCAGTTCAAGCCTTTTCTGAGACATTCTGACTCTTTTTTCAGTTTTGTTCTTAGGCTTATCCTTGCACTGCGGTATTTAGCGCATCAGATAATCTCTGTGTAAGATGCTTGCGGCTAAGTTTTGATACGAATGCTTCATCCGGCTCTGGAAAACATTGATTACGCCAATCATTCCTTATCCGGTTTAGTGCTTGCGTCGCTTGATTGATATCCTCGGGAGAAACAATGTAAGCCGCTCTATACCGGTGCAATGTGTCGCTTGCCGCTCCCGGGGGTACCAATGCCAGTATCGGCTTCCTGGTTCCCATATATTCGAATAATTTACCCGTTGAAATCTGCGACGCACCAGGTCGACTGCCAATGGTCATCCACAATATATCGGCTCTCTGTTGTAGCGCAACTACGCTACTGTGCTCAAGATATCCGACATATTGAACCACTTGTTCAAGCTTCAAGCTTCGCACCAGTCGAGCAAAATAGTCCGGCACCAGCCCTGCGAAGATTGCCGTAACTCGCTCAAGCATATCAGGATTTTGAATTAAGAATTCTCTTAAGCCATGTAAAAAATATTCGGGTGTCTGAGCATCGTAAAACACACCTGTATAAACAAGGCAAAGCTTATTCTTATGATTCTTTCTAATTACTGATGAAGCACGCTGTTCTTCATATCCATGTGAGATAACATGCCCAGGAATATTAAGACGTTTGTGCCTAGCCTGCAATCCGTCTAGAATCGGATGGTTGATCGTAGAAACAGCCGATGCATTCTGGAGGACTCTTCTCTCCTGTCGAACGTGTAGCCGTCGATGCAAAGGAGTTGGATAAATATGTCTTGGATTACCCACCCAATCGTCACGAAAATCAACAATAAGGGGCAATCCTAACCGCCGAGCGATTTTGCAGCCTACCAAGTGGCCGGTATAGGGAGGTGCACTGGAAAAAATTGCATTAAAAGCCTGAAATGACGCTTCTCGTAAACCGGCCCGAACTGCAAAAGGCATCCAACCTAGTTTGTTGTCGGGTACAAAAACCCAGTTACTGATTGAAGCTAGCACTTTCCTTTTGGATTCTCGAGGAAGCTTTACTGTACTACCCGCCCGGAAAAAGCGTGTTGGATCAAAGCTTCTCGTCTGTATTACACGGATCCCCGCTTCTTGAATAGGTGCCCAAAGTGAGTCGTCGTGGGCAAAATAGCCCGCTGGCTTTGCAGTGAGTACGGTTGGCTTCCATCCATACTCAGGCAAGTGACGCACAAATCCTCCAATCCGCTGGACACCGCTGAGTCCGAGTGGAGGAAAATAGTATGCTACGACCAGCACTTGCTTCATCAAATAACCAGCAGATCTCGCCCAATAGTAGATAATCGCTCACAGGTATTGGAATCAATCAGAATAGTATCCTCAATCCTGATCCCAAACTCACCCGGGAAATAGACGCCCGGCTCAATAGTTACTGTATATCCTTTCTGTAATAATGCAGAGGAATTGGACGTAATACGCGGCCACTCGTGAACCTTCATGCCTATCCCATGACCGAGACTATGAACAAAAAACTCATCGAGTCCAAACTCTTTCAAGGTATCCTGGGCAACCTGAGAGACCGTGGATACTTCCATGCCGGCAGAAGCCGAAGATATTGCCCGCTCCTGAGTCGCCTGGACTGCCTCGTAGGCCCTGATGAATTTGTTACTTGGTTCGCCTAAATGCAAAGTGCGTGTCATGTCCGAAGCAAATCCATCCACTATACACCCAAAATCCATCAATAATGGCTCCCCAGACTGTAGTTTTCGCTCACCCGGACGAGCATGTGGCAATGCACTGTTCGAACCGGAGGCGACGATTGTCTCGAATGCCATCGTTGAGGCACCGAGCATCAAATGATGATAGTTTATCCTTGCTGCCAACTCGTTCTCCTGAATACCCGGTTGGACGTATTGAAGTATTACTTTAAATACAGCATCCGAAATAGCCTGTGCTCTGCGCATTCCGGCAATCGCTCTTTCGGATTTTTTTGCAACATGCTCATTCAATAAATTTTCAATGGGGATGAATGATATCCCAGGAATCGTGGTTTTCCAACATGTAAGTTCCCCGACCGTCAGGTATTCAGGCTGAATGATTAGCTTGTCTGACGAATTCACCAAGCCCTCATCCCTCGCGAATTCAGCCATAGGATGCGAGCCTATGTGGACCTCCGCTCCACGCACCTCCAAGGCTGCCTGGGTTTCGTATATACTGTTCGTCAATAAATTGAACTTATTTGCGCGTGCGATCAGAAGACCTGTAGATCCCGTGAATCCACAGATCCATCGAATATGCGGTAAATGGCTAATGATCACACCGGTGGCGTCATTGGAACGTAGTATTTCCCGAATTAGATGGTCTGCCGGCATAGTCCCGAGACTAAGCTCACTTCTGCGCAATCGGATTAAGGCAGTCAGGATTGTTGTACCTCGGGTTTCCTACGTTTCTGTTTACCGGGTAAGTCTGCAATCTGGTATTGCTATGCAACTCAATTATATCGAATGCGAACTCCAATGTGCTTAGGTATTCTCGAATCATTTCAGAGTCCAAAATGACCGGCATGCGATTATGAATGAACGCAATATCATCTTGGGCTGGTCGCGTCAGAATTACACATTGGTTGTCAAGGTATAGCCCAGCTAGCAAAAGTGGGACATCATTTTCCAGTCGGAAACAATAAGGTTGTTTACCTGCGGGTGAGGATAACCATTCATAGTATGCCGTTACGGGAATCACACAACGGCGTTTTGAAAATGAATTCCTGAACATTGGTTTACTCCCCACGGATTCCATCCTCGCATTGATTACAGGGCGCTTGAATTTCGACCAATGTGGCAGCATGCCCCACTGCAGAGTGGTCCACATTTCTTCGCCATACGCACTTAGACACAGTGCTATAATCTCCCTGCTTGGAGCTACATTGTACGAGGGAGAAACATCCGCAAGACTGTCAACGCCCATTTGGACATCAAACAACTCTGCAAGTTCTTCTGGTGTATGTATTTGTGCTATCCGTCCACACATGAGAGACAAATTGGTCCTAAGATATTTTTAGAGGGATCAGTAATCACGGATTATACCCCGCTCCTTCCGGTATCAAAAATATGTCCAGCGGACTATTGTTATTCGCGACAATAACACGATTATTAACCCTGATCAGTCTACGCGCGTCCCCACGCATCCACAAATCACCGGTTTTCATTTCTTGGAAGCTAAATGCACCGTCTCCGGAGAGTATCAAACCCCTACCACTACTCATTCGGCCCTCCTCTGCCCTATTGCTATAATCGTTCCCTACCAAGAGAATGTCCACGTGCTCATCCTGATTCACATCCATTACGAGAGCGTCCCTAACTGGCGCAAGTTGTGCAGCCAAGGGTAGTGGTCTGGGTTCAAATGTACTACCCTCAGTTAACTCAAAAACTACTGAGGCAGTGTTACTTGCCTTGAGTGAGGTTGTTGATTCATCATAGCCGGACATAATGTCATTAGTCGTCGCTGCTGCATAATCTGAATATGTTGGGAATCGCAGACGTAAATCCGGTAGTTGAGCAACCATTTGATCTCGAGAAGCGATGGGCACCTCCAAACCCTTAACAAAACCGCTGTATATGACATCCCAAGTCCCGGAACGATCCAGATCACCCACATACAGCGTGGCTGGATTGTCACGAGAAATCTGGATTTGCGCATTCCAACCCCTATTACCGGCAATAAGATCTATGTCCCCATCCATGTCTAAATCGGCAGGCACAATCTGATTCCATAGTCCATTCTGATCCGCCAATCCTAAAGACGCTGTGCATTCATCCAGAATCGTAGATTCTCTCATGCAGAAGACACGTATTGTCATCCAGTGTCCTGCAATGAGCAGTTCCATTCTCTCGTCACCGTGAACATCTGCCCAGACAGCAGTCGTTAACATCCCTGGATTCTGTAGTGCTGGTGCCCAGATCGCGGTCTGATCCCGAAAACCTTGCCGTGTATTTTCCAACAGGTAACTGCGTGGAGCCTTTCCGAACTCCCCGGGAACATGAAGTCCACCAATAAATAAGTCTATGTCCCCATCGCCGTCTATATCATTAGGTGCAACAGTGCTTGTCACCGTATGGATCGGGGGCAGCAGGTCGGGAGTATGCGACAAATTTCCAAAGCCGGTATTTATGTAAAGTCGGTCCTGCCAGTATTCGGGATCAGGCCCTCCTCCACTCACCACATAGAGATCAGAAGCACCATCTCCGGAAAAGTCTGCAATAACAGCATCGACATCCTCATACGCCGCATGCTGCTCAAATACCGGAAGTTCCACACCTGCATATGAACCATCCAACTGCTGTAAATACAGCTTCGCTGCCTGACCTCGAGCACCTCCCAGAAAGATGTCGATAAGGTTATCGCCGTTCACATCTCCACTCGTTAGAGCCGGCCCCTCTTGCGCCAGATCCCGAGGCAGAAGTGGATGGATATCCCAGTCAGAGTAAACATCTTCTCTATGCTGATAATCCAGACCCGAGTTGTGGTCTTGTATAAACAAATGCTGGCCTTTCTTAGTGGTCTCTGCCAATGATTTTATTGGTAGCCCATTGCCGTATTCAATTTTGACGGTCTGGTTAGTGGGAATATCCTTCAATTGTTGTAAGCGCCCATCAGGCCAGTAAACATCTATGTCAACTGCGCCCCATTGACCCGTTCCAAAAAACAGGACTGGTTCGAGAGATGAAAGGTAACCACGCACAAAAATCGCCTCCTGCATGATTGATGAACCGTGCTCGCCATGGAGGACAACCTTGGATCCCACACCATGGGTATTACCCGGAAATCCTGCCAGAGCCACTCTCAATGCTGTTCCCCTTCCCTGCTCTTCTGACTCATTGCGATACAGCAACGCCTGTTGATTAATGTTATTCACAACAAGATCTAAATCAAGATCACCGTCCAGGTCCGCCAAAGTCATCCCATTGGAATGTGTTGGGAGCTCCATCCCCCAGTCAACGGTAACATCTTCAAAATGAATGCCATCCCGCCCTCTGAAGGCATAGTTTGGTACACGAGTTGAGGGCATTTGCTCTACAAGTGCTAATCCCGATACAGCTTCGCCGCGCATCTCGGCCGCCTTTGAGGCGTTGGGTAAAGTAGTCGACAGAAAATCAAGGTCAGTGTAGTCACGCAGATAGCCGTTAGTCACAACCAGATCCCTTAGACCATCTCTGTCTAGGTCAGCAAAAAGCGGCGCCCAACTCCAATCCGTATTCGAAATGCCTGAAAGCTGTCCAATCTCTATATAATCAATCCCACGACGCAAATGGAGCATATTGCGCATATATTGCTCGTGAAATCCATCTGCGCGTAATTGTGCGTAAAACTTGAAGTTTTCGGGGCCCTTGAGTATTTTCTGACGAAAATTATCTTCCGCCAACATATCCAGCGTTAGTATATCCACCTGCAGGTCATTGTCAATATCAGCAATATCAGCACCCATAGACGCATAAGACGCGTGTGTCAGATATGATCGTATTGATTCAGCGAACGTACCGTTCTGCTGATTGATGTATAAATAGTCGTCTTCGATGTAATCATTTGATATATAGAGATCGGGCCAAAGATCACCATTGATGTCACTCACAACAACGCTCAGACCATACCCCAATGGGTTGCCAATTATGCCAGCTGTCTCACTTACATCCGTGAACACTCCGTCGTCATTGCGAAAGAGTTTGTCTCCTGCCAATGAATCGCGCTGTGCACGCATATAGTCTACAACGAAATGAGAATAACGCCGTATAGAGTGATTCAACAGGTACATATCTAAGTCTCCATCCCTGTCATAATCAAAGAACGCGGCATGATTGGAATAAGAAGGATCGTCTAGTCCATAGCTTGCCGCCTCATTATTGAAGGTTAGGTTGCCTTGATTCACATAGAGCGCATTGCGACGGCGTTCCGTTCCAACATTACCACTACGACAAACATAAATACCCAACCACCCGTCACCATTGATATCAACCATGGTCACGCCTGTGGTCCAGGTGGGCTCATGAATAATACCCGTTTGTTCTGTTACATCCTCAAATGCCCAATCACCGCGGTTCAGATAGAGCCGGTCAGGCGCCATATTTGAGGTGAAATACAGATCTACCAAGCCATCGTTATTGAGATCTCCTGCTGCAACCCCTCCCCCGTTATAGAAGTACTCATACTCCAGAACATTAAACGCGTCCTGTTCTACAATTCTATTCTCAAAGGTAATGCCGGTCTGCTCCATGAGCGTGAATAACGGCCGCTCACGCGTACAGCCGAATAATAGGACCAAACTTATCGAGCTTATTACGATTTTTCGACAGGCTTCTAACATGCAGATGCTCCTTTCCAGCTCCCCTTATTACCTAGTCCAACGAAGATGATACGTGTTCTTTCCATTATTGGACTTCAATTACTCGCAGTTCGGCCAGTATTGGCCCAGGAAGCGAATATTGCACGGGTCTTTACTGAAGAAAATGTCGAGCTTTATGCGGAAGCTGCTACTGCATACCTTGACTGGCTTGGCGATGCAGCTGATGCAGAGGTTGTAGACAAGGAAGCACTAGTACGTCATCTGCACTGGATAGCCCTCATTACTCCCGAAGAATCGCCGATCAGTCAATCAGTACAAGCACTCATTACGGATGAAGGTACGCCCGATGATGCTACCGCAATCGTATCCTGATGGCATCAGCAGGATCCGTTGCCGGCAACACTATACAATGAAAGAGTCGAAGAGCATCTGTACCGGGTCTACCATGCTCAGCGTGAGTATGCGCATCAAAGAGATCCTCTCGGAGTGGATGACCGGGGGCGCATATTTGTACGGCTCGGCAGACCTTGGAGAGAAGCTGTCATAACGCTTCAAACCCCCAGGCTTATGACCTTACCACTGGAATTTCGGTTGCCACGAAACGAAATATGGGTTTACCGCAATATCCATGATGATGCCCATTATCTCTTTGTACAGTTGTCTCGCCGCAGGCCATTCCGGATTGATACGCCTGACGCGCTAATCCCCCTAAACCTTCGAGGTCCAAGAAATGTACCGATCCTTCTCGCATGGATGGAGGATATATTTGGACAACTGGCCATGGAGCACAGCCATTACGGTGCAGTGTACGATGCTGTCGCGAACTACACAACACTACCCACCTCGGAACCTCTCCAGCCATACCAATTCTCACAAAAGGCAATCCAGGACACTAGGACACGAGATGATCAACATCAACTAAGCCGGGCGAGAACCGTCCCAAACAGCGTTACCCAGGTGTATGGGAATGCCGTGAAGTTCGAGCCGCAGACACGGTTCATCCGATTTTTGGAACAGGACGGCTCTACGAGACTGGAGGCTTACTGGAATATTGATCTTAGCACAGTTCGACCGAGTCGAACTATGATACGTCGTTCTGGACAACTGAGACAAGCCACCTCCTCTGATTTCATATTGAGTGTGGCCCTATCTAAACGAGACGAAGGATTTGAGCCCCAAGAGATTCGTATCCGACGGTACCATTTACCACGTGGTGCCGCTCAAGAAACCCCTGTTCAATCCTGGATAGTCCCCAATTTCAGTTCTGAATCACCTGTGGCAATGCAATGGTCATTGCATTGGACTCTTCCAGATTCCACGCCTCCACAGCCAACAGCAGCCTGGGCAATAGGGACTGCCTCGATTGATACGTTGGAGGCTCTTCAAGGAGACGGTACTTCTTTGGAGCTCAGTGACCTGAAACCACTCTTTCTGGAATCCCCAAATAACTTCGATGGAGCCCTTCCGTACATGCGTAAAACCATTAATGCAGCTACACCACTTGCCTTGTACTTTGAAGCATATTTTCTGCATTTTGACGAGCAAGATCGCACCAACTACACGGTTTCGTATTCATTGAGTGGTGAGGGAAAGCAACCGATTACAGCCTCCTTCGAGTCTGAGGGTCAATCCTCTACTATACGCGAATTCGTGGAAGTAGACATTGAAAGCTGGGCCATTCCTGGACCTTTCACGCTCACACTGACGATCAATGACAAGGTTGCAGGCACTTCGATTTCCAGACATTTGGAGCTGGACTTTGAGAGATAAAAAAGGGGCCCCGCTTGCACGGAGCCCCTCTCTTTATTCAGCTTTATTGACAGCCCGGCGATGATTCAATCATGGGCTATACTATTTGTCTAGCGATCCCACCAAACTCGCGTTGTGAATTCGTCGGGTCCCTGCGCAGAAATTGCCGCATTGTAGTTGTCGGGATTAGCAACAGCTTCATTCTCCCTATACCTTAAGCGGCGCGGGATCGTGCCCCCGGTGACGTTGCCTGGATAGTTTACAGGAATGAGCTCGGGATAACCCGTACGACGCCAGTTTGCAAAGGCTTCGTACTCATTTAGTAATACAGCCGCCCACAACTGTTCGTTAATCATTTTTAATCCGTTTCCAGGATCATAGGGATTGGCAGTCAAGTAGGCATCAATCGCATCACTTGGTATATCTCCCGCGGCGCCATACATTGACAGGTACTCCATTGCGGCACGAACACCATTTGCATAGTGCATTGCTGCGTCTCCACTGTACCAGCCACGCTGCGCTGCTTCAGCTTTGAGTAGCTCGACCTCAGCATATGTCATAAAAAACATTGGGTCGTCCTGCCCTTTTACGCAAGTTCGACATTGTAGTGGATTTTTTACTGAGATTCCCTATCCCCTATTT
>JAPPGC010000096.1 GCA_028875125.1 Bacteroidota bacterium | reverse complement strand
TGAGATCAGGTCAAAAAGTCAGACACGACGGAAGGGAAATGTCGAAGTCGCGTTTGGATTTTCAAATCAGTCTACTTGACGATCACTTATTGAACAAGAGTTCTATCCTAAACTGGTCAAATTCAATAGAATGATCCTTGATCAGACCCGCGTCACATAAATGCCCAATAATAGTCATCAAGCGCTTGGCTTTAAGCCCGAAGCTCTCCCCCATCATAGTACTTGAAATGACTGCCATATCACCTTTCTCGTATGCGTCGGATTTCCCGCAAGCGGAAGCAATGTACAGTAATGCCTCACGTGCCAACAATTGATCTTGCTCTGGTATGGCATCCATATTTACCGTTCCCGCCCACACTTCAAATTGAGACATTTCCAGAGAACTATTGATTATGGATTCAGGATTCCTCCATTCATCTGTAATCCAACGAGCATAAATCAACAATAAACCGCTAAACTCCGGCATCCGGCCATAATTTCTCATAATTTTTCGATACACTCTCGCTGCCCACTTGGAGGTCCCTTGAACTGCATAGGCCGCAAGGGCAATTGCAAAAATACAAGAATCCTGCAGTGAAGACGTCCTAGTTTGATCGACAAAATCTGCCACCTCCTCAGACAGGTTCATAATTTCTTCGGCCACCCCTTCCTCGATTCCATCAAGGTTACCCCGAACCAACTTGGAACCCTCAGAATTCCAGTCAATCTGCTCGCCCAACCACAGTATTGAATCCCAATCAAGGCTGGGTGGTGACTTGAATATGGGATGTGGAGTCGTGTCATGAGAATGTAGCTCGTAATAAACGTCACATTCGCTAATCGGTGAACTCGGGAATCCTGCGTCCGATAACCGATTCGTCTCATCAAAAGACTTCATTTGTGAGTCAGGGGGCGCGAAATGACGTATCCCAGCTCTACTCTGTGATGCATAAGCAACTGTGGACGGAGCCCTATGGTATACTCTCATGCCTCGAGGAGAAGGAAGTGGCTGTTTGATTGTTCTCGGGAGCACTTCCTGAATCTCCGCGCCCTCGGCTACAAGGACAAGACTGGTGAGGTATGTGACCAGTCCCGCTTGAACCGCTATGTTCGCCGCCCATTTCTCCTCTGCACCTGCGAAAGCCAAACTGGCTGCATAGGCGGCAACCGCCTCTGAGAATTCACTGCTGACCTGGGGTTTCTCAGTTACCTGAGACCAAGACGCCTTTATTGACGCATTATTGCGGGCAGCAACCACGCGTTCTGGCAGCCCTGATTCATCTAAATCACAACGGACACCTCGAATGGACTTTTGTCGCATCCCCTGTATACAGGCCTGAATGGCTTGATTAACATCTGTCCCAAAACTAAAATGAATATCTCCTCCACTAAGCACAGCTAGATGTCCTACATTAGCCTCCAGGCTCCCCTCTCCCATCAGGACCACAAATATTCGATGTCCACGCTTTGCCAATTGCTGAACATCTAAATCATAGCTTTGACCATCGGTTATCAATAGAATATCCTTGCCTTCTTCAGAGGCACATACCTTTTCTAATGCACCACCTATAGATGTACCCCCACGGGGACCACCTAGCTTGGAAAGCAAGCTCCTAAATTCCTCGGGGTTGCTGGAGTTGAATTCTCCCACGCGGTCACAATCAGTATCAAACTCCCATAAAGCCAGGTGATCCCCATCCATCAGCAATGGTTGCACTTCACGTAGGCCGCGAACCACAGCTTCGTGTTGAGTTTCGTAATTATCACCGGAATGCGTGCACGGACTACCCATAGAGCCGGATCTGTCTACGAGTACTGCAGCATTCAGGGGGGCCCGCTGCTTGTCATGTGGAGATGTTTTGAGAGTCACCAGACGACCGTCTCCGCCAATACCGGTTAGTTCTGTAGCGGGTAAACCGGTCACCCTCAACTCAATTGGAGCATTGCCAGGAATTTTAGCAAAATAGAGATCCCCTTCCTCGTGACATAAATTGCCCTCTGCTAACTCTACAGTTGCCGCATCATGCTGTATACGGAGCGTAGCCTCAGGTGTGGGACCACCAGTGGTTAGTGCATCTACATCCTCCAATGGAGAAATTCCATATACGTCACCCACCGTAAGAGGAATTCGCAATTGACCAGTACCATCATGGAAACGTAGCAATTCTGCCCAGCGAGTCGTGACTGTCACTGTTTTACCGGAACCAAGATTGCCAACCGAAAGAGAATGAATCCCCGGTAGTAACTCTTCATGCAACACAGCTGCCTGGCCCTCATCGATCGCCTCCTCGTACGTTTCGAGTGCATCCTGTTTTGGCTTTGCCTGCGCATCGTAGTATTTCCCGTCAATAACCGCGCTTAATCCAAAGAATGCTGCGTGAATAGATACCGGTAGACTCATCACAGCTTCAATGGGGCCATCAGTCTTGTTGACATATGTTCTTTCGGCTTTTACGAAGGCCAGGCCACCACGAATCATCACATGGAAATCCAGTTTTACCAACGGCGCGTCATTCGCTGTCGAGTCACTATGCACTAGATCTGCAAATGGATCATCGTGCCGCCTTCGCTCTGGAAAATGCGGTAACGCCAAGAAGTCAACGGTTGGAGAATCAGGTGAGAATTTGTTTTGCGTCATTGGAATCCTATTTGTTTTGTTTTGAAAAAATGCGCTCCAGGACTGATTTGATGTGCTCCTCCAACTCATTCATAGGAACGCCCTCAGCAATCAGACTTGGGTCAACAATGAGCGATATACCTGGAACAATTTGAAATGGCACACCTGTTTGGGTCTCCATCAGTAACCGGATTGAAGCGGGAGAAAAACCTGCTGCACGTAGATGCTGATATCGCTCAATCGCCGATACATGGACATCCCCATACACGGCATTGGCCCTGCCTCCCGTTGGGGGCGGTACAAAGCCTTCAGCAATCAGGTAGCGCACCTGACGTGCTGTGTATCCGGTCGTTTTGGTAAGTTCTCGCATCGTCATTTTCCTTTTGACGTACTTTTTGTCAAAAGGTTTCATTTTTAAGAAATTCTTTTGTTCCCTTAGCAATTTCCAATGCAATCGCTCCCCTCTACTGCAATACACGCCCCAATTTAGCCGTCCGGTTCAGTCACAAATGGAATGAATTGACTTGCGTAAACCAAGACCTGCATTTTCATGAAGGACACTTTTCCAGATTAGTGTATGTCGCACTGAGACGGGCTCGTACGATATTCGTGAATAGCCATGTCTTCTCGGGTCACCTGAATGTGATAGAGATAATCAGTCATCTCCATCTGCCCGATCTGATTCAGGAGAGGCCCTCAAGCTGACCGTTGAAATTGGAAACAGTTTCGCGATCAGTTCCGCGTCGGTCACTCCCTCCGGTAAGGGCCAATCAGGCCTGCTTAGTGCGAATCACGTAATCCATTGCTGTGCTGAGCTGGGCTCACGGGGAGGGGCAGAAAAGCCTTAAATACTTGACATTTTGGAAACCTGTACCTTCGTCGCGTGTACAAGAAACGAGAGCTAGTCGCTTTGGAGAATCAAAATCAAAATGTGGAAGAAAAAAATTGACTGGACCAGCAAACGGATCGAAAAACTTAACATTATTCTGTCCTCTGTTGGATGGGGCCTTGTTGCATTGGGCATGGTGCTGGAGATAGCATGGAAGGGGACTTTAGATCTGACAGGAGGCGGTAATGTTGGCATTATATTCATGATTTGGTTCATGGGCCAAGTGTTTTATGCCTATAAGCGTGACCAGCAGCGCCTCTTGGATCGCCTGGAAGCCGGTGGCCTCCTCAAGAAAGAACCCTGACGAAATCCGCCAGGATGCGATGATCTGTGATTGGGGGCTGTTTAAATCACCTGTGCCATTATCCCATTGGTAAGCTAGGTTGAGAGGTGCGTGGGCCCAAAACGCATAGATCCAAGTAGGGACGGCCTCAGCCCGGACTATTCCGCCACAGCGAATTCAGACAAAGCGGTAACCTTACCGACTTTCAAAGCCACCAATCAATCAGGGGAATTCGGCACCGTCGTCGCGAGCCCCAGTATCATTGAAGACCACACGAAACGCGCTGGAAATGAAAACTTGGCGGACATCCAGTATCGCGTCATGGTGCGATCAGGAGCCCCGTTGACTGTGGCACGGAAGCCGGGGAAAGCGCTGCCCGGTGAAGGGAGCTTCAGTATCAACTGTACGCGGGGCAGCGCGCTCGTTGAACGGACACAAAATAAAACTACTGAGATGCCCGATTACATGACACGATCCACGAAGGCGCGGGTATGCACTTCAACAGGCACCTCCATGAGCTCCAATACCCCACGTGCCACATGCTCGGAGAGCCGACGAAAGGCCTCCTCCCCCTTCTCCTTAGTGGCACGTAGCGGATTGCCAATAACCCCGCTCTCAATAAACTCGTGGTGATCCATCGGGAAATTGAAGTAGGTGTATCCCTCAAACTCCACGTCAGGCATTCCATCTTTCTTAGCAAAGGATCGGGGTAGAAAATCAGGGATATGCGCCTTGGTGAATTCTGCACGCTCCATTCGAACCAGTTTCTCATTCCATGCAAGGTCTTGCGCGGTTTCCAGCTCACTGGCATGCCAACCAGGTGTCTCCTCGGGTGGATTTTCCATCAGTCCCTTCAGAATTCCCGTGTAGCGCTCCATGTATGGCTTAACAAAGCTGATCAGAGCCCCTGTTTCATAACGGAGTTTTCTCAGGACTGGGTCAACAACCTTGACATTTGAACCATGACCATTAATGAATATGATACGATTGAATCCATGATGAATCAGGCTGCGGGTGACATCATGCATTACAGCTAATAGCGTCGTACTCCGAACTGTGATAGTGCCGCGTCCCTGACCGGGCTCATGCATATGCTGGGGTGAGTAGCCCATCCAGATGGGCGGAGAGTGCACAACGCCAATCAGATGTGCCACACGCTGAGAAATGTGAATCGCAGTGATGGTATCCGTATAGAGCGGCAGATGTGAACCATGCTGCTCTAGACTGGCCACGGGTATCAGGACAATATCCTTGTGCTCGAGGTAAGCTCTGATGTCCGTCATGGTCAGATCTCCCAGATCCCATGACAAGAATTGGGCTCGAAAGTCGTCGTCGCCGGACGTTAATTTAGGCAGGTGGCTAAGGTCGATTGGTGGGGAAGCGATCATGTTTGCTGTGATTCCGTGAGTTGGATGAATAAATCTGCCACGGCAATCCCGAAACTAGGGTCATTCACATGGCAGTCGTAAAGTTCTATCGGAATATCCGTTCGCAAGTGCTGCTTTAGCTCGCCGATGAATCGGCCATCAGCTTCAGGATCCCAAAAAACTCCTTCGGGCACATTTGGGATAGACAGACCTCTCAGAGGAATGACCATCTTGACGGGGCCTTGGGCAGGATTCAGTTTTCGGGCGAAGATTCGGCCAAGTTCAGCCATCTCATCGCTGGAGGCGCGAACGAGAACGTACTCTGGGTTATGGTCATACTTGGGGCGGCTGCGCAGCTCTTCAGGGACGGTGCCGGCATTCCAGACACTGAAGTCAATGCAGCCTGGGACGACGACTTGAGGCAATCCCAGGCGGCCGATAACTTCCAGGCGGTCGGGACCACCGTCGTGAATGCCTCCTACAAGCGGGTCGTAGACCTCGTTAGTTGTGAAGTCAATCACGCCAACGAATTGGTTTTGCATTGCAAGTTCCTCCATGGCCGGGCCTCCCACGCCATTGGAGTGGAAAATAACTGCTTCAAATCCAGCGCGCTCCAAGCGCTCTTTTGCCGCCATGACAGCAGTCGTAGTATTGCCTAACATGGTGATCGCGATGTTGCGCCCCTTAGGTGCAACTAGACCGCGGCCATGCAGGGCCATACCATACAACGCTGCGGCGACATTGTCGAAGATACTGCATGCAATAGGATTCAATCCCAGAATGTCCACCACAGAGTGAACAATCATCATGTCGCGTGTGCCAACCAGGGGCGCAAAGTAATGGTATCCTGAGGCAATAGGGGAAACCAGTACCTTGGGTACACCAACTGGGAGCACCATCATGGCTGCAGCCCCCATGACCGCCCCTTCAGCACCGCCCATACTCACGATCGCGTCAAGCCGTCCGGTGCGGTACAATTCCGATACGAGATTCTTGAGCGATTCACGCATCAGGTCAACAGCTTTTCCCCGACTTCCTGCGGTACGCATGGTTTCCAAGTTGGAGCCCGCGTAGGTTGCTGATTGTTCGTGTGGAACATCTGGAACGATTTCCAGTGGTTCGCCGAGAATGCCGGAGTCAATCACGATAGTGGATAACCCGAGTTCATGGAGCCGGTCACGCAAATAGGCTATTTCCGGACCTTTGGTGTCCAGTGTGCCAATAATTACAACCGTCTTGGCCATCAAGAATGAGGAGGTAGTCGTGTAAGCATCGTCTCGTAGAGACCCTGTATACGCATGCTGCTCTTATCACGAAGACGGAGTTCATGGAGCGTTACGGGATCATCGCACACGATAGATTTCGCTCCACGATTGATGGCATCCTCCAGTCGTGCTTCGGTCAGTCGGACGCCAATATCAGGCCGGGTAAACTGAATCGCCGTGCTTCCAACCGGGTGTGCACGATCTTTTCGCCAAAAGAGCTCCAAAGGAGCAGAGCCCAGAGCCACCTCACAAAGCGAGCGCGCAGCATCGAAACGTTCAGGAAGTCGAACCGCATGCGTAGGGTCAACATAGGCCGCGGCATTTTCCGTGATTCCAGCAGGGGGGATCAATTTGAGGTTCGGAACCTGACTAGCCAGAAAATCAATAAGATCGATGATTACCACATCCTCGGGCCATGTAATATCCAGTCGCTCCTGATGCATCTGGAGAAAAGCGAAGAGATCCTGCGGCGAAAGCACCAGGAGTTTTTTTATACCGGTTCGCTGGACCTCTTCTATGCACAGACGGGCCTGCGCATGTGCGGTCTTTGGATAGCCCAATGAGCAGGGGATAAACCCACTGTCAAGTCCACAGCCTACAGGTACGACATCAAGTCCGCAGGCCTCCAGGAGTTTGAGGGCAGCTTGCACGGTCTCCCGTGCGAGGTTGAAACCAACATCTCCTACAAACAAGCCCCACTCCCCATGCATAGTAGCAGGCTCATAGCTTCCGAAGGCTGAATGGTTTTCAGCGATCCGGTTATGTGCACTGACTACTTCCGGAGGAGCAAGTCCATCATCGGCTACTTCCGCGCGAATGGCGGCGATGGCAGCGGGCAAAGGCTGATCCGTTACACAGTGTGCTCGACAGTTACCTCCGTCAGGTTCGGCGTACAGTACGTCCAGCGTACTGGTATTCCAGGTCAGTTGCCCTCGGCGTTGCATAGCTGCGACCAGAGCGATGCCATGCGGAGTGACGGACTCATTGTGAGTTATATGACCCACTGGTGCCACATGTCGGCACATAAGGCAGAATCGACAATTCTCTATAGCGCCAATCACTGTGTTCATTGCAAGATTAGCGTCCAAACCCAACTTTGCCCGGGTTCATGATTCCGTTTGGGTCCAGTGATTTCTTGATCCGATCCAGTAATGGCCATGCATCTCCATACTGGCGACGCATGAACCGGGAGAGCTTCAAGCCAACACCATGGTGCTCATTCACCATTCCCCCATTCTCCAGGACTGCAGTCATGGCCGTATTCCAAACTCGGTTGTGAAGCCGAACGGCTTCTTTGGCGTCATCGGGAGGATTGCGGATGATAAACCGTGTATAGACCATCACCCCCCAATGGAACCAGTGGGAAAAATGACCAATGAAGTCTATATCCCATTCTCTGTAGCCTTCCTCGACTGCTTTTTTTTCTGCGAAATACAGTTTTTCAATCTTATCGTAGGTCGTTACGGTTTCTGTGGTCCCGTACATCCATGGCAGCTTGAGGCTTTGTGGAGGATAGTAAAAGTCGTAGCGCTGATTCCACCAGGCCTCACCAGGTTCGCGCCCGAGATCACGAGCCCCGAACCCATTGATAATATCCATAGCCTTTTCTTCCTGCAGGGTTGCAATATCCTTATCGCCGTCAAATCCCAGCACCATGTAGGCGCCTTCAAGTTCGTACCCCAGAATTTTTTTCACTCGGGATGCGGTTGAACGGGGATCATACAGGCGAATCACAAAGGGCTCCAGCCGGCGTGTCATGATTTGTCGCCCTGCCTCAATTGCGTCTGTCAAGTCTTCAAAAAGCACTGCACGAAGCAGGCGGCATTCGGGCAGGTAGTCCAGCTGCATAGTAGCTTCTGTGATTACACCGAAGGTACCCTCGGAACCCAGGAACAATCGATAGAAGTCAGGACCAGCTGCATGTTGAGGTACAATTGGTGTACGCAGAATATGCCCGTCCGGCAGCACAACCTGCATGCGCAGTACCAGGTCCTCAGCTTTTCCGTACTTGGTACTGATTGTTCCTGTACCACGAGGAGCCAGATATCCTCCCAGTGTAGCACAGTTTGCCGAAGCAGGGTAGTGTGGAAGCATGAGACCTTTCTCGTTCACGGCCCATTCCAGTTGCTTACCGTTGATGCCAGCCTCAGCGGTAACGGTCAGAGACTTTTCGTCAATCTCAACAATCCGGTTCATCCGCTTCGTATCAAGGACTATGCCCCCGAATACGGGTAATGCACCTCCCTGAGAACCAGATCCGCCTCCCCAGGGAATTACTGGGATTCGATAGGAATTGGCGACCTGAAGAATAGCCGAGATCTCCTCTGCGCTTTTGGGGCGGACAATATAGTCAGGCTTACGCGGGGCTTCACCGCGGTCCAGCCACATTTGTGGTAGCCAAAACCAGTCAGTTGCATACACGAGTCGGTCCGCTTCATCGGTTGATACATGCGCATCGCCCGCAATCTCTGTAAGCTCGCTGCGAACCATTTCGGGTTGAAGGCCCGTCCACTCCATTCTAACCACAAGGCAAGGTTGATAATTACGATTGGGCTTGCACTAACGCAAGTCTCAATTGATTCTTATACTTCGTATAATGGTCAGTAAAATACTCACTTGTCGGAAAATACAGCTATGGTTATCGCACTGCATCTGATATGGAGCCTGGTATTGGGTTTTGGAGCCCTCGACCAGTCGTCTGTACTGATTGTATCAGGACAAAATAATCATGACTGGGAACGTACCGTAGGACACCTTGAGCAGGCGCTCCTGGATGTTGGGATATTTTCGGTCGATGTGACGCTGTCTCCGGGAAAAGAAGCTGATCAAGAGGCCTGGGATGGTTGGCAGCCGACCTTTGGTGAGTACGATGTGGTGGTATTGGCCTATAATGGAGAGCTCTGGCCGGAGCGTGTGCGTAACGATTTTGAGGAGTACGTCTCTGGGGGCGGCGGTGTTACTCGTCCAGCATGCGGCAAATAATGCGTTTCCGGGATGGGAATCCTATGAGTCCATGGTTGGGCTTTTATGGCGAGGAAAAGATGCTGGTTACGGAGCGTACTGGGACGAGGAGCAGGGCCTGTTGCGCATACCTCCCGGAGAGGACCGTGGTGCTGGACACGGGTCGTTACATGACTGGCAGATCACTACACGGGACGCTGTACATCCTGTAATGGCGGGTTTACCAATGGTGTGGATGCACCCCTATGATGAGCTTTATCACGGCCAGCGCGGTCCGGCGGAAGGAATGAATGTGCTGGCGACCACATGGAGTGATCCCGAGTTTGGTGGTACCGGAAGGCACGAACTAATGGTCTGGTGGAGGCAGTTTGGTGAAGGTAGAGTCATGACATTTTTGCCAGGTCACCTTTGGGGAGGACAGGAAGACGACCGCGCGCTTCGTTGCGTAGGGCTCAGAACATTATTGCAGCGCAGTGTGGAATGGCTGGCCACGGGGGAAGTTACATTGCCCGTACCGGAGAATTTTCCGACGGCAGAGAAGGCCGTCGTGGTCGGTGAATAAATAGTTGTTGCCAGCTTTACTATTGCGCTGGAAGCAGTGCCGTAAGAATTCCTGGAAACACACAGGTTGAAGTCCCAACGCAACCCCTTACAGCCACCTGTCTCCACGGGAACGCATCTCAGCGCGTGCCCTACAGATCCGCCGGACGCATGCCTGGTTTGAACTTATCTCCGAACCCGGAATTGTTCGGTTCATAGGGGGCAGCGAACGATGCATCGGCACCTTCATCAGGAATTTCATGCCCCAGAGCCCAAAGGATGCCATTCAATGCTAACTTTCGCATGGAAACATTCTTGAAATCATAGGGGTGTCCCAGTGTCGTGAAGAAGACTCTCGAAGACACTCCACTCGTTCCTGTATATGTTTTGGTCCAGGCCACGGGGTTCGTGAGAGGAAACCGGTCTAGACGTCCAGCATTGGCGTGGCCTGACTGAAGTGCTGTACCATTGAGTAGCGGTTGACTATCCCAGTACAACGACCATTCACCACCATGTACATGGTAGAGCCAGGAGAATGCATCAAAGTCTGTAACCCCGTTCAGGATCGGATGCGACTGCATGTCCTCAATAACTTCCACGTGTGTCAGAGGATTGTTGCCGTCATCGAAATGACCGTGATGCGTGATCCATTGTTGCCCGAAGACGCGTGTAGGCCAGTCGTTATTTAGGTGCTCACGTTCTGCATCGTCCTTGTACAGAAATGCGTGCGTTGTTGTACGGAATCCAGCCATTGGTTTGCCAGATTCTGCAAACTGCAGGATGTAGTGCGCCTGCGAGTCGGGCAAAGCACGGAATCGCGTGAAAAGTACCATCATATCTGCACTCTCAAGTAGCTCGAGACCGTCAATATTGTCCAGCACATTAGGATCTATGTATCCCTCTTCATTCAGTGCATAGCAGACGCTGACCTTAAAGCCGTAGTCCCTTTTCAGAATCCTGGCCAGCATGGGCATGGATTCTTCCGATCGATATTCTTCATCTCCGGTTACAAAGACGATATGTGGACTGGTGGGCGTCTGTGCTGCACTGGTTCCAACTAGCAGCAATCCAATGAACGCAGCGAAAAGGGAGCGCATGATATTGAAAAATGGTTCTTGATCGTAATGTACGACGTTCGTTGGTAAGATCGGATTAAATGGCTGCTTATTTTAGGGTTCAATTAGAAAACATCTTGCTATCATGTATAGACTGATTCCCGTTTTACTGCTTGTAGCAGCCTGTAATAGCCCCCAGGAAGGTCCGGTCAATGTCTTAGTGTTTTACACGGACGACCAGCGATTCAGCACGATTGGTGCGCTGGGCGATGAGGACGTACAAACCCCCAATCTGGATGCGCTAGTGCGGCGTGGCACAGTGTTCACGCATGCACACACCATGGGTGGTCAGCACGGTGCACTTTGTGCTCCCAGCCGGTCGATGCTTATGACGGGGCGGCCCCTTTTTCGATTGCATGCCAGGGGAGACAGCATCCCGCCAAACCACATCATGATGCCGGAGGTCCTTGCGGAATCGGGATATATGACCTTTGGTACCGGCAAGTGGCACAATGATCGTTCGTCATTCGCACGTGCGTTCCAGGCGGCGGATAATATCTTTTTTGGAGGTATGCACTGGCCCAATCAGGGAGGGCATGAAGCCCCTCATCTAAATGAGTTTGATTCTACGGGCGCTTATCCGAGATCGGCGCGACGACAGGTTGAGGGATATTCGAGTATGCTCTATGCGGATGCAGCTATTGATTTTCTGGCCGATGCACGCACGATGGATCAGCCCTTTTTTGCCTATGTATCGTTTACGTCGCCGCACGATCCTAGAACCCCGCCCGAGCCGTACGCCAGTTGGTACCATCCAGACTCAGTTTCGCTGCCACCCAATTATCTGCCGGAGCACCCATTCGATAATGGCGAATTGTATGTTCGTGATGAAAGGCTTCGTGAGCATCCGCGCACCGAAGCCATTGTACGCGAGGAACTCGCGCTATACTATGGGATGATCAGCGAGTTGGATGCCGAAATTGGGCGAGTCATGGACGCGCTTGAGGCAAACGGACAGTTAGAGAACACACTCATCGTAGTGGCAGGCGATAATGGGCTGGCGGTCGGCAGCCATGGTCTACTTGGAAAACAGAACCTGTATGAACACAGCATGCGAGTTCCGCTCATTATGGCTGGCCCAGGTGTTCCTTCAAATGAGAGACGCAGCCAACTGGTCTATATCTTTGATATTTTCCCAACCGTTGCAGAGTACTTGGGTATTGCATTGCCCCCGACGGTTGAAGGCGAGAGCCTGCGGCCCATCATAGAGGACCCGCAGTTGCCGGGTCGAGGGGCAGTGTTCTATGCGTACCGTCATTTTCAACGCGGGGTACGTACGACAGATGGCTGGAAGCACATACAATATCAGGTGGACGGGACCCACACTGAGCAGCTTTTCGACCTCAATACGGATCCACATGAGACGCAAAACCTGGCCACAGATTCCACATACGTAGCACAACTCCATGAGCTGCGTGAGCTGCTTATGACGGAGAGTGTGTACTGGTCGGATCCTTTGGACCTCACGGCCCCCAATTGGGGACGTTAAGGTCGGATGTGTGTCTCAAAAAGCTTAAGGATTCGACGGTATTCATCCGTCCAGCTGGAGGGTTCCTGGAAACCGTGCCCCTCGACAGGGTAGAGGGCAATCTCCCAATCCTCTTTTCCAAGTTCGATCAAACGCTGACCGAGCCGGACAATATCCTGAAATTGCACATTCAGGTCCACCATCCCGTGCGGCATCAGCAGTGGGTCCTCCAGTCCTTCCGCAAAATTGATGGGCGAACTGCGGGCGAAGGACAGGGAGTCAGTCGCAGGTGTATTCAGAATATTGGAGGTGTAGGTGTGATTATAGTGTGCCCAGTCCGTAACGCTTCTTAGCGCTGCGCCGGCGCCGAAGTATTCGGGAACGGTGAAGAGTGCCATGAGGGTAATGAAACCGCCGTAAGAGCCGCCATAAATCCCAATTTGATCGGGACCAATGCCATAAGTTTCGGTGATGTAACCGGATGCATCTACATAGTCCTGCAGATCACGGCCACCCATGTGACGGTAGATGGCCGTGCGCCAGTCGCGGCCGTATCCCGCAGACGCGCGATAATCAAGTTGCATGACTACGTAGCCCAGATCCGTCAGGAGGTTGTGAAACATGTATTCCCGATAGTAGCTGGACCATCCGTCATGGACATTCTGCATATAGCCCGCTCCATGTACAAAGAGCACCGCGGCACCGTTGGGCTCCTCTGGTTCAAAGACATGCGCGGGTACCATGGCACCGTCTGAGGCCTCAAACCGGCGTGTCTCTGGTGTACGCCACGGATAATCAAGCCATGTTTCTGTTGGCGAATGTGTAATTCGTGTGGCTTCTTCCGTGGGGACCTGTACAAACACCTCGGGTGGACGGGTCGGGGTTGAATTCAGAACGCCAAGCATATCTCCGTCGGGGCCGATGACCGCTGCATTACGGCCGGCGAGCGTTGTGAGCTGCTCACGTTCTCCCCCCATAACCGGCATCTGATAGAAGTTGCGCACGGAGGATGAACCTTCACTGCTGGTGAAGAACCAAGTTCGACCGTCACGGGATAGTACAGGATCGAACACCTCAAACGGACCGTCGGTCAGCTGTGCGATGTTGCCGGTTTCAACGTCAACCGTATGCAAGTGACTGTAGCCGCTTGCTTCGCTCTGGAAATAAAAATGTCGATTATCTGGCAGCCATCCACTCGTACTACCGCCCCCGAACCAGGAGATGCCGGGACCGGCAATCCATGCTTCATCATGCTGACGGTCCAGAATGTCGAGCGTACCTGAAGCTGGATCAAGGCGCGCCAACCACCGATCCTTGTTGTCGTCCGCCCGAACTTCCAAGACGGCGTGCTTGCCGTCAGCGCTCCAGAATGGACCGTAGCTGAAAAGTACACGCTTGGACTCGGATGAATCCACAGCTACTCCTTCCTCACGCAAATATTCCGGCACATCGTAAGCGCCTTCAAGTTGGTGCAGGTCAATCTGATAGGTAGTGTCTCGTTCCAGGTCCTGAATGTAGAGTGCTCGGTTTTGTGGTGTGGCCCCAACCTTGGCCCGGGCATTGAGCATTTCTGCATACCCGCTCTCGGTGATCCAGTCTATTGCCCGGGTACGCTTGTTTTGCGCGGGGGAGGAAGAGGTAACAAAGGATACGTAGCGCTCAGTGGGATCCAGTCTGAGTTGGGATATGGATCGTGATCCCACATACCATGTCGGGGGCGGGTCCAGGGCATTTCGGTCCCGTTCGCGGGAAGATTCGCGCAACTCGTCCTCTTCCTGTTCCTGACGAATGATCTCGAAGAGTTCGGACTGTTGGGCCTCAAGAAAAGCATCCTGATCATCGGGATCTGAGTCACTCGGCTCCTGCCCGCTCCTGAGATCGGTGAGCTCCACCAGTGCACCTGAATCAAGAAAAAGCTTGTAGAGGTTATTGTCCCTTACGAAAATGACCGCATCTCCCGCCAGTGCAAACCTTGGCGATCCTTCAAAATCACGTGTTTGAGTCAAGCGTGTTTGTGTATTGGTAGCACGGTCAATAAGGTATAGATCTCCTCCGCGGTTGTAAACCTTACGGGAGAAATCGGCGTCATAGACATGTTCGCCGTGTTGCCAGCCCGTAAACACAGGTCCCGGATTGAGTCGTTCATCACGGGAAACCTGTCGAGGAGTCAGGTCATCCCGCGTGATTTTGAAGAGAGAATCACTCTCGAAAGCCCCCATCGGATTCCAGCTAAAGTAGAGTGTTTGCCCGTCTTCGCTCCAGTATGGCATAGATGGCCAGTCCCCGATGTACGTAGCGGGATCCTGCATAATGGTGGCAACAGAAAGTCCTGACTCCTGTGCAGATGCGGGGAATGCAAGCAGAAGGATCAGGAATGACGTAATAATAGGTTTGGAGGAGTGCATGTTAAAGATCTAGTTCTAGGATGTCCAGAGCACAGAGTGCGTTCACCAGGCGGATTTGGTAAGTAGTTTTACAGCTTGATGCCAGCAGGCGTGGGGATGCAAAGGCCAGGCTCAAGGCTTTAGCACGGCTCAGTGCTACATTAATGCGCTCTCGGGACAATAAAAAATCCATGCCCCGAGGAGTTTCCTCGGAAGAGGTTGAAGTCATGGATATCAGGGCGATGGCCGCTTCCTGGCCTTGGAACTTGTCTACAGTGCCAACTCTTATACTGTCTGGGAGCATAGTCTGCAGCATATTCACCTGGGCATTGAACGGAGCCACGACAATGATATCCTTTGGACTGATGGAGCGGGTTTTTCCCTCACGATCCGTCCAATTGCCTTCGAGCAGACGATTGATGACGGACCGAATAGCCAGGCCCTCCTCTTCGCATTGCTGCATACGGGGTTCCTGGTGTGTGACCGGCACAAGATAAGCCCCCGCCTCCGGGAGACCAGAAGCATGTATAGCTTGGCGTGAAGTGTCCCGGTTTGCATGGAGACGTCCCTCGTAAAATTGCGTGGAAATATACTTACAAAGCTTTGGGTGCATGCGCCAGGTTTCCCCCAGGAAGATGCCTCGGCCGGGTCTTACCAGACGGTCGTTTCCGAGCATCCACTCCAGGCAGGAAAGGTTGGCTGGATCTGGATGACTAGCCTGAATAACCTGGGGAAGTTGGCAAGGATCGCCGATCATGACAATGTTGTCTGCGCATGAGGTCATGCCTAACAGGTTGGCGAGAGATACTTGGCCTGCTTCATCGACAAAAAGATAGTCGAACTTATTGGCCATCTCCGGGCGACACAGGAGCCATGCGGTTCCCCCCACGATATCCGCACTAAAGAGTGCACTATCGTTGTTCTTTTTCACTGATATGATGTTGGGGTGTACGCGCTTACTGGCTTTACGGGATTCTTTGTGTGCGATGGTTGGGATTCGGGGGGGGGGCTTGGCTGCATCAGCACACCCGATAAGCACATTGCGAATCGCTTCGTGACTATTTGACGACACTGCAACCCGGTAACCCTGACTAACCAGAGACAGAATTGCCCGGGCTGACACGAAAGTCTTGCCTGTACCAGGAGGCCCTTGGACCATCAGTACAGTGGACTTCATCCCGCTCACGGCCTGCTGCATCCGGGTCACTGATGAGCGTTCATCATCGTCCAGGACAGCCATGTCGGACAAATTGGGTGCTTTACGCTCAAGGAGGTCTTGAACTGCGGGGGGTGCGTTTCCATTACAGATTTTCCTAACCAGCCGATGAATGGCATTCTCGATTACGGTAGTGGAAATGGGCATATCAGGAAGCAGATCCAATGCATCACGGAGAAATTCGGCTGATTTTTCACCGATCCTTAATTTTATGCGGCGTTTCTTCGGGTCAAGTTCCGGGATGCGCACGGATTTAATATTTTCAATGTCCAACGCAACACAGCCATCCTGTTCAGCGCTCATCTTCGTAAACTGTTGAGGGTAGGCGTATGCGCGTTCAACTGATTTCTTCACAGGGTATGGTGCTCCGACAGCGGAGAGGCTAGCCAGACAATTGTTGTCTTCAATCAGTTCTTCTGTGGACTTTTTGGCGGCATCGAACACCAACCAGGCCTGTGGTTTCTTTTCGCGGTAATGAAAGAGCCCCAAGGCAACCAGTGTTTTTTTCAGTTTGGGGGATATTGAGGAATTAAATACATGACCTTTGTAGTTCTCGTTGACTTGCTCCCTTTCGATGGCTCCCTGAGTTTGCGCGCTACCCAGCTGCGCAGGTACCGACTCAACCAGATCGGAACGCAGTGAGAGCAACCAGTTACGGAGTTTCTCCGTGGACTCGCAATCAATCCGGTTATAGTCCTCAAGCTCCTTGAGATCCTTGTCTGCGGTTGGATCTCCCGCATCCCGTTTGAGCCTCCAGTTGTTGTAAGCAATGATAGATCCGGTTGCGGTCGTAACGTCACCCGTTCGGCTTTCCATGTAGAAGGCCTCCAGGCTTTTGAGCGAGTAATTTTTTTCGGATGTGAAGATGCCGCCGCGCACAACAGCGTAGAGATCAACAAACCTTTTTTCGCGCTGCCAACCGTCAAGCGTGTCTTCTCCGAAGCTATACTTGGTGGTCAGACGGCGGAGGGCAGTGAGTTCGTACGGAGCATAATGGTATATGCGTGCGTTTGGAAACTGCTCGATTTGTTGTTTAAAAAATTCAAAGAGATCCTTGAGTGCCTGCTCCTCCTCAGAGTGATTATGGGCCCAGAGTGCTTTGAATCTCTTTCGATACCAGATTCCGTGAAGGTATTCCAGTTTTTCTTCTCCGTTTTCGCGGTAATGTGGATTGCCTTCTATGTCATAGAAGAGGTCACCCCGGTCTGGGGCGGGGAGCAAGTCAAATCCTTTTCCTTTAACGTGAGGCCGAAGGGCAGCAGTTGGTGCACCTCCCTGCTTTCGTGCCGCTTGAAGCTGGGCTTGAGTACGTAGGTTCTGGAGTGTTTTTGGGGCCATCTTAGCAACTTTGTCCCCTTCTTTGAGGGCCGCCAAGGAGGCCATGGTTTTTATGCCTGCATTCTCGAGACGTACTACCTGTTGCCCCCGGATGCCCGCTACCATATAAAGGCTATCTTCGTCTATCCACTGATCGTTACAACGTGTGCGCCAGTGACAAAAGCTACATTCTGAGCAGCGTCTTGGACGTGTTTCTTCAGGGTGCGTTACAAACTGATCGAGGCGGTCTCGCAGTTGACGGACATAGTCTGCACACTCCGCGAGCCTATGTGTTGACCGATCTCCCCGCCCAAGTTGGAGGTGTCCGTACTCAGGTTTTTTCCCCTGAATTTCGGCCAGGAGGTCTGAATAAACGACCAACTGCAGTATATGCTTGGGGTCCGGAGTACGTTTGAGCTTCGTGTCAACGACTTCATAGGAGAAAGCCCCCAACGCGGAAGGTTCTTCTATGCGTTCCAAAAAATCTACATAGCCCTTCCAGTTCCCACCTTTGAGTGCGCCCTGGTAAACAACGTCAACGCCACTCCTGAGTGCGGCAATAGTTTGCTCAACAGCATCGGGGCCGCGCTTGATGGAAACCACGTTCTTGCCTGCTTCCAGGAGAGCATTCAGGTATGCCTTCTCATGCTCATCCCCCAGTTGACTGAGCAACTTTGCGTCTTCCGAGTCCGGTTCAGGTTCCAGGTCTTCACCACGCGCTTTTCTTAGATCAAGTTGCGTTGCATGTTTGCATGCTGAAAACCGTTGCAGGTCTGATGCATAAAGGTGAGGGGTACCGTCTGGACCGAGTCTCATGGTGAATACTTTGTCATCGTAGCACAAAGTTAGTGCCAATGGCTTAACTTGACACTAGCATCAATCAATTTCTAGTTGTCATGCGCAAGGCATTTTTACTGGCCCCCGCAGTTTTTCTGTTCGTTGCGGCCTATATCTTTTGGCCAGATGATCTCCCGCTGGATAAAATTCGTCTTCCAGAGGGATTTACGATTGAAGTATACGCCGACAGTGTGCCGGACGCGAGGCAAATGGCATTGTCGCCAAGTGGTGTATTGTATGTTGGCTCGCGCAGAGACGGTACGGTTCATGCAGTCGTAGATTCGGATGGTGACATGAAAGGGGATGAGGTAATCGTGATTGCTGAGGATCTGGTGATGCCATCAGGGTTAGCGTATCGAGAAGGGTCGCTATATGTTGCGGCGGTCAGTCGCATCCTCCGATATGATGACATTGATTCGCACTTACAGGATCCGCCTGAGCCAGTGGTCATTGTGGATGACCTGCCAACGGAGCGGCATCATGGATGGAAATTTATTGATTTCGGTCCAGACGGAAAGCTTTATGTTCCGGTAGGTGCCCCCTGCAATGTCTGTGAACGCCCAGATCCCTTTGCAACGGTCCTGCGCATGAACGCGGACGGATCGGAACGCGAGGTTTATGCACGAGGCATTCGAAATTCTGTTGGCTTTGCCTGGCATCCGACAACTGGTGAATTGTGGATTACGGATAATGGCAGCGACAATATAAGCGAGGATCCTGCCATCACGGATGATTTGCCATCATGTGAGCTGAATCATGCTCCTGAACCGGGTATGCACTTTGGGTATCCCTATTATCACCAGGGGGATACCCCGGATCCCGAATTTGGAGAAGGCCGTACAGCGGATGAGTTTACCCTACCTGCGATCCTGCTGGGTCCACACGTTGCTCCCTTGGGGATTGATTTTTACACGGGAACGATGTTTCCAGAGTCATATCGGAATCAGGCATTCATTGCGGAGCATGGCTCATGGAACCGCAGGGAAAAGATTGGTTACCGGGTTAAACTGGTCCATTTTGACGAGGACGGACTGGCTACAGGTCAAGAGGTATTTGCAGAAGGTTGGCTGGAAGGAGACACCAACTGGGGGCGTCCGGTTGATGTCGAAACGCTTCCAGACGGCTCCATTTTGATCAGTGATGATCAGGCCAATGCCATTTACCGGGTTACGTATTCTGAAGAGGAGGGAGAATAACAGGTACCTGCTTAACACCTCTACCCATCCAATTCTTCGGGTATGTGTATCCGATTCAGTGAAAAAAACAAAAGCTGCGGAAGCCCCAATCTGAGCTGGTGGTGTACCGGGACCAAGTCTGCTGATCTGATTCCAGATGCACTCGCGCAAGTTCGACATTGTAGTGGATTTTTTACTGAGATTCCCTATCCCCTAT
>JAPPGC010000065.1 GCA_028875125.1 Bacteroidota bacterium | reverse complement strand
CCTGAGATCAGGTCAAAAAGTCAGACACGACGGAAGGGAAATGTCGAAGTCGCGTCACGTACGATTAGCGGATGTCCTTACTCCCCGCACCGATCAACCTTGACCCTATGACTCTTGCCACCCCTGGTCGTCCGTGATATCCTCCCTGCACGCTATCGTACTATACTCCTTTTTGCCCCCTGACCATAGGCGTCTTCGGCCCCCATCCTTAGATGCATCTTCTCATCCACAGCCGCTGGAACTTCCGCAGTGTGTGCAAACGTAACACGCCCCACTTCGAACAGTAATTGATCCACAGGTTGGACATATCGGCGCATCGTCTTGATGCTGGTAGGTGCTGTCTTCTGCGCTGACAGCTCCTGCAGTCTGCGTCGCTCCTGTCTCGGCCGGACTGACCTGCACAGATTCAAGTTCAAGCGCTACGTGTTGCTCCCCCTCAGTACCCTCTTGACTCGCAATGTCGGATTCTATTTCTCCAATGACATTCTTAATGACATCCGGCATCACCTGCTCCTCTGTGAATGTCAGCGCCAAGTACCGAAAGATATAGTCCATTATGGACGCCGCCATCGGAATCCTTGGATTGTTTGTGATTCCACTCGGTTCAAAGCGCATAAAGCTGAATTTAGCGCACAGATCTTCCAAGGGAACACCATACTGCAGAGCAATCGAAACACTCGTAGCAAAGGCATCCATCAGCCCCGAGATCGTCGACCCCTCTTTTGCCATCCGGATAAATATCTCACCCGGCAGATTTGTATCCGGATACAGTCCTACATGCAAATATCCTTCGTGACCGCTAACACTGAACTTGTGTGTGAGGGCTGGCCGTTCATCTGGCAGACGCTTACGCGTGGATTTGTATACGATGCGGCCGTTGGTCTTTTCCACAACCTTCGGGACTTCCGGTAATGCGTCACCCGAGGAAGCACCTTTAGTATTTCCGCCCTTGGAGGTTGACAAGGGCTGGCTTCTCTTGGAGTTCTCGCGGTAAATGGCCAATGCTTTCAGACCCAAGCGCCAACCTTCCATGTAAGCCTCACCTATTTCCTCCACTGTAACCTCCTCCGGCATGTTCACGGTCTTGGAAATCGCACCTGATACAAACGGCTGACAAGCCGCCATCATGCGGATATGTCCCATGGAGTGTACGCTTCGCTTCCCCTTGAAAGGTTTGAATGCACAATCAAAAACAGGAAGATGCGCCTCATCCAGATCAGGCGCCCCCTCTATGGTATCATGCTCGTTTACATAATTAAGAATGCTCTCGATCTGCTCTTCGTCATAACCTAGCCGAGCCAATGCTTCAGGCACTGTGTGATTGATAATCTTGAGTGTACCATCCCCCTTACCTGCCAATAACTTGTACTTCACCAGTGCAATGTCCGGCTCTATACCAGTAGTATCACAATCCATCATAAAGGCAATGGTACCCGTTGGGGCAAGTACTGTCACCTGTGAATTCCGGTAGCCATGACTTTCACCCAAAGTTACCATGCGATCCAAGGATTCTTTGGCGGCGCTGATCAGGTAGTCTGGGCAACTTTGGTCAATTTCGTCGGCAGCATCCCGATGCATGCGCATCACATTCAACATGGACTCACGGTTTTCCTCATAGCCTTCAAATGGCCCAATTCTGGGGTTAGCGGCTATTTCAGCGCTCCGGGCATACGCTTCTGCGTGCTCTATCGCCATGATCGCACCGGCCACTGCGCGCCCCTCATCACTGTCGTACGGCAGGCCCATAGCCATTAAGAGAGCACCCAAATTGGCAAAGCCAAGTCCCAATGGACGGAAAAGATGACTGTTTCTTGCAATGCTTGCACTTGGATATCCAGCATTATCCACGATAATTTCCATTGCGGTAATGAAGATTCTAACCGCAGCCCTGAAGCGCTCAACATCAAATGAACCATCTTCCTGCTGAAACTTGCGCAGGTTAAGACTGGCCAGGTTACACGCAGAGTTATCCAGAAACATGTACTCAGAGCAGGGATTGCTTGAGTTAATGGGACCCGTCGCTTTACAGGTGTGCCATCGCTGAATCGTGTCTTCGTACTGCACACCGGGGTCTCCGCAGATATGTGTGCCATCAGCAACACGATCAAGAACCATCCTGGCATCAACCTCTGTGACAACCTCGTCCGTGGTCACTTTGCGGAGCGCAAACAGCGCACCCGACTCCGCCGAACGCATAA
Source organism: Bacteroidota bacterium (assembly GCA_028875125.1). Taxonomy (GTDB): domain Bacteria; phylum Bacteroidota; class Rhodothermia; order Rhodothermales; family Bin80; genus Bin80. The sequence continues at coordinate 101,724 of JAPPGC010000065.1, read as the reverse complement.
ACTCATCGCTTACACGCACAGACTGATTCACGTTTTGAAATGCCACAGAACCATAGGCCGGACCATTAAATGACCCATCATACCCCTGTTCAATCAATGCCCATGCTTTCTTTTCTTCCGTCTTTTTGGCATCAATAAACTCCATGACATCTGGATGCCAGATTTTCAGCGTCTGCATTATCGCAGCCCGACGTGTCTTGCCCCCACTCTTAATTGTACCTCCGGTAGCGTCTTGCACGCGCATGAAGCTCACCGGACCACTTGGAATACCTCCACCGGATAATTTCTCATGGGTTGATCGGAGCGTTGACCAGTCTGCACCGACCCCGGAACCGAACTTGAATAGGCGGGCACTCTCACTCATCAACTTCCAGATATCATCAATTGAATCCTCAACCGAGATAATGAAACAGGCCGATCCCTGTGGATACTCGTATGGATCTACATCCGCAATATCCTGCTTGGTCGGATCCCAGCCCCAGATTGTTCGATCCCCCGAGTCCTTAATACCATAACAGTCATGTAGGCCGACATTGAACCATACCGGGGAGTTAAATGACCCATGCTGATTCACGCAAAGCCAAGTGAGCTCATCGTAAAAACAATCAGCATCCTGCTGCGTGGAAAAATACCCCTGCTTATGCCCCCAATCGGTGATTGTGCGCGTCACGCGATGGATTAGCTGGCGCAGAGAATACTCACGTCCCCCTTCATCTGGATCCAGGTATACATTTGTCTGGTCTCCGTAAAAGTATTTTGAAGCCACGACATTTGTCGCCAGGGGACTCCAATCTTTGGGGAATTCAACATCTTTCTGCTCAAACACTGACTCTCCCTGAGGATTCTTGATTACCGCATCCCGACGCTCCCAATCGACTGAATCGAGTGCATTCTCACCCTGTGTAGAGAAAACACGTTTGATAGAAAGGCCGCCCTTTGTAGACTTGATAGGTGATGCCGGAGAAATATGTTTGTCAGTCGTAGTCTTCATGGTGAGTCGGGGTACCAGTTCGGTTAAAGGCTCGGCGAATCGTATCGGATGCGAATTTCGAATTGGGCTACACGTGCCAATGTATTAAAAAGGTAATAAATAAATGCCATTAAAGCTATAAGATCAATAATTCATCAAAAGTCTTTCTGATTCGGCAATTTCCGGTCAGGTCCAGTAGCTTATACACGATTTTGGGGCGATATGACCATACTTGAACGGGTTCCAAGTCGACTATAGATGCAAATGCCATTATTGCAATACTATTTCACAGGATCACACACTTATCCACGCGGTATCCCCACAATATTGTGGAAAGTCTGAACCTCGCTCTGAATGTTCTAGTTAAAGCTTGGGAGCGGTACCGGTGGGAAACCTAGATCTACGTGAGAATATCCTATTGTAACAAATGCGTGATTTTTATGAGCGGAGTGCATACCCCAAACCCTTGGACTTTGAGGTTATGCGTCCCGAATACGAAGAGCATGACGATGGTACGGTCACGGCAACAATTACCGTAACGCCCTTTGAAGTGCAAGGCTCCAGTGTCACAGAACCCGGGGCGCGCCGGGCGGCCATCCATGAAGCCCACAAAACCTACAAGACCTACCACCCCGGTTACGAAATTCCGAGCCCCTTTCCCGATGAGTTTGAAGATCACGAAGCGTTTCAGTGGAGACGCTTAAGTTCTATGGCTCGGGCCACACTTGGCGACTACGCCTTCACTGACCCCGACGGAGAAGAAGATTTTGCCACGATCGAGCAAATGCTTAGTTGGGATGTACGTCCAGCCCCGTTAGACGACGAGTAAACGTGATTTTAGCGCCATCAGATGGGCTAATGCAGCCTGATGGTCTTCGGGGATATCCCCACCCATGATCTCCAGCTTCAGCGCGTGTGCGACGCGCCGCTCGTCCCCGCGCATCGGTGATATCACCTCTTCGTAAAGTTTAGCTCGACGCAGCGCGTCATCCTTGATCTCTATCATCAGAGCAAACGCGGCAGCATGTTCATTAGGAATCTTTCCATCCAGAATTGCTTCGCGGACTGCGTCCTTGATTACTCCAACAGCAACCCCCGCCTTGATCCCGACAACTTCCATGATCTCCTGCCCATCCAGCGGAGGCTGAAAATTCCGCAAATGATCTTTAGCTTCGACTTCTGCAAATTTTTTCTCTACCGAATCGAATGCCTGTAAGTAACGCTGCACACGATTCGGGTTGCGTGAGGTAATGTCTGCACGAACCAGCGTCATAAGGTCTTCAATATCTTCCCCGGCATCAAATAGCAGCCTTCGGATCGCAGAATCTGTCACTTCGTCATCCACAAGTGCGACAGGTCTATGATGAAGCGCCACCAATTTTCTGACAAAAGCCATACGCTCATCCAATGGTAAGCGCAGTCTTCTGAACAGCTTGGGAACCATCCGGGCACCGCGATCCTCATGCCCGTGAAAAGTCCAGCCCGTGCCGGACACAAACCGTTTTGTGCGTGGCTTGGCAATGTCGTGAAAGAGCGCGGCCCAGCGCAACCAGTATTTGTCCGGTGGAGCCGTTGCAACCACATTGTCCACTACCTGCAGCGTGTGAAAGAAATTATCCTTATGGCGCTGCCCCGCCACGGTGTCCACGCCTCGTAATGCACTGAGTTCAGGAATAATCTCGCGCAGAAGCCCTACCTCCTCCAGAATGCGAAATCCGAGCGAAGGCGTCGGGCTTTCCATAATCTTGTGCAACTCATCCGTTATCCTTTCCTGACTCACAATACCGATACGTCGAGCTTCCCGTCGCATAGCCCTTCGAGTATCCGTGCTGACGCGGAATTCCAACTGAGCCGCAAACCGGGCTGCCCTGGTCATGCGTAACGGATCATCTGCAAAGGTAGCCCCGGCCGGCCGAGGTGTGCGAATACGGCCTACATCTAAATCTACAAGACCACCGAACGGGTCCAGTAACTCACCAAATGGCAGTTCCCCTGTAAGACTTACCGCCAATGTGTTAATGGTAAAATCCCGACGAAGCAAATCATCCTGCAGTGTACCATCTTCTACGATTGGTTTACGAGAATCTGCTCTATAACTCTCCTGCCGAGCAGCCACAAACTCCAGCACTGTATCTCCCGATCGAACAGCAGCTGTTCCAAATTTCGGGTAAACGTGGGCCATGGAACCATTTAGCCGCCTGCTCACCGATTGAGCAAGCCGAATACCTTCACCGTGACCTAAGACCACAAAGTCCAAATCCACCGTTGGGCGTCCAAGAATTGCATCCCGGACAAATCCACCAACCGCGTACACGCTGAGCTTCAGGTCTTTAGCTTCTCGCTCCACAACTCTCAGCAACTCATACTGAGACCGCGTACGCAACAATTCATTCAGATTATTCATGGTAACGCTGACTCTAACGCTCTGAGTCCAAAACGTCTCCACAGAACTCACACAATCCGATTCAGGAGAATCAAGAAAATATGAGCTCCTATATCCGTGAAACCACATTGTGCGGCAACTTACTTATCTATTTCACGGGTCACCGGGATCAGAGAACTTTAAACGAGCTCCAACATGAAAATGTCTTCCGCGACGCCTTGCTTTCAGATTTGAAAAAATGCGCAATCAATATCGGATTGATGCGCTATCAGGAGGGTGATACGCAGACGGTATAAGAGCGGATATTCGCGTGTGCTTGGCCCTGATCATGCAATTCCAATAGAAATCGAAAAATCATCGCCACACCTGCGGGAAATCTCTAAGCAACTCGTGTCCAATTGCACCCAAAATCCCGGGGCTGACGGCTTCGGGATTTACCGAGTGCTTGGTTTGGTATCGGATATATGAAAGTCTAGACGCCGGACGGAACCATTGCGAACGGGTCGGAAGAATTAAAAGTCTACTTGAAAAACACCTTGATCAACCCCTTAGTGAAAAACCACACCATCGTGATTGGTGTGAGCCCAAAAGGGCGGTATACGAATTGGGAATAGCACACTTCTGTATTTGCTTGCTCTGGTCGCGTGACCACAGGCCATACTCTCAAATATGCTCAATTCTTCCGATCCCCCGATTTAGTAGGCCATCTGCAAAATCTTCGGGAAAAACGGCGAATTTGAGCGGGAATCCAGTCAATTGGCCTAAAATGGGAACCACTTCCGCATCAAGGTAACCCCCATCAGGACTCCGGCCCAGCCTTTGATCTGACACCGACCTATTTTGCGGCAACGAGCGGACGCGTAATGGTTTTTGACAACCCCGGCCCATCAAGTATCAACCGCAAAACGTAAACCCCCGGAGCCAACGCCAAACCCGGCATAGATATCTCGTGGCTCCCCGCACTGTAAGCCGCTTCATCCGCCTGATACACCTGACGCCCCAGCACGTCATAGAGCACGGCCACCGCCGTTACTGGTTCCGGTGTAGAAAACGATATATGGACAACCTCTGAAAATGGATTTGGGTATGTTGCAAGCAATTCGGGTTCGGCTGGTATCTCATCTGCTTCCCGCTGAGTGGTAGACACCAGACGGAAGGTCATTCGGTTCAGGTTGACCTCCCGATCTGCAAAACTCACCCGGAGGACACGTTGAGTGCCTGCCGAAAGCTCAGGCGTGCGTGTCTGTTTCATAACCCACCGCTGCCAACCGCCCGTATTGCCTATTTCCACCTCTCCGATACGATCTCCATCTAGAGAAAAGATGATATCAGGACCAGTCCGATCTCCCCCGCTCTGGCTGGCACCACGAACATCAATCTCGTAGACTCCATCGTTCAAAATATCCACAGTGAACTCCAGCCATTCAAAACGCTCAGTGAACCCCACGTTGTAAGCAAATCCATTTGGATCCGTAGACGGCTCAATATCTACACCATCATTGCGATAGTTGCGTCCACTGTTGCCTCCTCCAGGGTTTCCCGTAACCGCCCAGTGATCTGAATCGTGGTATGCCACTCCCTGATTCCCAAGATCATAGTCAGCAGCATTGATGATCCCCGGAACCTCATGCTCCTTGAATGGCTTTTGTACCGTTCCATATTCCGGATCAAAAAGCGCAGCCAATAAGCCGCGATTCACGCGAGCGGAATCCAAATCCAGATATTGGGCCATCTCCATGAGCCCTCTGAAAGCAGCTTCACCAGAGGGCTCTGGTCCGTCACCACGCCAATATTTGATTACGGCCTCATAACCGGGTGCAAACGGTGCACTGAGCGGGCTTGTCGTAGTTTCGATTTTTTTGTGCGTCCACCAATTAATCCCGATACGTTGCTCCTCTGCTAGCTTCGTGAGTGCATAGAACCAGGAATTTGAATTTTCGCCAGTCTCGCCCAGATAGAGGGGTACCTGATCCTCTTCCCTCATACTCAGAATGTAATTGATGGCGCCCTGCTCAGGGCTTTTCCAGTAATGATGAAATGTGTAGACTATATTCTCTTTTTGCGTCGGAATACTGCGCAGATGTTCGTCAAATGATGTAGCCCACCAGTTGCCCTCTAGGAAAAACAAGTGGTTGGGAGAGATCGGTTGAACTGCGTTGATGATCCGGGCGTACAGATCGGCCAGGCTTGAAGCGATTTCGTCGGGGACCGTAGGCTCGTTAATAAGATCATACCCGATGATCACGGGATCGTCATTGTAGCGTCTGGCAATTTCACGCCAGATTTTTATTGTCTGTGGCCAATACTTGTCTGGTTCAGTCCAGAGCCGCGCCTCACCATCACTGTCTGAAATCCCTCCCTCATTTTGGGCACCCGGCGCCGCATGCATGTCAAGAATCACATTTACTTCATGCCTTCGACACCATTCCAGAAATGTATCCAGTAGCTCAAAACCATCCTCTTCCCATTCATCAAGATCAGGATTGTAAAACAATCGGTAATGGAAGGGTAGTCGAACATGATCGAACCCCCACTCCCTCATCTTGGCAATATCCTTCTCTTGCACGTACTTCTCCCTGAACAGCTCAAAGAATGCGTCCGTGCTCCGTTCACCAATGAGATCAATCATTTGGTTCCGTATTCCGGTGGGGCCATCCGTTGGTTGGCTCCTTGTCGAAATATGGAGCATGTAACCCTCCGGCAGCAGCCAGCCGCCGAGCCCCATACCCTTGATTACCACAGGCTGTCCGTTCGCATCCAGAATCTCCGTTCTGTCAACGCTGAAATAACCGGCCGCAGGAAGGACCACCTTTTGCAGTTCAAACCGGAAGGTACCCACCGGTGTAACTACCCCATTCACCAGGAAGGGCGCTTCCTGTATACGTCTGATTTGCTCCTTTGGGCTGGTGGGGCGATTCTGTGATGTGTAGTTGGATCCACTGTCGGTTCCCGCATCGTAAACGAATAGATCAATTTCCAGCGTATCAATCCAATTGTTATCCTCATCCAGCATGTTCAGACCGGATACACCAACAAACCAGTCGGGGCTTGGAGCAAGCATCGATGTAACCGTCACAAAATTCCAAGGCGGCCGAATCTCGAAAGTTGTTTTTCGAACACCGGGGGAATTGACCCCTGACGCGTCTACGATATAGTCCGCATTCGATTCGCCTTTCGCCTGATTGATTTCGCTGCGGAGCGCACCCTTTGCCCCAAGCTCAGCCATCTGTTTAATGCCTTCTGTCGCAACTTCGCCCGTACGCCAGAAGTGCACTGCATCATTGTGAGTCGTTCCAATTAATCCGGAAAAATGGGGATTAGGAGGAAAGCCATCTGGATGTGTCGAGGCACTCCAGGTCGGAGTAAATGTAAGTTCGTAGGTAGCTGTACCCTGTGCCCTCACGACGGATGCGACCAGAAGCCCGCCGACGAAAAAGCAAGCCAAATACCTTTGAACTACGAGTAAGAATCTGACCATCGCACACAAGGTGTCTGTGGTTTGTTCTGCCCCCGGTTGTATTTATGGACCATACCGGTCAATGGATACACAATCTGAACACAATAGTTCAAACAATCTGTCCGGCAAAAAGCGTGCCCAACAGTAGGGGCACCTTGGCATCACATCTGAAAATTAGCAATTGACTATTAGCAATATGCCTTCTGATGGACGCCGTTTATGTTGCGGTTCAGGATCGTTCAATCCAGTCAGGAATAGGCGTAACCGTTTCCTCAGGATCTGGGCCCGGATCGGACCACCCCATCTCGCCAACAGTCATCAGCGGCCTAAGTGTCATATCATGCTCCACAAGAATTTGGCAAGCGAGCCTCACCTCCCCAAGCAGGTCGCGGTCTTCTAACTTTTCCTGCTCCGCTCTGGAAATGACCCCAGGTTCCCCTTCAGTAATCTCTACTCGACAAGTCGTACAGCGCGCATATCCTCCACAACGGTGTCCAATATCAACTCCATGTGCTTCCAACGCATTTACTAACCGCTGTCCTTCTTCAATTTCATAAATTCCATACCCGGAGACCGTTATCTTTGGCATCTACACTAAAAGTTTTGTGAACGAACCCGGCCCAAATATACCACTATCTCGGTGGATATCGAAGTAACCATCAGGATGCATCGAAACATTTATGTTCTCGCCATCGGGGTTTTGACCCTAAGTGCCTGCCAGTCGGCCAGAGAAACCGTCCAAGATGGCCCAGTGGGCTGGGGCTATGTTAGCCCAAGACGCGTCCCACCCGCTGTAGAACGCCCACGTACAACGGTCGATGCCCCCATCATTGTTAACCCGGCTGCACTTGAGCGTATTGATTCGCTGATTGTGGATTTCATTGATTCGCAAGCCTTTCCCGGCGCAGTAGTGTCCGTGGGACAAGGAACACATGTGGTCAAAATGACTGAGTATGGCACGTATACATACGCCGGCCAACGCCGTATGGAACTGGAGTCACTCTTTGATCTCGCATCTCTGACCAAGGTTGTCGCTACAACAACAGCGGCCATGATCCTCTATGAGCAGGGGCGGCTCGATATAGAGGCACCTGTATTTCAATATCTGGAGGCATACAATACACCTGAGAGACGCCCCATTACGGTACGCCATCTTTTGACGCATTCGAGCGGGCTGCCTGCATGGCGTCCATTCTATCTTGATGGTATTGTGAGCCGCGAAGAAGTACTGGATTCCATACTCACGACTGCACTTCTTTCAGAACCGGGAGAAGAGTACGTCTACAGCGACTTTGGAATGATTTCGCTTGCCTTGGCCATTGAATCAATCACAAAAGAACCCTTCGATCAATGGTCTAGCCGACATATATTCGAACCGCTCGGTATGAAATCCACAGGATTTCGTATAACGGGCATACCGGATCCCGCCGTCGTACCGACTGAACTGGATGACTATTTTCGTAATCGCTTGATACAGGGGGAGGTTCATGACGAAACCGCCTGGACGCTAGGAGGAGTCGCCGGTCATGCCGGACTTTTTTCTACAGTATTGGATCTCTCCCGGTTTGCCCAGATGATGGCACAACGAGGAAATTTAGCTGGAAAGGAGTTTCTACGACCTCAAACAATTGATCTCTTTACAACCGTAGTTGATACTTCATTCAGCACACGTGCGCTAGGCTGGGATACGCGAAATCTGGATGATTCTCCGTCGTCAGCCGGCCAGCACTTCGGTTCGCGAAGTTATGGTCATACTGGTTTTACCGGAACTTCCCTGTGGATTGATCCTGATTCAGGGGTTTGGGTGATTCTGCTCACCAATCGTGTTTATCCAACAAGGGACGAATACGAACGGTTCAGAGGCATTCGTGGATCCGTAGCTGATGCGGTCTACGAGGCATTTTTCTGGCCGGTGCCCTAATAGGATCGGAACAATCATCGTGTTTGAGCTTTTCCGGCTTCTGCTCCAATCCAATTTAATCTGTATGCCAACTTACGACTATAGACGGGCTGATGGAACTGTCTTCGAGATCTTTCAGCCAATCACCGCAGACCGGCTAACGCACTGCCCGACAACCGGTCAGCCGGTGCAGCGACTCATTAGCGGAGGAACCGGGTTTATTCTCAAGGGCAGTGGTTTTTATCAGACAGATTACGCTGCTGAACCTGCTGCGAAGGAATCTCCTAAGCATGAAAAAAAGGAGTCCGAGACTACGACCAATGGAACGCCGGATACCAAAGAAGTATCGGTCGCTGAAAAGAATAAAGATTGACCCCCAATAATATCGTAGTTGATTCACCCCGTTACATCAGAAGCCGCCTACATCCACAGTGGCAGCATACATAAAGCTCTAGCCCAACCATGACTGTCCCTGCCTTTGCAGACAGGGCATTACGGCGTGTCTGGTAAGGCGGGAGGCGGTTCCGAAGAGCTTTGCTCAGATATGCTCAAGATTGCTGTGGAAATCGGTTCATTTTCATAAGCCCCAGGTCTTTCCTTCTGCATGACGAGCTGGAACAGTCCAGTAAGGCATATGTAGCAGAAGGGCCGCTGCACGGGTGCATCATTCCTAAATGGCATTTATAAACCCGCTCATTTTATTCGGATTAATTGCGGCGGCCATACCCCTACTTGTATACCTATTTAATTTTCGGCGGCCGCAACGATTGGACTACAGTTCGCTTGCTCTCCTGCACGCACTGCAGCGTACGACCCTGCAGCGGATCCGTATCCGCAACTGGCTGTTGCTGCTTCTAAGAACATTGGCATTGTGCGTTCTGGTTATTGCATTTGCCCGTCCAACCCTGACGGACTCCGCTGGAACCCGATTTTTCGGGCGCTCCAGCATGTCTGCGGTGCTTGCACTGGATGCATCGCTTTCAATGATGCAGCGTGATTCTGACGGAACCCGGTTGGAGCAGGCCAAGTCAGCAGCGCAAGCTATCATAGATTCGGCGGAACCGGGGGACGAGTTGTTCATCTTGAGCGAAAAAGCACAGCACCTGGAAACGCCGGATGTTCTCCTGAACCGGGCCCCAGCCCCGGCCACGCGGACTGCGTCGTCAATTATTCGCAGCGCCAGCACGCTGCTTGCTCAGGAGGCCTCCCACCTCAATAAAATTGTCTATTATCTGGGAGATCTGCAAGAGTCGACACTGCTTGATTCGGTACAAATCCCCCTCGACCAAGGGGTTCGTGTTATGCTCGTTCCTGTGGGCACAACCGAAACGCGGCCCAATGTAGGTGTTGCCGATGTGCAGGTAACCAGTCGGATTGTGGACCCAGGTACCCCAACCACAATAGAAGCCACGGTTGTCAACCACGGCACTTCCTCTATTGAAGACTATGCTGTAAGCCTGTACTTTGGGGACGAACGTGTCGCACAAACTAGCATTGCCCTCGCGCCGGAAGTGCCTGTTCGGGTAACACTCCGCGGTGCACCAACAATTCATGGATGGCTTGCAGGATACGTGACAACGGAGGACGATGGATTTGAAGAGGATAACCAAAGATATTTTACGCTTAACGTGCCCGCACGTAGAGATATTCTCTTGGTTCACGGCACTGAAGCGCAGACAGATCATGTAGAGTTGGCTCTTTCCCTTCGCAGCGAGTCGGATGCCTTGAGTACGACCAAAATTCCGCAGCGCGCACTGGCCGCCACCTTGCTCAGTAATTATTCTACTATTTTTCTGATCAGCCCGGATGAACTCAGCACCGGTGAAGTGGCAAAGCTTAAGCAATACATTGAGAATGGGGGCGGGTTGTTGATTTTTCCCGCTGCAGAACCAACATCAACCAACGCACTCCTGGAGACCGTTGGCGCCGGCCGTGTAAGCATTCAGGAGTCGGAAACCTCCATAGATGAGGCAGATTTTGAGCATCCACTATTTGAAGGAGTGTTTACAGCCTTGGAGCGCGCACAGAGACTCGAGGCGGTGACGGTCCATCGATCCGCACGTTATGTACCCGGTACCGCGGGGGCAGAACAGACGTTAATCACACTCCTTGATGGTGCGCCCCTGTTGCAGGAAATCCAGTATGGCAATGGTCGTATATTTTTTATGGCGGTGGCGCCGGATTTGGTCTGGAGTGATTTGCCTGTTCGCGGTTTGTTTATTCCGCTGATGTATCGAGCAGCGCATTATCTTTCAGCAGGTGGATCGGTGCAAGGCGAACAGCTATTGACCGGCCACCAGACTTCTATAAGAATACCTGCTGTAAAGGGCAATATCACAGTGAAAACCCCGGATGGAACGGAACTCATGCCACCTCAACGTCAGGTGTTTGGTGCCAGCCTCTTGGACCTTGATATAGATTCACCAGGTGTAGCTGAAGTATTGGCTGCGAATGTTTCCGTTCGACTGTTAAGCGTTGGACTGGATCCCCTGGAATCACGTCTTGTGTACATGGAACCGGAAGAGGCCAGTGAGGCACTCGCAGAAGCTTTGGATGCGCCGGTGGAGTTGTTGAATGCTGCGTCTCGAGAGGGAGTTTCGACTGCAGTTAACCGGGCGAGGACCGGCTTGGAGCTTTGGCGGCATTTTCTTGTTCTTGGACTCATCCTTTTAGCCGCCGAGATGATGCTTGCTGCACGCTGGCGAAATCGTTAGTGTATGGGACGCAAACTGCATATCACTGGTGAGCCACAAAAGGAGACCGCACTGCTTGTGGGTGTTGCGAAAAGGCGGGACAGTGCACAGGATTCATTGGACGAGTTAGCCCAACTGGCAGAAACCGCCGGAGCAACCGTACTGGGACGCATAACTCAGGCTCTACAGAAACCGAACCCGGCAACCTACCTCAGATCTGGAAAGGTCAGCGAAATTGCCGGGATTGTACAGGAAAAGAAAATCAGTACAGTCCTGTTTGATGATGACCTAAGCCCCAACCAGGTCCGTAACCTGGAGAAGGCTCTCGGTTGCAAACTGATTGATCGTTCTCAGCTCATTCTGGATATCTTCGCAAACCGGGCTAAGACGGCCGTCGCGAAAACCCAGGTTGAACTCGCCCAACTTGACTACCTGCGCACACGGCTGACAAGACAATGGACGCACCTGTCCCGGCAGCAGGGCGGTATTGGTACACGTGGCCCTGGGGAAACGCAGATTGAGACGGACCGCAGACTGATTGGTCAGCGAATTGCTACGCTTCGAAACCGCCTGGAACGAATAGACCAACAGCGCATGACACAAAGGCGGCGCAGAGAAAAATACCATCGGGTTGCACTTGTGGGTTACACAAATGCGGGTAAGTCCACACTCATGAATGCCATGTCCCGGGGCGGGGTGCTTGCGGAAGACCGGCTCTTTGCAACGCTGGATGCAACCACACGCAAATGTGTGCTCTCAAGCGCAACCACTGTGCTACTCTCCGACACGGTCGGCTTCATCCGGAAACTGCCGCATAATTTGATTGAAAGCTTCAAGAGTACGCTTGATGAAGTGCGACATAGCGATGTACTTATTCATATTGTCAGTGCTTCACATCCCCGATTTGAAGATCAGATGATGGTTGTACGCCAGACGCTCAAGGAAATAGGTGCACTGGAAATCCCAACGCTGCTGGTTCTTAACAAAATAGACGCCCTTGAAGCACCAGAGTTGACAGTGGCAGCACTGAAGCGTGATTATCCTGAGGCCGTACCTATTGCTGCCTTGCGCGGAATTGGCCTGAACACATTAACCGCCCGGCTTGAGACAATGCTGCGGGGGACCCAGATTGAGGGAGAGACCCTCATTCCGGTTACTGATGGCCGCACACTGGCGGGTGTTCGACGCTTGGGCAAAGTGATTGGCGAAGAGCTGGTTCAAGTCAGCAATAACGGGCAACCGGCACAGGAGGCGCTGCACGTACGTTACCGTATTGCAAGTGACCGGTCCGATGAACTTGCACACCTTCTGGCACCACACAAAGGGTTACGCCGGGTTTCCGCAGACAGCGCATCCCCAAGCCGGCATCAATCGTGAGCCCCGCACCATGTAGACTCGAACATTATAAGGGATCGTGCCAGAACCTTAACAGAAGAATCCGTGAACAGAATGAGGGCAAATGGGTTGACTAGTTTGGGTGTTGATGCTACGTGCTGTAGAACCCGATCATCCCAATCCGCCGGTGGTTACTTCGTGGTGTACAAGTGTAGAGGCAGTCTAGTTCTAACAGGATCCCGTGGGTCTGTAAAGGCTTTGATGACGGATTTTTCATTGCGCCAACGATATCTCCCTGACGATATTGAGGGCCCCAGACTCAGTTTTAGTTACTGCACAATATTCAGGACGATCAGGGCATTGTAGGGCCAGGAACGAGCACGCATCAAGTAACGGAAGTTCATATATGAATCAGTCAGAGTACAGAGCCGAGGATATTCAGGTCCTCGATGGTCTGGAGGCGGTGCGTAAGCGCCCTGCGATGTACATCGGGGACGTAAATGTACGCGGCCTTCATCACCTCGTCTACGAAGTCGTAGATAACGCGGTTGATGAAGCATTAGCCGGTCACTGTGACCGCATTCGAGTTTATATCCTGGAGGACGGAGCTGTTGAAGTCAGTGACAATGGACGGGGAATACCAATTGATATACACCCCGAACAGCAGCGATCGGCCCTGGAGGTCGTGATGACCGTTTTGCATGCCGGTGGCAAGTTCGACGATAAGACCTATAAAGTGTCCGGGGGACTCCACGGTGTAGGACTTTCCTGCGTAAATGCGTTGTCCAGCCGACTGGAAGCAAGAGTGTACCGGGAGGGTTACCTATGGAAACAGGTCTACGAGTGCGGTGTGCCCCAATGTGATCTGACACGGGTGCGCCCTATGGAGAAAGGGGAGACCACCGGCACGAAGATAAGGTTCTGGCCAGATGCGACCATCCTTTCTGATTGTCACTTCCATTTCGGAACGATCAGCAAACGCCTCCGCGAGTTGGCCTACCTGAATGCTGGGGTACGGATTGAGCTGGAGGATCTTCGAGAGGACAGCAGGGAACGTGAAGAGTATTGCTTCCGGGGTGGATTGCGTGAATTTGTTGAGTATCTGGATGCGTCGCGCACTCCTATTCATGATCAGATCATCAGTTTCGGGGACGATGAGAAAACCGTTGAGGTCGCCATGCGATACAATTCGGGATACTCCACGAATGTGTTCTCATTCGTGAACAACATTCACACGCACGAAGGTGGAACGCACATTGCCGGATTCAGGCAGGCGTTGACCCGTACACTTAGGAGCAAAGCCGAGCAAAACAATCTGTTCAAGAATTTCAAGGGCGAATTGACGGGTGATGATTTTCGTGAAGGACTTACTGCGGTACTTTCCGTAAAAGTGGGAGACCCCCAGTTTGAAGGACAGACAAAAACCAAACTTGGTAACTCAGAAGTTCAGGGACAGGTACACAGCATCGTTGCCGAACGGCTTGGCCATTGGCTGGAAGACAACCCGAAGCAGTTGAAAAACATTGTGGCCAAGGTAATTCTGGCAGCCACTGCCCGGCAGGCTGCCCGGCAGGCGCGAGAGCTTGTGCAGCGCAAGAACACTTTCTCTTCTGGAGGATTACCTGGAAAGCTGGCCGATTGCGCTTCACGTGACCCAGAGATCTGCGAACTTTATCTGGTGGAGGGGGATTCGGCAGGTGGTTCCGCCAAGCAGGCACGAGATCGACATTTCCAGGCGATCCTGCCACTGCGCGGCAAGATTCTGAATGTGGAGAAAGCACGGCTGGACAGAGTGCTCGAAAATGAAGAAATCAGAAACATCATTACTGCGCTGGGAACCGGACTGGCCACGACCGAAGATGACTTCAACTCAGATAAGCTCCGCTACCACAAGATTTTGCTGATGACGGATGCGGATGTTGACGGAGCCCATATTCGAACGCTTCTGCTCACTTTCTTTTATCGCCACTTACGGCCACTTATCGAAACGGGGCGACTCTTTATCGCGCTGCCTCCCCTGTACAAGGCAAAGCAGGGTAAACGTGAACAGTATTGCTGGTCGGATGAAGCGTTACGTCAGACTACCGAGCAATTTCGGTCCAATGGTAAAGGTAAGATCGTGATACAACGCTATAAGGGCCTAGGGGAAATGAACCCCAATCAGCTCTGGGATACTACTATGGACCCCGAAACACGTCAGTTGAAACGCGTTACAATAGATGATGCACTCGCAGCTGATCAAATCTTTTCAACCCTGATGGGGGACCAAGTGGAACCACGTCGCCGATTCATTGAGCGCAATGCACGCTACGCTACACTGGACGTGTAGAAGCTGATGCTTCCGGTCGTTGGCATTATTGTCCCAGTCTTTGATGAAGCTGGAACCATCAGCACGCTCGCTGACGAGATCCGTGATGTTTGTGACGAGGCCGGGTTAACCTTCCAGATCTGGTTTGTGGATGACGGCTCATCCGATGACTCCTGGTCTGAGATCGGACGCCGATGTGCAGCTGACAAGCGCTTCCATGGTATTCGATTCCGTCGTAACTATGGCAAGAGTGCAGCCTTGGCAGCGGGGTTTGAGCACGTAAACGCCAGCATCGTGGTTACCATGGATGCGGATTTACAGGATGATCCGCAAGAAATACCACAGCTCGTGTATGCCATAAACCAGGGGCTGGACCTTGTGAGCGGCTGGAAAAAGTCACGGAAAGACCCCCTGAGCAAAACGCTGCCCAGCCGCTTCTTTAACTTGGTCACCCGCATCGTGTCCGGTATTCCACTGCACGATTTCAATTGTGGACTCAAGGCGTACAGGCTTGAAGTGGTAAAGTCGATCAAGGTCTACGGCGAAATGCATCGATACATACCCCTTCTAGCCAAGTGGGAAGGGTTTTACCGCATTGGGGAGCTTCAGGTAAAGCATCGGCCACGCCAACATGGGCGTTCAAAGTTCGGACTCGAGAGATATATCCGAGGATGCCTGGACCTCGTGACGGTGAGTTTTCTGACCCGTTTCGGTGCGCGCCCCATGCATTTCTTCGGTTCAATGGGGCTGCTGGCGTTTCTGGGTGGTTTTATAATCAGTTTATGGATCACCATCGACAAACTTGTTTACGACAACCCCGTGGGAGACCGGCCAGCACTCCTTCTGGGCGCACTGCTCATTATTGTAGGCGTACAGGCTATGTGTACGGGTTTCCTCGGCGACCTCATACTGCGCGGACGCATGGAGGAGCGGCAACCCTATATAATCGCCGAGTTACACCAGAACGCGGCCGGATCTCCTGACGAGACTGAACATACGTAGCCCGGCCTGCAGCGTATGGAGCAGATTTTCAGACCTTGACAGCTGCTTCTTTACCCTATTGAGCTACGGCTTGTAGAGTTTGAGCGTTTCCTCCAGTCCCTCGTTTAAATCGGACGAGGCGGTAGGCACTGGTCCTCCAAGTCCGTACAGAATTTCTCTGCGGGCACCGGGAGGCCAATTCGCGGAAATTTTGACACGGAATATTGACACGGTTTTGCCATCTCTGCGATTACTTTAACCGCTGTTTTCGTATTGGCCCAGGTTACCAATCGCGAAACTGCTCCTAACGAAAGTACCGGAGAACCCCTGGAACTTGTGACCGTTTTCACTGATGGCACATAGATTGGCACAATAATCGCTCAGTACAGCATATTTGAGCTTTAAATGCCCTCGGCAAATTTCGGCCAATCAAGCCTCTGGCTACTGCAACGGTCCTATTCTATGGTATGGTGTATGGGTTACAAAAATGATATTTGATGGAGTATGACCCGGTCAAGGATCGATTTGGCAGTCTAATTGATTCATATCCTAGATGCCTCCCGATCCTTTTTGGAATCCTGGATTTATTATTTCTCCGAACGTGGTATGTCCATCGTGTACTGCGAAAGTTGAACCTTGGCCCCGGCGCAAGACTCCTTGATGCCGGCACTGGTTTCGGACAGTACGCCTGGCATATGCTTCGAAAGTATTCGGGAGTTTCGGTTACCGGGATAGATATCAAAAAAGACTACCTCGAACGGGCAGACCGCTGTTTTCGTGCATTCGGTCTGTCTGATCGGGTGGAGCTGCTGGTTGATGACGTGACAAAACCCCAAGTTGAGGGAGCTTTTGATTGCATCCTTGCAGTAGACATTCTTGAGCATATTGAGGCCGATGAGGTTGCCATTGGCCACTTTTCACAGCGATTGCTTCCGGGCGGGCGTCTAATTATCAGTACCCCGAGCGATCAGGGCGGATCGGATGTCAAAGCCGATGGACAATCCAGTTTCATCGGTGAGCATGTACGAGATGGCTACAATCTCGGCGAATTGACTCAAAAACTTGAACATGCCGGGCTGAAAATAGAGGAATCACACTATAGCTATGGACCGATTGGATCGGCAGCCTGGCGTATGCTGATCAAGGTACCCCTTTTGTTATTGGGCAGATCCATGTTATTGATGCCGTTGGTTGCGCTCTATTACATCCCTGTCTTACCATTGGGACTGCTCATGAACTCAATGGATCTGTCTCGAGACAATGATGCAGGAACGGGACTGATTGTAGTTGCCCGCCGAAAAACTTGATAAGATTCAGGCAAAAGCCTTAGTTTAGGTGGGCCCCCGTGCCACGATTCAGGCTTAGAATTAACCGACGCAATTTTTGCGTACTGAGGTGACAAAGTATATTTTCGTGACAGGAGGAGTTTCGTCTTCGCTTGGTAAAGGAATCTTTTGTGCTTCTCTGGGCAGGCTTCTTGAAAGCCATGGCCTAAGAGTTTCTATCCTGAAACTGGATCCATACATAAATGTAGATCCAGGCACCATGAACCCCTACGAACACGGAGAAGTTTTTGTCACGGATGATGGGGCGGAAACAGATCTGGATCTTGGGCACTACGAACGATTCCTGGGGCACGAAACAAGCCAGGCCAATAACATCACTACCGGCCGCGTTTACAGTGAGGTCATAGGCAAGGAACGTGCAGGAGAGTATTTGGGGAAGACGGTACAGGTCGTCCCCCACATCATTGACGAAATCAAAAGCTGGGTTCTGCGTCTTCCTGAAGAACAGGACCTGGATGTTGTAATCTCAGAAATAGGCGGTACGGTCGGGGATATTGAGAGTCTGCCATACCTCGAGGCCATTCGACAGTTGCGCTACGAAAAGGGCGGCACGAACGTCCAGATTGCTCACCTGACTCTCGTGCCATATCTGGCTGCGGCCGGAGAGCTAAAAACCAAGCCAACCCAGCATTCCGTCAAAGTGCTGCTCTCCTACGGACTCCAGCCGGATCTTCTGGTGTGCCGGTCTGAGCGACCGCTGGATTCAGACTTGCGGGGCAAAATAGCACGCTTCTGCAACGTTGAGACCCGAGCAGTCATTGAGGCACTTGACGCGCGCTCCATTTATGAGGTGCCGCTCCAGCTTGCAACGGAAGGAGTCCAGAAACTTATGCTTGAGCGCCTGAGAATTATGGATAACGTGATTCAACGGCGCTTGACGAACCAGCCGGACCTAACAGACTGGGCGCGTTTCATTCAGCGGCTACACTCGCCGGAGAAGGAGGTTCGCATCGCGCTCGTGGGCAAGTATGTAGCACATCAGGATGCTTATAAGTCAATCTCTGAGTCGTTCATATTGGCGGGCGCAGAGTTATCTGTTCATGTGGACCTGAAGCTTGTGGAAAGCGAGCAAATAAACAAACAGAACTGTGATGCAATACTCGGTGACGTAACGGGTATTCTTGTGGCACCCGGTTTTGGAACACGCGGCATTGAAGGCAAGATTGAGGCAGCCCGGTTCGCCCGTGTCAACAAAACCCCCTTCCTGGGCATTTGTCTGGGACTGCAGTGTGCAATTATAGCGTTTGCACGGGATGCGTGTAGTATGGAAGATGCCGATTCCACCGAGTTCAACCCGGACTCCCCATGGCCAGTCATTGATCTGATGGAAGATCAGAAGGGAGTGTCTGATAAGGGTGGTACAATGCGGCTTGGGGCTTATGATTGCCGTATCGTTGAGGGATCGCTCGTGCATTCAATTTACAGAGAGACGATGGTACGCGAACGGCATCGTCATCGGTACGAGATCAACAATGCGCTCAGGCACCGCCTGGAAGCACAAGGGATCCAGTTCACGGGCATAAATCCGGCAAACGGACTCGTAGAGATTGCCGAATGGCCCGCGCATCCCTGGTATATCGGCGTGCAGTTTCACCCTGAATATCGATCTATCGTTGGCCGCCCTCATCCCCTTTTCACATCATTTGTTTCTGCTGCGGCCGACATGTCGTAGCATCCAGAAAACCCGACGCGATAATTGATTCCTGACCAGAATCCCCTCTGGTACAACTGCTCGTACCCCCACCTGACAGGACATTTGTGTCGCGTTTGGGCTTCAGGCCCCGTATAAGGAACCCGTTGCAAAGTAAAAAGAAAACGATTATATTGGGAAAAAGTGGGCAAAAGTGGGAAATATGATATTTTTTTGTATCATGTCTCCCTAGTTATACTCGGGTAGCGCCGAATGTCAGGGTTTAAGGGGCAAGCAACATATTCAATTGATGCCAAGGGACGCATAGCGGTTCCCGCGAAGATGCGTGCCTGCATGAGCACGGATGCACGAGAGACATTTGTGATCACGCGTGGATTTGAGGAATGCATTTATGCTTATCCGCTTGACAGGTGGAGAGATATTGAGCGTGAGATTGAGGGGTTGAATCCATACAATCGGCAGGACAGGGCTTTTACCCGTCGGTTCCTGAGGTGGGCAGAGGAAGTGGTTTTGGATAAGAAGGGTCGTATCGCGATTCATAGACCACTGATTGAGTACGCGGGGATAAACCAGAATGCATTGATTCTGGGAAGCCAGAGACATATCGAATTCTGGGATCCCCAAAAATTTGATGAATACTTAGCAGCGGAGGAAGCAGACTACGAGACGCTTGCGACGCATGTGATGGGAGGGTAGATGTTAACGGCAAAAGGGCCGTACGCGACCGCCTATCACGCACCTGTTCTTTATCATACTGTACTGGAATATCTGATAACGGATACGAGTGGCGTGTATGTTGACGCGACTGCAGGAGGAGGAGGACACGTTGAGGCCATCCTTTCTGTACTTTCGCCCAAAGGATGCGTGATCGCAATTGATCGAGATGCCGATGCGGTGCATGCCGTGAAAAAGCGATTACCCAAAGCCCTTGGCTCAAAGCAGTTGATGGTATATCAAAGTGCTTTCAGTGATCTGGAGGCCATTGTGCAGGAGCACGCGCCTATCACGGGGCTGTTGCTTGACCTAGGAGTCTCATCATACCAGTTGGATTACGCCCCACGAGGCTTCAGCCATCGTCAGACAGCCCCTCTAGACATGCGAATGGATGTGGAGTCACAAACAGCTGCAGCCGATATCGTGAATGGATTTACGGAGGATGCATTGCGCAAGGTCCTTCATCGCTGGGGAGAGGAACCCCATGCACGGCGAATAGCCCGACGGATAGTGGCCTGTCGGCCGATAGAAACCACAACCGATTTGGCCACAGCTGTGCGCAGCGCGGTCCCCCTGCGGTGGGAATCGCGGGCAGTAGCCCGCACCTTCCAAGCTCTGCGTATCGCTGTAAACGATGAAATGGATGAACTGGCTCTGGTTCTGGAGGCCAGCGCACGAGTCGTGATCGAAGGTGGACGCTTGGTCGTGATCAGCTATCACTCACTAGAGGATCGCATGGTGAAACGCATACTAAGGGACGGGGTCCTGACGGGCGAAGCCGAACGGGATGTTTACGGAGTGAAGCTCGTGCCATGGCAACCGCTCACACGCCGACCCGTGATGCCAGACGCTGCAGAAGTTGCAGCTAATCGCCGCTCACGGAGTGCAAAACTGCGCGCCGGTGTCCGTTGCGCATTTCCAGTCAGCAATAGATAAAGTGTTGTTATGACAAATTACCGCAATTTTAGTGATCCGGGCCCCCGCGACCGAACCCCACGCACTCGGCGCGCAGTGAATAGAGCCATGCATACGGTCCGCGGCTGGCAGGAGTTGACGGTTATAGACGAAGTCTCTCTAAAACCGAGAGTTCTAGCGCGTATATCAACCCTGCGCTTCGGCCTGATGGTCTTTGCAATCGCAGCCGCCTTCACGATCTATATCGGTCACGTTTATCAATCGCAGGATCTGCTTGATGAAATAAACATCCAGAGCCGGGAAAATGTCCGGCTCCACCTGCAGCATAACCAGACCCTGGCGGAATACCACGCCGCCACGGGTCCTTCCGTGATTTACCGGCGTGCGCAGACACTCGGGCTTGAGGATAGACCTGAATTTGAGTATGTGGGAACTGCTCCCGCAGACACCCTGGCTGACCCCTCTCAACCATGAACGTCAGAGATCAGATACTCAGCCGAATGTACGTAGTACTGACAGGTCTTGCAGTACTACCATTCATTATTCTTGGGCAGTTGGTATGGCTGCAGGTCGACCAAGGCGATGATCTGCGCGAAGCGGGATTGCGTCAGGCGCAATCCCAAGAGCTGTTGCTCCCCAAACGGGGAGACATTGTAGATGCTGCTGGACGTGCGCTGGCCGTGAATTCACCAAAATATGATCTTGCACTGGACCCCACCGCACCTGGGTTTGAAGCACAGAAAGATGACTTTCTGCGTCGCTTGGCGACGTTGACTGGCACATCAAGTACGCAGCTGCACCGGCGAATTGATCGCCGAAAAAGTACGCAGTTTGTAAGGTTGGTCAACTTGACCCCGGAGCAACGCACAGAAATAGCTTCGTGGAATGCCCCCGGCGTATTACTGGAGGAGCGATTCCAGCGTCAATATGTCTATGGCCAAACCGCAGCCCATGTACTGGGGCATATTGATGTTGACGGGATAGGCAGAGCGGGACTGGAAATGGAGTACGATGAACACCTGCAGGGAAAGCCGGGGAGGCGCACGCTCCTTCGTGATCGTCGGGGATACCGCCGGGTTGGACCGGCCAGCATTGTCATCCCGCCCAAAGACGGGCAAATGCTGGTGCTCACGATTGATCTCATCCGGCAAACCATCATGGAAGAGGAGCTGGCTGCTGGCGTAGCTGAGGCTCGTGCCAAACGCGGAAGCGCGATCGCGGTTGACCCTCATACCGGAGCGATTATAGCCATAGCCAACGTCCCCACCTTTGACCCGAATGTTCCACTGAACGCTCCGGTGTCTTCCTGGCGCAACAGTGCCATAACTGACCGCCTGGAGCCCGGATCATCCTTCAAACTGATCGGCGCCTCCGCAGCCCTGGAAACAGGGATTACCTCGATGGATCGTCTCGTAGACACCGGCGACGGTGAACTTGTGCTTGACGGACGCACGCTGCACGATACGCACCCCAATGGAGAAATCTCATTTAGTGAGGTGATCTCAAAAAGCAGCAATATTGGCATGGCGCTTACATCAGAACGAATGTCAGCTGAGCATCTGTACCGGTACGCGCGCAATTACGGGTTTGGACAAAAAACGTGGATAGATCTTCCGGGAGAGGTTGCAGGCTTTCTAAAACGGGTCAATCGGTGGAGCAGGACTACGAAAGCTTCCCTTACTATCGGCTACGAAGTAGACGTCACGCCATTGCAGATGGTGATGGCATACTCTGCACTGGCCAACGGTGGTCTGCTGCGCCAGCCATATGTTGTATCTGAGCGCCGCGATGTCACCGGGGAAGAAGTGCTTTGGCGTGCAGAAGATGATCCCGCAAGGACCGATTCCATTCGACGCGTACTTAAGCCGGAAACGGTGCAGACATTGTTGCCGGCTTTGATTAATGTGGTTAAAGAAGGAACCGCACAACAAGCACAAACAGAAGAATTCACGATTGCCGGAAAGACGGGAACCGCACGCAAAGTGATCCACGGACGCTACAGCAACCGTTACCGAGCAACATTCGTCGGATTTTATCCAGCGGAGGATCCACAGGTGGCAATGATTGTGGTTCTGGACGAGCCCAGGACGAGTATTTATGGCGGACAGGTGGCTGCGCCCATATTCAAGCGGATAGCCGAGCGCTGGATAGCAACGTTTGATCCTCCAACCCCTCCGACTCCCGCGCCCGATCCTCCACGTCCGCTAGACAAACTGGTCCAGCGGGCATTGGCGCAGGGGGGGCCCTCGAAGCGCTCGAACGCACCTACACGATTGATGTCTGAACGTGCACGGACCGTGCGAACCAAGGACGACGCACCGGTGCCTTCAACTTCACTGATCCGCCCATCAGAGGTTATGCCCGATGTGATTGGCCTGGATGCGAGAACTGCATGGTTCCGCCTGGCCGCGAACGGATTTCGCGTGCAGTTGAGCGGACAGGGACGCGTGGTAGTACAATCTCCTGAGCCGGGAGCCCGGGTTGACGCAAAGGTAGTACTCCAGTTGCAATAGGATGAACTGGTCTGATCTACATATCCGATTGACCAGAGCGGGGCTTTCTGCCGACGCTACCGCGCATGTGCCGGAAACAGCTGTCACCGGAGTCACGCAGGATAGCCGCAAGGTGCGGCCAGGGTACGTCTTTGTTGCTGTTCGGGGACACCAGGCTGACGGACATACTTACATCCGGCACGCACTGGATGCGGGTGCACGGATCATTGTTTGTGAAGAGGTCCCGAAGGAAGTCTCCAACTCTGTGCAGGTGCGGGATACACGAAAAGCTGCTGCTGTGATTGCGGCGGCGTTTTATGGAGACCCAGCCCGTTCTCTGCAACTGACGGGGGTAACTGGTACAAACGGAAAAACAACTACGAGTACGCTTATACAGCATGTACTGGGGCATACCGGCACGCCCACCGGCCTGGTAGGGACCGTAACCTGTCTGACCGGACGGACCACATATACATCTACACTCACGACCCCTGACGCTACCGAGCTTCAGCCGATGCTGGCGCAAATGGTGGATTCCGGCTGCAAAGCGTGTGTGATCGAGGTGTCATCGCATGCCCTGGACCAGCGTCGCACCGCCACACTGGATTTCTCGGTTGGTGTGTTCACCAATCTGATGCACGACCACCTCGATTACCATGGAACTATGGAGCGGTATTTCGCCGCGAAGAAGCGTCTGTTTGACGGCCTGGACTCCAGTGCTGTGGCGATCTACAATCAGGACGACGCCGCGGGAGAGCGTGTGATCGAGAATACCCGGGCTGACCGCTGCTCATTCGGCCAGGACCCGAATTCGGATATACAATTCAGTGTCGTACAGGATAGTCCGAGCGGACTCAGGCTGCGCCTAGACGGCCAAACCAGTTCATTTCGTTTGGCAGGTCACTTTAATGCTTACAATCTGGCAGCTGCGTATGGTGCAGCCCGGGCCACTGGGCTACCAGGAGCAGATGTCATTGAAGCACTGGCAGAAGCACCGCCGGTTGCCGGTCGGTTTGAGCAATATCTGTGTGATGACGATACGCGTGTCATCATTGATTTCGCACACACCCCCGATGCCTTGGAGCAATCACTACGGGCAGCCCGGCATATGCGTGAAAGACCTGCTCGTTTGTGGTGTGTATTCGGATGTGGCGGCAATCGGGATCAGGTCAAGCGCCCTCTCATGGGTGCCGTTGCTGAACGGCTGGCAGACCAGATTGTCGTCACCAACGATAACCCCCGGGATGAATCCCCCGAGGCAATAGCTGAAGCGATCCTCTCCGGCATGCTGCACCCGAATCAGGTACAGGTGATCCCATCCAGACCCGAAGCAATACGCTATGTCGGGCAAGAATGCAAGGCCGGGGATCTCGTGCTCGTCGCCGGCAAAGGCCATGAGTCAGTCCAAACCGAGAAGGGCGTCCAGATCAGGATGAAAGATCAAAACCTGGTTCAGGAAGCTTTCGCCTCACGTAATCCACAACCAGCCTCCTGAAGCTATGCTCTACTTCATACTGCAGTGGCTGGAATCGGCATTTAGTCCACCGGGATTTCAGGTGGTTGAGTTCATCACTGTGCGGGCAACCCTCGCAGCGATTACCGCCTTCCTCATCGCTATGGTGATCGGACCGCGCGTCATAGACTGGCTCAAACGCAAACAACTTGGTGAAGAAGTGCGCACGGAGCTGAACCCCAGCCTGGTGAACCACTCGCACAAGAACGGAACTCCGACAATGGGAGGGGTCATCATCATCAGTGCAATCGTGATTTCTACCCTGTTGTGGGGGGATCTGCGTGAGATCTACGTCTGGCTTATCGTGATTGCCATCCTCTGGATGGGCGTGTTTGGGTTCGCAGATGATTACGTAAAAACGGTTCGCAAGGATAAAAAGGGCCTGGCTCCGCGCATGAAAATAATCGGGCAGGCAGGGCTAGGGCTGCTCATAGGAAGTGTGTTGTACTTCCATCCAAAATTTGCAGAAACACGCGCTGTGACCGATCTGCCGTTCTTCCAGGATTGGCATTTAGATTATAACGTGCTGGGAAATCTGTTTATGGACGGGGCTGACCTGGGGTGGGTTCTGTTCATTCCAATGAGCGTCTTCGTGGTCACTGCGACCTCAAATGCCGTCAATCTGACGGACGGGCTGGATGGTCTTGCTGCCGGGGTTAGTGCAATCGTGGCACTGGGGCTGGTGGTGTTGTGTTACGTAGCCGGGCATGCGGGTTTTTCCTCGTACCTGGGGGTAACACACTTGAATGGCGCAGGCGAGTTGACCGTATTCGTGTCTGCCATGGTCACCGCATGTCTGGGGTTTTTGTGGTTTAACAGTTACCCGGCAACGGTCTTCATGGGAGATACCGGGGCACTGGCCCTGGGAGCGGCAATCGCCGTGCTGTCCCTTATGGTCAAAAAAGAGTTGTTGTTGCCACTTTTGTGTGCCGTCTTCTTCATGGAGACAGTATCGGTCATTATGCAGACCACCTATTTCCGCTATACCCGTCGAAAGACCGGAACGGGAAAGCGGATATTTCTTATAGCGCCTCTTCACCATCACTATGAGGGACAGGGGATGCATGAGGCCAAGATTGTCACCCGTTTCTGGCTAGTAACTGTGATCACGGTACTGGCTACTGTGCTTTCTCTCCGAATCAGATAATGCAGGAGCAATTAGTCAAGGGTAAACGAGTAACTGTTTTGGGAGCAGCCCGAAGCGGATTGGCGGTGACCAAATTGCTGGTCCGCGCTGGCGCCCATGTGATGCTCTCAGACAGCGGACCGATAAATCCTGTAACCGTGACCTGGTGCGAAGAGCACGGCGTCATTGTGGAAGCCAACGGACATACCAAGGCTACATTATCAGCAGACTTTCTCGTTGTGAGCCCAGGTGTGCCAAGTACAGCGCCACCGGTCCAAGAAGCATTGACCCTGGGACTCCCGGTATATTCTGAACTGGAGCTTGCATCCCGGTACGCAAAAGGACAGATAATCGCCATCACCGGAACCAATGGGAAAACAACCACAACCTCGCTCATTGGTCACATGATGAAGACCGCTGACCGGGACGTGGTTGTTGCAGGCAATATTGGCAGCCCCCTCTCCGATCATCTGAAAGAGTTGCGGGGAGATACCGTCGTTGTATTGGAGGTATCCAGTTTCCAACTGGATCACACTGATGCGTTTTGCCCAAATGTAAGCGTTGTATTGAACATTACCCCCGATCATCTGGATCGATATGGTGGCAGTTTCGGGCGTTACGCTGAAAGCAAGCTGCGCATCTACGAAAACCAGTCGACCGGCGATGTGGTGGTTTACAATTATGATGATACGCTCGTGCGTGAGCATGTAGAGCATTTTGTGACAACTTCTGACGTGCGGGGACTGCCCTTTAGCAGACAAGTTCATCTATCAAACGGGGCCAGTGCAATTGAGGGTTTAATCAGGCTGCAGGAAAGAATCCTTCTGCGGACCGACGAACTAGGAATACCCGGACCCCACAATGTTGGCAATTCGCTGGCTGCGGCTCTCGCAGGTCAGGCTGCCGGACTTTCAGACGAGGTGCTGCGGGAAAGTCTGCGAGGATTCACTGGTGTAGATCACCGGTTGGAGATTGTGCGCCGTGTCGAGGGGGTCACCTATGTGAATGATTCCAAAGCGACCAACGTGAACGCGTTATGGTATGCGCTACACAGCTTCAATGCACCGATCATATTGCTGGTCGGGGGCCGGGATAAGGGCAACAATTATGACATACTCAAGCCCCTCATCTCCAGCAAAGTACCGATCCTGATTGCATTTGGCGAAAGTGCACCCACGGTCATGAAGGAGCTTGGGCCGTGCAGCAATAATGCGATGGCGGTAACCACGCTGGACGAGGCGACGCAGGCAGCACGCGATTGTGCCCAGGCTGGAGACGTCGTGCTCCTGAGCCCGGCATGTTCCTCCTTTGATCTGTTCAGTAATTACGAGGAACGAGGCATGAGATTTAAAAGCATTGTCGAGGGTTTCTAGCGCATGAGTGGTCTCCTCAAAATATTTCCCCGACATTTGCGGGACCAGCATCCACTGGACAAGTATGTCCTGTGGATCGCGCTCGTGCTGTCCGCAGTTGGGATCATGGCCGTGTACAGTGCTATCGCTTTCCTGGCTGAGGTCAAAGCGGGCGGAGATACAGAACTGTTTCTTGTGCGTCATTCATTGCGGGTAGGGCTGGCACTGATAGCGTTGACTGTATTCAGTATGGTTGATTACCACCATCTAGCACGCTGGTCCAGGTTCTTCTTGATCGGCTCACTGTTATTACTGGTGTTCGTACGGATATTCGGAGTGACCTATGGAGGTGCGACACGCGCATTCCATGTTGGCATGCTAAGTGTGCAGCCATCAGACTTGGCCAAGATCTCGCTCATCCTATATATAGCCGTACTCCTGGTACGCAAACAGACCTACATTCAGAGCTTCTCTCGAACATTTCTGCCGCTGTCGTTGTGGATATTTGCCACGGTTGGTTTGATCGGTCTTGAGGATGTATCTACCGCATTCCTCGTATTGGTTTCGGTGATGCTCATGGCGTTTGTGGGGCGTTTCAGTCTGCCCTACATCGGCAGTATGGGGGCTATTGCCGTAATCTTTGCAGCTCTGCTGTTGCTTGGCTCGCCAAATCGGGCGCAGCGGCTGGAGTCATATTTCGGTGTGAAGATATTCCCGCACTCGGAAGAGGTCGAGACGTTCAGCGTACAGGCTGAAGGGTACCAGGCCCGACAGGCACACATTGCGCTGGCCATGGGAGGACTGACCGGTCGCGGACCCGGCAAGAGCGTGCAACGCGATTTCCTCCCGGCCCCATACAACGACTTTATTTTCGCCATCATTACCGAGGAATACGGACTGCTGGGGGGAGTTGCGCTCCTGACATTGTTCGTAGTTCTGCTATTTCGAGGGTTTTTGCGCATAGCCCGGCACGCAACGGATCCACTTGGGCTCTTTATTGCCGTTGGCTGTACGGTGATCCTTACGCTGTATGGTTTTGTGCACACGGGGGTTGCTGTGGGGCTGCTGCCGGTTACGGGCCTCCCCCTCCCGCTGGTTTCCTACGGTGGCACCTCTATGATTTCGGCAGGGACTCTTCTGGGGATTCTGTTGAACATTTCGCGACAGATAGAGCGATGAAAAGAACTCCACGCGTGTTATTTGCTGGCGGTGGCACGGGCGGTCACGTTTATCCTGCGATAGCTATCGCGCAGGCAATACGTTCGCTGGTGCCGACGAGTGCAATTGCGTTTGCAGGTACACGTGACCATCTGGAATGGCGCGCTGTACCGGAGGCGGGGTTTGAAATCCATCCAATCACGATCAGTGGATTTCATCGCAAACAACCACTGCGCAATGTAGGCTTACCGCTGAAGCTGGCTACAGGGCTATGGCAGAGCTACCAGTTAGTGAATGATTTTGATGCCGATGTCGCAGTTGGAACTGGTGGATATGTATCGGGGCCAGTATTGTGGGCTGCCGGTATGCGTGGACGGCTAATTGTTGCCCAGGAGCAGAATGCGTATGCAGGGGTAACCAATCGGATTCTCGGGCGCAGGGCAGCCCAGATTCACATCGCATTCAAAGAGGCGGAGAGTTGGTTTCCGGAAGGCCGCTGTAGAATCAGCGGGAATCCCGTGCGACGGGAGTTAACTGCCACCACACGCGATGCCAGCCGGAAGGCGCTCAAGTTGCCCCGGAATGCAAAAGTTTTATTCGTATTCGGAGGTTCGCTGGGCAGTCAATCCATCAATGAGGCTATGGCCCAGGTTGCGGACAGAATTCTATCGGATCCGGATGTTCACATCATCTGGCAAACTGGAGCGCTTTACTACAACCGGATGCGAAAAAAAGAACGCCCGAGGCTCAGGGTCCTGCAGTATGTGGATCGAATGGATCTGGCGTATGCAGCTTGTGACCTGGTCTTGGCACGCGCAGGTGCGCTTACGTGCAGCGAGCTATTGTGCACCTCTACACCTGCCATCCTCGTACCGTCAGCACATGTGGCAGAGGATCACCAGACAAAGAATGCTCGCAGCATGGAGCGAATGGGGGCTGCAATATATATGCCGGAGGAGGAGCTGTTGAACGCATTGGTCACACGCGTTCCCGAACTCCTGGCTAACCCCGAACAAAGATCATTAATGGCCGCTGAAGCACAAAAAGCCGCTAAACCGGAAGCTGCCATGACGATCGCAAAAGATATTCTGGCACTCGTTGGATGGGAGGGAGAGAAATGAAATCTAAGCGACGACAACCTATGCTTGGGCGTATCCGTCATGTACACATGGTGGGCATCGGAGGGATCGGGATGAGCTCGATTGCCGCAGTACTATTGTCCAGGGGATACCGTGTCACAGGTTCGGATTTATGCCTGAGCGAACTGACGGACAAGCTCGTTGCTGACGGAGCGACTGTGTATGAAGGTCACGACCGGAAACACGTGGCGGGGGCAGGTGTGGTCGTCTATTCTTCAGCAGTGGATGTGAGTGAGAACCCCGAGACGCAAGCGGCAACTGCAGCCCGCATTCCGTTGATCTCCAGATCAGAAATGCTTGGAGAGCTCATGCGCATGAAGTATGGTGTGGGAGTCGCTGGCACCCACGGAAAGACCACCACGACCAGTATGGTGGGCCGGGTTGTGACAGAAGGCGGATTTGATCCCACCATTATTGTTGGGGGTAAGGTAGCCGAAATAAATACCAACGCGGTCAGTGGTGAAGGTGACATTATCGTGATTGAAGCAGATGAGTATGACCGTGCCTTTTTGCGGCTAACTCCTGCCTTGGCGGTTATTACTACTATTGAGTCGGAACATCTGGACACCTACGGAGACCTGGGAGAAGTTTACCAGGCATATACGGCGTTTGCGACCAGTGTGCCCTTTTTCGGGGCCGCGATTGTGTGCCTAGACGATCCTGGTGTACAGGCTATCATTGGCAACATTGATCGCAGGGTGATGACTTACGGCACTGCCCGTCAAGCCATGGTTCGAGCTGAAGGGATTGTGCAGAAAGGCATGGCCATGCAGTTTGACGTCGTGGTGTTTGGCCGTCGACAGGGATCTATTACCCTTCGGGCCCTCGGACTGCACAACGTGCGCAACGCTTTGGCTGCGATTGCCGTAGGGGTAGAGCTGGAGATTGGTTTCGATCGTATCAAAGCAGGCCTGGAACGCTTCGCCGGTGTGCACAGGCGTTTTCAGTTGCTGGGGAAGGCGCACGGTATCCTGGTAATTGACGACTACGCTCATCATCCGACCGAGATTACTGCTACACTGAATGCTGCAAATGAAGGTTATCCGGATCGGCGGATTGTGGCGGTTTTTCAGCCGCACTTGTACTCGCGAACCAACGATTTCAAGGAGGAGTTCGCGCGTGCATTCTTCAACGCGGACGTGATGATCGTAACGGAAATTTATCCCGCCCGCGAAAAACCAATCGCCGGCGTGACTGGCAAATTGATTGCAGAGTTGGCAACAGCCCGCGGGCATCTTGATGCCCGATGGGCGAAGAAGAAAAACTTGCTGCCTGTATTGCACGACTTGACTAAGCCGGGCGATGTGGTACTGTTCATGGGAGCAGGAGACATCTGGCGCGTTGCCAGACAATACACTGAAGAGCTGTGCAAGGATGCAGCCGCATAAATGATGCAAGGTAAGCGTAGACAAATTTGGATCGTACTCCTGGTAGTCATTCCGATCGGCCTAGGGGGGGTAATGGGCTGGAAGTACCTGTGGGAACGCCCCTGCGTTCGCCTTGAAATTGCAGGCATCCAGTACACCGATTCCACTTTGGTGCACAGTCTGGTGGATAGTACTCTTACCCTACAAATGATTGTTGATCGATTGCAGAGGCATCCGTGGATTCACAGTGCGCGTGCTGTGTGTTATCCGACAGGCACAACACATGTGCAGATCTATGAGCGTGTACCCCGTCTACTCGTACTGACCGGGAATGGTGACACAGCATACTATCTGGACGAAAATGGCTACATGATGCCTCCCGCCGCACATATGGTATTTGATGTACCGCTTGTGCGAGGGGTGCCTGAGCCTTATCACGCAGTGCATCCAGTGAAGAATCCAGCAGTGCGAAACCTATTGACACTTTTGCCACGGATTGACTCTCAGATGGACATCCTTGTATCTGAGTTCGAAATAGCAGAGAATGGCCTGATCCTGATCGCGAGAGCGATGGGGGGCGACCACACAGCAGTGGTTCGTCTCGGATCTGAAGATTGGGAAAAGCGTCTGGATCGCCTGTATGATTTTTGGGACAAGGAGGTAGCTGGACGTGAAGATCGCGTCTTTGATGTCATTGATTTGCGGTTCAACGGACAGATCATAACGAGAGAAAAATCGGCGTAGCTATCTATAAAACTGCAAGCCATGGATGATCGAATTGTAGTCGGAATGGACATCGGCACTACAAAGGTATGTGCTGTTGTGGCCGAATCTGATGAAATGGGAAAGATCAATGTACTTGGTATTGGTACAACTGAATCTGAAGGCCTGAACAGGGGAGTGGTTGTCAATATTGACAAAACCGTTGCATCGATCCAGAAAGCTGTCAGAGCAGCGGAGCGGGCAGCGGATGTAGAGGTCCAAAGCGTAATCGCGGGCATCGCGGGGGATCATATCCAGAGCTTCCAGAGCCGGGGGGTAATAACGATCGCCAGTCGTGAGCGCGAGATTTCAGCGAAGGATGTAAAGCGGCTGATCGAGGATACAACGCATGTAGCTATGCCACCCGACAGGGAAATCCTCCACATCATACCTCAGGAGTTTATCGTTGATGATCAGGATGGCGTCCTAGATCCGGTGGGTATGAACGGTGTGCGTCTTCAAGCAAACGTACACATCATTACGGGTTTGATCTCCGCAGCCAAGAATATTTACAGATGCATCGAGAAGGCGGGATATCAAGTTGAGGATGTGGTCCTTGAGCCCCTGGCTAGCTCTTTCAGCGTCCTGCATCACGATGAAAAGGAGGTGGGGGTGGTCTTGATAGATATTGGAGGAGGTACCACAGATGTTGCGGTTTTTGAAGATCACACGATCCGCCATACGGCGGTCATCGCTGTGGCGGGCAACCATGTGACCGAAGATATCCGGAAAGGGTTGGGAGTAATGCGTAACCAGGCGGAGCAACTGAAGCGCCAGTTCGGCTGTGCATTGATAGATCTCACAGAGGATGAGGACCGGATCCGCATGCCAGGATTAGGGGGAAGGCAGGAAAAAGAGATCAGCACCAGCGCGCTGGCCCAGATCATTCAACCCAGACTAGAAGAAATTCTGGAGATCACTGCAATCGAGATACGACGCAGTGGCTACGGGAAATACCTCTCCGCGGGTGCCGTACTGACTGGTGGGGGATCAATGATTCGAGGAACCCGAGAGTTGGCAAATGAGATCCTGGGGCTCGAAACGCGCGTTGGTTCTCCTAAAAAGCGTGGAGGCGGACTCTGGGAAGAAGTCTCAGACCCGAAGTATGCCACTGGCGTGGGGCTTGTACTGTACGGTCTTGATCCGAAAATGATGAAAACAGTAACTCAGGACGATGGGGCAAAACGCCTCTCCGGTGCTGCATCCTACAGTGGAAAGGGCAGCTCATCCTGGGGACGGATCGTCGAACGCATGAAAGGTTGGTTCGATGAACTATAGGGCAATCAATCTGCACGAGCAGAATCAAACAAAAACCTGAGGGTAACTCCATGGAAACTCAACAAAAAAACCGGTTTACTTTTGACGCCGAATATAGCGGCATAGCAAAGATTTGCGTTGTTGGTGTGGGAGGAGGCGGTGGTAACGCCATTAACAGTATGGTCAACGACGGATTGGAGTCTGTTGAATTCATGGCTGTGAATACGGATGCCCAGGATCTGAACAACAGTCTTGCAACGCACAAGGTTCAGGCAGGTCGAAAACTAACCAAGGGGCTGGGAGCAGGGGCGCGACCAGAATTAGGACTTCAGGCTATGTTGGAATGTCAGGAAGAGCTCGAGGCGGCGCTGCACGGGTTTGATATGGTTTTTGTTACCGCTGGTATGGGCGGAGGAACGGGCACAGGGGGGGTCGGGGTTGTGGCCGACGTTGCAAGACGAATGGGTGCCTTGGTCGTGGCTATCGTAACCAAGCCGTTTGAGTTCGAGAACCGTAAACGTATGAAGTCTGCTATACAAGGCATTGAGCAGCTGAGGCCATGTGTAGATACACTTATCGTGATCCCTAACGAAAGACTGCTGGATATCTCGGATGATGATACTGATCTCGCCGAGGCATTCAAACGTGCAGACGACGTACTGTCCAATGCAACCCGCAGTATAAGCGATCTGATTACAAAGACCGGTCTGATTAACCTGGACTTTGCAGATGTGCGCACAACAATAGAAGATAGCGGAACATCAATCATGGGAGTGGCCACGGGTAATTTGGAGGTGGGCGCAGCCACTGTTGCCCTTGAGGCGATTTCCAGCCCACTCATGGACGGTATGTCCATAGCGGGAGCCCGGAACGTCCTAGTCAACATCACCGCTGACTCAGTGCCGATCAAAGAAGTGAATTCCGCAATGGCAGTCATTGGGGAGGAAGCCGGAGAGGAAGCCGAAATCATCACGGGTGTTGTGGTTGACAGGGAGATGAAGGATTCTGTGCGAATTACCGTGATCGCGACAGGTCTTGGGCATGCCGGTACAGTCCAGGAGGAGCAGCGAAGCAGACCCCTGCTAGACGAAAAGGTTTTCGGATACAAGGGAGAACAGAACCTCAAAACATTGGATACGCCAGCATGGGAACGTCGTGGCCTTACTGAGCCCCGCAGGAGAAATTCAGGAGAAGAGTCGAAGGTTTTGTATTTGGACGAAGATAACGCGTCGACCAAATCCCAGGAACGGAAATCCTCGGAAGATACCCCGGCTTTCCTACGGAAGATGATGGACTAGAGAACAACCTGATACCGCTTTTGGTACAACCGCATTGTATATTGCTGTTTCCAGATTCAAACACGCTAAAAATCAATGCCCCAGCACACTTCTGCAATCAAGCGGGTGCGCCAGAATGCTGCGCGCCGACTTCGCAATCGCGAACATCGAAGCCGTATGCGAACAATGGTCAAGAAGATTATGCAAACGGATGATGTTTCTGCTGCACAGTCTCTCTACCCTGAGACCCAGGCGTATCTTGACCGATTGGCTACGAAAGGTATCATCCACCGCAATAAATCTGTCCGTTACAAGGTTCAAATCCTGCGGCACATGAATAAGATCAACTAGTCTTTCTAGCCAAGACGAAAAGGCATACATAAACATTAGGATAGGACCTCATGGAAAACTTAAAACGATATTCGACAACGATGCTTAGGCTCGTATCACTTGCCCTGATTCTCGTGATCGTGCCTGGCACATTCGCGCAGGAGTATGCAAAAAAACTGCGCCCGGAGGGCACAATGTTCGTTAAGCCCCGCGTAGGATTCTCTGGGTATTTTGGAGACAATGAGCAGTCACCATTTAACTTCAATGGCGACGCATTTGATGCGGGCACACCCTGGAATTTTGGACTTGAGTTAGGTTATCAATTAAGCGTCCCATTTGGGATCAGTCTGGCATACGTCGCGGGAGATTATCCTGTGATCACACAGTTTCCGGCACGTGTAAAAGATATTTCCGGTGTGGAAAATGATAATTCACTTCGGAGTTCTATTCAGGCTATTGGGCGTTACACGTTCGCTGAGGCAACGACACGTAATGCTCTCTACCTCAACTTCGGACTATCGTATTCTTTTGGGACTGTAACGCAGGAGGTAGCACCATACACGACAGAGGAGAGTGGAGGTGCTTTTGGACCGCTTGTTGGCGCAGGTATGGATTTTGCATTCAATCCACGTACTTCATTTTTCGCGGAGCTCAATGCTGGTATTCATTTCGGGGATGAGGGCCTTGACGGCACGGCTGAGCACGGATTCGGTGGAGCTGACGTCCTGACTGGGCTGGGGGCGGGGCTCAAGGTAAACTTCACGAAAGCGATTACTCCGCCTGAGGTTGGTGCTCTGAACTGTCCTACGGGAGCGGTGGTCACCGATACCCAAGTTAATTTTTCCGCGGTCACTAATGCCGAGGTTGCCACGCAGCCAATTGAATTACGCTGGGACTTTGGTGATGGTGGAACTGCCATGGGCGATTCTGGCTCTCATACCTACACGGAGGCGGGAACTTACGAGGTGATGTTCGCCGCGACCAATGAGGGGGGAACAGCAACCGGGGGCTGCACGGTTACCGTAATCGCCCCACCCGGGATACTCACACTGACATCTGATAAGGAGACAGTGAGCATATGCGATGCGGATCCGAGTGTTACATTCACTGCTAACGCAGTTGGGTCGGATCCACTAAGCTACACCTGGGACTTTGGTGATGGTCAAAGCAGCACGGCAGTTAGCCCATCGCATACTTATGATCAGCCTGGCTCATATACCGTAACCCTTACATTGACCAACGAGGCGGGCAGCGACAGTCGTACTACTGTGGTAAATGTGAACGAGGAGAACTGTTTCGACTGTGATATTTCGGAAATGAATACGGTCTTCTTTGATCGTAATTCATCCGTACTCACGGATGCCGGCCGCAGTCAATTGTCAGAGAACCTGGAGATCCTTCAGAATTGCGAATTCAATGTTCGTATTGAAGGCTATTCTTCCCGCGATGAGCGGAACTCCCAAGGGTTGAGTGAAGACCGTGCCTTGTCGGTCAAGCAATACTACATCGACAACGGAATAGACGAAGCCCGTCTGTCCGATATTGGTATGGGAGCCGGTGGCCAGACCACAAAGAAAGAGTCCGCAAGCCTGTTCCGACGGGTAGATACGATCCCGCTGAACTGACGACTGCATACTGACGAAATGCAAAGCGCCCCGGTACAATGTGCCGGGGCGCTTTTATTTTTGGTTCTGCCAGAATTGTTGTGAATGGGGATCTAAGTGATACAGCCGAGGGCATTAAGCCTCAGATTCGCACTTAGGATTTGTTTAAACCATGGCCCTCACGCCCACTCGACTCGGCAAAAATAAGTATTTTTTGGGAGGCACTACTCACATTCCACATGCCTGGGTTTGACGAAAATCAGCAGTTCGTAGTCGCACAGCGCCTGAAAAAGGAAGCAGCCCGGTTAGGGTTTGATGCGTGTGGAATAGCGGAAGCCCGACGACTAAATGAAGAAGCAGATCGATTAGAATCCTGGCTTGCAAAGGGACTGCACGCATCCATGACTTACATGGCGCGGAATTTTGAAAAACGTGTGGATCCTAGAAAACTTGTCCCCGGTGCAAAACGCGTAATCAATGTACTGTGCAGCTACTGGCATGAAGCTGAACATGCGGAAAAAGCCGGGAAGATCAGTCGTTATGCGTGGGGAGATGATTATCACCAAGTGATGAAAGGCCGTCTCTACGAGTTGTATGCGTGGCTCGAGAGTGAGGTAAAAACTTTGTCCGGCCGGGCTTTCGTTGACTCGGCTCCGGTTATGGATAAGGTATGGGCGCAGCGTGCCGGGCTGGGATGGATTGCCAAAAACACCAACCTGATCAATCCCCAGATAGGCTCCTGGTTTTTTGTTGGATCATTGATTGTTGATGTGCCATTAGCTTGTGACGATCCCTTCATCCATGATCACTGCGGATCATGCACCCGGTGCATTGATGCGTGTCCCACAGACGCTATCTATCAGCCTTATGCGGTAGATTCAAACCGCTGTATTTCTTACTGGACGATAGAACACAGGGGAAATTCCTTGCCGGAGAACATTGTAATGGGGCAGGAAGACTGGATTTTCGGTTGTGACATATGCCAGGATGTATGTCCCTGGAACAAGTTCAGTTACTCAACCAGAGATCCCCGATTCCAGCCCCGCGCGGGTGTCCGAGATACTCCACTTGAAGAATGGGAGGAACTGGATCTGGAGGCTTTTCGCAAACGCTTCAAGGGGAGCGCAGTCAAGCGGGCGAAGTACGAGGGCTTCATGCGTAACGTACGTTCGGCAAAGCGATCCCGGTCACTTCGTGACAGGCCACCGGTGGATTCGTCGTAGTCTTCAAGTGGACAGCTTTGAAAGGAGACTCTCGCGTGAACAAGGTTAACCTGGGGCAAAACCAGTCCAGACCCCCTCCCCCGCTGGTTAGTCGGGACGCATAAGCGGAAATAGGATTACGTCACGGATGGTGCGCTGGTTAGTCATGAGCATGGCGAGACGATCAATTCCCACGCCCAACCCGGCATTGGGCGGCATACCATATTCCAGAGCACGCAAATAGTCATGGTCCATCTGCATCGCCTCAAAATCTCCTCCCTTGCGAAGACGTACCTGCTCCTCAAACCGCGCACGCTGATCATCCGGGTCGTTAAGCTCACTGAAAGCATTGCATAACTCCTTGCCCCCTGCGAACATCTCAAAACGCTCAACCAGCCCTTCTTGACTGCGATGTCGCTTGGCTAGCGGACTGAGTTCAAGCGGATAGTCAGTGATGAAGGTAGGCTGGATCAAATGAGGCTCGACCGAGGAACTGAAAATCTCATCCAGCAGCTTGCCATTGCCCATAGAGGTTGAGGTCTCTATGTTCAGAGATTGGGCCACCTGGAGAAGGACATCCCGGCCTTGCCCGTACAGATCATGACCCGTACGTTGCGCTATCGCGTCAAAAAAAGAAATCCGGGGCCATGGTCGCTCAAATGAAATCGCTTCCTCACCATACTGCACGCGGGGTTGGCCATGAAGTACACACGCGACAGACTCCAGCATCTCCTCCACTAGGTCCTGCATCCACACATAGTCCTTGAAGGCCACGTAGAGCTCCAGCATTGTGAACTCAGGATTGTGGAAGCGACTCAGGCCCTCATTCCGAAAATCTTTGGCAATC
The DNA here is from genome assembly GCA_028875125.1 of Bacteroidota bacterium. GTDB lineage: Bacteria > Bacteroidota > Rhodothermia > Rhodothermales > Bin80 > Bin80. The sequence continues at coordinate 63,645 of JAPPGC010000065.1, read as the reverse complement.
TCATATACACCGTCAAAACCACCGGCTATGCATCTTTTTAGATACAGCTCATCGGCAATGCGCATGTAGAGCGGCATATCAAGCGCATTATGGTGCGTCTTGAACGGCCGTGCAGACGCTCCGCCATAGACCGGTTGAAGAACCGGAGTCTCCACCTCAATGAATCCCTTGCCGTCCAAAAATTCCCGGATGGCTGTTACCATACGGGCACGTTTCACAAAAACTTCGCGCACATGTGGGTTAATGACCAGGTCCACATAGCGCCGTCTGTAGCGAAATTCCTTCTCGGTGACCTCATTGAAGACAAGGCCCTCCTGTTCCTTGATAATTGGAAGGGGGCGTAGCGCTTTGGCAAGAAGTTCCAGCTTTGAAACATGAACCGTGATCTCGCCCATTCGCGTACGAAAGACCTTCCCTTCAATGCCGACGATATCACCGATATCAATATGGCGCTTGAAGACTTTGTTATAGAATCCTTCTGGCAGGTCATCTCTGCGAACATATGCCTGCATGCGCCCCGTCGCATCCTGGAAATCGAAAAAGGATGTTTTTCCCATGATCCGCCGACTCATCAGCCGGCCTGCCATGGAAACCGTTTCCTGGGGAGCCGCTTCGTCAAATTCTTCCAGAACGGGAACCACATGATCCGTGACAGGCCATGCGTACGGGTACGGATTGACCCCCTGAGCTTCTAACGCCTCTCTGGACTTCCGGCGTATTTGCTCCTGATCCGTAAGTTGGCGCCCGGAAGATGAGGAGCTACTCTGCATAGTCTGTTAGTGGACGGACCTGCATAGTAATGTCTACCATAGGTCTGTCACCGTTAGGGTTTCCGCGTTGACCGGCTTTAGAGGGAGTCAGTACCCGCGTAATCCGATCCAGTACATCATAGCCCTCAACCAGCTCACCAAAAACAGTATACATCCCGTCCAGCATTGGCGCACCGCCCTCGGTTGTATAGGTGGCTCTTGCCTCACTCGAGTATTCAAATGTTGAGTCAGGGATCATTTGCTGCAACCGATTCTGTACCTGATCCAGGAATTCTCCTGGATAAATACTCCCATGCACGATATAAAACTGACTGCCGTTGGACTCCCTATCGGGATTCATATTGTCGCCTGCCCGTGCTGTTGCGAGCGCCCCGCGTTTATGATAGCGTCCAGGGACTATTTCGGCAGGAATGGTGTAACCAGGATCTCCCATGCCGTCATTGTTCGGATTATCATCCTTCGAGTTTGGGTCTCCACCCTGAATCATAAATCCACCGATCACACGATGAAAGGTAGTACCGTCAAAAAAACCCTCGGCCGCGAGTTTTTTGAAGTTATCTCTGTGGACCGGTGTGTCATCGTAGAGTTCAATGATCATCGCTCCCATGGGAGTGGATATCTCGAAAAAATTTGTTGCCGACAGGCCGGAGTTGGCCTTCCTCGCGCATCCACTGGTAGTCATCACGGTTATCAGTAACAGGGTGAGGCAGAAAAAAAATTCAACGGGTCTCATGGATTCAAGTAACGGTCAAAATAGCTGAGAATACCTGCACGCAGCAGTAACTCTTGTTGAGAAGAACTCAGGTTGTCGGGGAAGTCTTCGTGAGGTTCCCAGATCCAGTAGCCATCTGTTTCCTGGCCGATCCGCTCAAAGCACCCAAGACTTTCCAGTACGCTGTATGTGCCTTCATTGATAATACGCTGTTTAGAAGCTTTATCCAAGTCTGGTGCAAACTCCTGGCGCAATTCCTGTAAGCCGACCAGGAAAAGAACCCCTTCAAGGTCATCCCCACAGCCAAGCGCCTTGTCAAGCCAAGCTTTTAGGGCGGGCCATTTTCGGTCCACAGCCTCCCGATCTGGTTCGAAAATATTTACCACAGGCACATACAATCCAGATGCCCCCGCCAACAAAGGCGGACAATCCTTGTTCCTGTTTTCATGCCCGAATGTGTGCAGAATGTGGAGTATATTAGGTATTCTGGGAAAAACCGACTAAATCAATGAAACAACTTTTTCTTCTTGCTGCCGGCCTGTTGATCACGACCGGCGCACAAGCCCAAGCTTTCGGCGGAGCGCTGGCGATGACAGAGCAACATGTATTTGTCGGGGAAACCGGTAATATGGCGTTTCCTGGGGAGGTGTATATCTACACTCTGGACAACCTTGAAGGAGCGCCAACCATATTGTCCGTAAATGAAGAGCTAGAGCGGTTTGGCCGCACGATTGTAGCTGACGGAGAGACTTTATTGATCGGAGCCATTGACGCAGATGAAGCTCGCGGGGCCGTCTACGTATTCAAATATGATGACATGTGGCAACAGGTTGCTCGCCTTACTGCATCAGACGCATCGCCTGGAGACGAATTTGGGACTTCAATCGCGGTGGATGGGGATGTGGTTTTAATCGGAGCACAAGGGCGATCAGAGTCGACCGGGGCAGTTTATGTTTTCGCAAAAAACCCTGATGGTACATTTTCGGAAACCGGCATGCTGCCAGTTGAGGACATCAATCCGGGGGATGGTTTTGGATCTGTCGTGGCAATTGAGGATAATCTCGCGGTCGTTGGCTCATCTGGGCAAACGGAGAACATGGGGGCGGCATATGCATTTTTGCACGGATCAGAAGGTTGGTCGCAGATCAGCAAGTTAGCACCTGATTTTCTGACCGAACGAAGCCGAATGGGTAGTGCAGTTATGGTGCATAAAGGGCGGGTGTACGTATCCGCCCCCGTGCAGGGCATGGTCCTAGAGTACGAATGGGATCCTGAATCCAGTCAACTGCGCATGCGCGCTCAACTTACCCCTTTTGATGCACAACGGGGTTCTCAGTTCGGAGCTTCCCTAGCAGCCAGCGACGGTGAAATCTGGGTTGGAGACAGTCGTAGTGGACGAGGTCGAGGCGTTGTGTACCGATTTATGTCCGGTGAAGAGGGCTGGACAGGGGCAATGAAGCTGATGCCTGACGATGAGATTGGTCGCGCAGCGTTTGGCAGCAGTCTGGCACTTAATGGAGATCACGCTGCCGTGGGCGCTGTTCGCATGGACTCCAGAGCAGGAGGGGCTATACTTATGAATCGGAGCGAAGGTGAATGGTCGGCAGTGGCTACCCTCATCAACGAAGTCAAAGGTTACGAAGCGATCACCGGAGAAGAAGTGCGCTGTGCAGAAGGCAAAGCATCAAGATGGTCGTGCCAGGATGTTGATCTTACATCATTCCTGCCGCTGCCTCAAATGGGAGGGGGCCGGGGGTCCAGACTGAATGATATCTGGGGATGGACCGACCCTCAAACCGGCCAGGAATATGCACTGGTGGGGCGGAATGACGGCACCTCTTTCGTAGATGTATCCAATCCTGAAATGCCACGATATGTGGGAGATCTGCCGATGACAGCAGGCTCCGTCGCAAATGTGTGGAGAGACATCAAGGTTTATGCCGACCACGCCTATGTAGTCGCCGATGGTGCTGGACAACATGGTGTGCAGGTACTTGACCTGAACCAGTTGCGCAAGGTTGAGAGTGAGCCGGTAACGTTCACAGAAACGGCACTCTACGCGGGGATTGCAAGTGCACACAACATTGTGATTAACGAAGAAACGGGATTTGGCTTCGTGGTTGGTGCCAGCGGAGGAGGGGAAACCTGTGGAGGCGGGTTGCACATGCTTGACTTGCGTGATCCCCCCAATGTGTCCTTTGCCGGTTGTTTTGCTGACTCCAATACCGGCAGGCGCAATACGGGCTACTCTCATGATGCACAATGTGTGACGTATGCTGGTCCAGATTTAGCCTATAACGGTCGAGAGATTTGCCTTGGATCCAACGAAACGGCCCTAAGCATTGCGGATGTGACGGACAAGGAGAACCCGATAGCTATTTCTGTAGCTTCCTATCCTAATGTGGCCTACACACATCAAGGGTGGCTAACCGAGGATCACAGGTACTTCTACATGAATGATGAGGGGGATGAACCAAGAGGACTGGTAGAAGGCACGCGGACGCTTGTCTGGGATGTCTCCGACTTGGACGACCCGGTACTGGTAACTGAATACATTGCGAGTACGCCAGACACGGATCACAACCTGTACATCAAGGACAATCTGATGTATCAGTCCAACTATGGTGCAGGTCTGCGTATTCTTGATATCACAAATCCAGAATCTCCAACGGAGATTGGGTTTTTTGAGCCAGGTCCAGGGTCCTCATCCTGGAGTAACTTTCCTTATTTCAAGAGCGGTACACTGATCGTTACGAGTGGCAACGAGGGTCTGTTCATTCTCAAAAAGCGGAACGTGGATATTTAGGTACTTCGCCCAACTTTGTCAAACCAGATGGCGAAGTTGGGTTTTATGTTTAGGAGTTGTGTATTCAGGGCAAATTCCGAACCGTAAAGGCGCACGGGGAATTTGTGCGTCTGCTCACGCGAAATACCCCAGATTCATGACGCCTGTACTCCACCTCAGAACGGTTGGGAAACACATTCCATATGGAGTCAGCGCATCTGCATCCGGTGGAAGCAACACGGGGTAAGACAAATACGTGCAAGCACCGGATAACCGGCGGCGTATTCATACTGGCTTTTCCGAGTGAGAACCAATGCTTTGTGTGAAGTGTCCGCCTCGTTCATCAGGTAATTCGGAACAGATCGTCAAGATCGGACAAGATATGTCCGATCGCTGAGACCAAGGTTGGAGCACTTTCATCTGATTCATTGAAAAGGCCATGGCTCCTCACAAAATCGCCACCTTTTTGTCGGGGCGGTGAGGCCAAACAGCAAAACTATCCAGAGATACGGCGAAGTTGGTCAGTCATTGACCGCCTTTGGAGGTATGAACCGGTATCGTATCAACGCCCGATTGCCTACTTCTCCATTCTCCATCGGTACATGCTCGCCCAAGAAGTACAGATAGCCATTCCCAGCAGTTTTGGGGGTCCTGTAAGGTGTGGTGCTCACCGCCTTGAACTGGCTGCTGTTGCTCACAATGCTCATGCCAGAAACCACTCTGCCCGTTACGTTCTCCAAGCGATAGGACTCGTCAATGGGCGAGAATACCCCCATTCGAATGTCCTCATCCACGGCATACAGCCCGTTCAGAAGCGGATAGACATCCATTACTTCCCGCTCCTCGCGGAAGCCTAGTCCGGCAGGTAGATCCTGATCTCGTTTGACGAAGAAATCGGGCCGAGCCTTGGCCATCCTGGAGTTACCATATACAGCTCTGGCATCCATGTCCCCGTGGTACTTGTACCATGGGCTGCCACTAAAGCACGCAATGTCTCTTCCCGAGATGCCACGGTAGCTTGAATTGAGTCGGGGTAATTCCGGGGGTTCCAAAACGATCTCTCGGCTTGATCCCAGGTCCAGCGAGTGGACATCCATGATGGATGTTGAATTAATCCGTGGCCCCCGGAATGCATAAATAGAATCGCCTCGAGTGCAAAAAGACGCGATTGTTGCATTCTTCTGTTTGGCTGCAAGGCAGTCCCCTGATCGGTCGAAAACCACAATAGCACCTTCACTTGTCGTCAATATGATGCGGTCATCGTCGGCAAAACGCGAAGCCCACAGACTATGCCCAGAGTCGCTTGGATAGCATGTATCCATACTGAAGCTCATCTGATGCTCCCCCGTAGGAGCGAACAGGTTGGCCAGATCTGATTGGATGTCCGTGACGAGGATGCTACCGTCAGTATCAACATCCATGAACCACATGTGTCCCAGAATCACGGAAGGATCCAGCACAAGCGTATCCTCCAACGCAAACAAATCCTCGAATGGTACCAATTCAGACGCAAAAACTACCTCCTCCGACGGGTCATTGAAACGGGATGTACATCCGGTGAGCAACCCCGCGAGCACAAGACAGGCAACGATGCCAAGCTCCAGAAGCGGTATTAAGATCGTTCTCATTAAATCTCAAAGTTGGGTTTCAATATAAATTTGAAAAGTACTAAGGCTTTCTGCGTCCGGTTTGCACACCGCAGACGGAATTAGTGCACTTACCTCAAAAACCAGACCATTGATTCCGCTGTATTCCTGAGCGGCGCAAAGACTCAGATACTGCGAAGTATGCTGAAATCTCCGTTAAGGGACCTGTTCTCTGAGAGGGCTGAATCCCTAACAAGACTAGGCTTACCCCTCTTAAACGACTTCGGTCCTTTTTTCCAGTACAGCCTGCGGGGGGGTAATATGTAGCAAGCTCACCAAACGTGCACACTCTACCTGTGGCCAAGACCGTCAAGGTCCGCTCAAAATGCCTCCGACAGTCCCCGCAAGTCCACACGCGACATCCCCTAAAAACCATCTGTAATGGCCTGCACCATATGTTTGATTCTGGGACTTGCGCAGTATTGTCGCAAAATCCAGAAAGATCGTTTGGGCAATTACTCAATAGACGATTGAACCGCTAAGCCACACCATGGAGTATGGTGTCCCTACGAAGATGTTATCGAGCTTGAAGCGGATCTACTACATGTATCCGAAAATATGACAGACTGGTTTCGTCCCGAACACCTGCATTCACCGATGTCCCATTTTTGACAATGGCGGTCAGTCGGCAAGATTCGCACCGAAACCTGGGGTTTCCAGGAGATGCATATATCCATCCGACAAAATAAATCCACCCACCGCAGTATCCCGGGAAAGATCAAAGCTCCCATCCAGATCCAGGTAGCGCGTCTGAGGACAAGCATAAGCGGTGTGCAGTGCGGCTGCAATACTGATTGCGCTCTCATCCATGCAACCCCACATCAGGTCGATACCTGCCAGCTCCGCTATATCTGAGATTCCCAGCGCACCAGTAATACCCCCACATTTCATGAGTTTGATATTCCAAATACCAAATGGCATATCAGCGGCCAACCTAAGAGCATCCTCGGGTCCATGCAAACTCTCGTCAGCTGCCATCAGTTTTTGGGCTTCTCTTGATAACCCGAGCAGATGCCCTTCTTTTCCCCTGCCAAGAGGCTGTTCAATAAGTTCAAGATTCAATGCATGCGATTCATGCGCAAGTTGTCTGGCCTGTTCAATGGTATAGCCCTGATTGGCATCAACACGAATTCGTATATCCGCCGAACAGAGCTCCCGCAGTGCTCGCAGGCGGTCAATATCCTCTTCATAATTCAATCCGAGTTTGACTTTGAGACATCTGAATCCGCGCCCAAGATATTCACGCGCTTCGCTTAGGGTCTCTTCCAATGGCAGGATACCAATCGTAATGGAGGTGGGTAGGGCTTTCACACACTGTCCGAGCATAGCAGCTACGGGAATCCCCACGGTCCGTGCCAATAGATCGTATAGTGCCATATCCATGGCTGCCATGGCAGAGGGATACTGAACACACTCCTTTCGCAATCGGCGGATCAGAGCTCTCAGCGGTCGGGGATCACTCCCTTTCAGAATTTCACGTGCACAGGCGTCCAGCGCACCAAGACACGCTTCCGCATTTTCAGCAGTGGGAGCAGCGCATCCAAGACCGAAAGCACCCAGATTATTTTCCAGTCGGACAAAATGTAGGTCGACCGAACTGACCACTCGCGTTGCAATCACGTATGGCCGCGTCAAGGGTAATTGATCAGTCCAAGTTTCTACACCGGTAATGATCATGAGAACTGTTTTTCCTGGACCGTTTCCGCCAAACGCCCCACCCCATCCTCCAGAGGTCGTACCACAGGCAATCTGTGACACGCTTCAAGCTCCGCCGCAATCCGTGAGGATTCCGCGTCATCAAGTCCACGGGTGAACAGAGAAATTGCCCACACCTGGGAGCCCAGTAGGCGAATCAGTTCAATCTCTTGATCCAACGGAGGCAGAGGACAATCAAGGTGCTCGAAATCTTCAAAATGACTTCGCGCAGGTGCGTGCTGCAAGATGACCCCGGCTGCTCGCGCTGAACAAATAAATTCAGCCCCAGCCGGACCAGCCGGGTTACGCAGCCCCGACTGCCCCTCGAGGAGAATAACATCTGGTTCCAATTCCCTGGCGCACGCCAGGATTGCACCTTCCAGTTCGCCGGACACAAAATCGTTCAGCGTCGAATCAAAAATAAAGCCATGCCGAAGCCCCTGTAACCAGCCAGTCTGTCCTGTGTAGATCATTTCGGCATTGATGCCCTGCGCTCGGAGCGCTGCACGCAGGAGCATGGCCGTCGTACGTTTGCCAATCGCGCAGTCCATACCCAGAACAGCAACACGTGGAGTGGGAATCGATAGTATCTCACCCGTCCAGAATCTAAATTCCGACGCGCGTCTGGGCTTTCGCAGATCAATAATGCCGGCTGTGGCTCGGTCAACAATCTCCGGGTCATCCGAGAGTAGATAATGAAGCCCGTTTACCAATGTAAGCCCGGCAGAGGCGGCGGTAAGCAGCTCCTTGCGGAGAGCACCCGGAAGCATTCCCCCGGCCGTTGCGACACCGACCACACAATGAGTTGGACGAGCGGAGGTGAGCTTTAGGGCTTCTGCGACGGTATGGAAAACAGGAATATTCCGATGGCATCCGTCAAGAATATGACCGGCATCCTGACCGGCGTAATCAGGATCAATCACTCCCAGAATGGTATACCGGCTGGGACCGCGTAGAAGCCCGTGTGTCGTTTTTGCGAAAACGCTATCAAAAAGTCCGTTTGCAAGTATAAGCGCGCGCTCAGGCATAAAACTTGAATCCAATTAGATTCTGAGGTTACAACTGTTTCGTCTGGTTATATCTTTCAACGCACTAAAATAAGGTTACTCACTGCGTCCTGCGCTAAACCCGTGACACGCTACCGGAAACGAAAATGATTCCCAAACCAGTTCGTACGCTAACTATCACCCCGTCTCTTCCTCCTTCCCTCGAAAGGCTGCGGGAACTAGCATACAATGTTCGTTGGGCTTGGGACGAAAATACGGTAGAGCTTTTTCGGGGGCTCGGCGCGGACCTGTGGCACTCTTCCGGTCACAACCCGGTTAGAATGTTGACCCAAACTTCAGCGGCCCGGTTAGAAGAACTTGCGGAGGATGAAGGCTTTGTCAAACGTCTGAATGAAGTATGCGCATCCTTTGATGCATACATGCAGGAGGACTCAACATGGTACTCCCGCGTCCATAAAAATGATAAACTACTAGCAGCCTACTTTTCTGCTGAATTTGGCGTGACCGAGTGCATGTCACTTTTTGCTGGAGGACTCGGGGTATTGGCAGGCGATCACCTCAAGAGTGCCAGCGATCTTGGAGTTCCCCTCGTCGGAGTTGGCCTCATGTATCAACAGGGATACTTCATTCAATCTCTGGATGAAAACGGCTGGCAACAGGAGTCCTATCGTGAAATTGATTTTACTAGTCTGCCATCGACGCTGGAACGTGACACGAACGGGGTACCACTACAGGTACACGCTGAAATAGGGGGACGTAGAGTGTATGCACGTATCTGGCGTCTGCAGGTGGGACGCGTGCCCTTGTATCTGTTGGATACTAATTTTGACGCCAACGAGCATAGCGAAGATCGAAATCTGACAGATTACCTGTATGGAGGTGGCAATGAGCTCCGTATCAGACAGGAAATTATCCTGGGTATTGGCGGATACAGAGCCTTGCAACTGCTGAACCTAAGGCCCCAAGTTTATCACCTAAACGAAGGACACTCAGCATTTTTGACGCTAGAGCACACCAGGAAGCTGATGGTAGACCATCATCTGCCTTTCAAGGAAGCCGGCGTTGCTGCGGCTGCAAACGTGGTTTTCACGACACACACTCCGGTGGAGGCGGGACATGATCGTTTTCCGCCAGAGCTCATGGATCGCTACCTAGTGTCTTATGCCAAAGATGCATTAGGCCTTGATCGCCGGGAATTTCTGGCCCTCGGCCGTGAACATCCAGACAACGACAACGAATTCTTCGGCATGACCAAGCTTGCACTACGGATGAGTGATGCATGTAATGGTGTGGCCAGGCTGCATGGGGAGGTAAGTCGCGCCATGTGGCATAATCTTTGGCCTGCGCTGCCGGAAAACGAAGTGCCAATCAATCATGTAACCAACGCGATCCACACTTCTTCGTGGATCTCGGGTGCAATGAAACAGCACCTTGACCGGTATGTAGGCCCACAATGGCGCGAACAGGCGATAAGCCTTTCTCAATGGAAACAGGCGGAGCAGATCCCGGACGAAATACTTTGGCAAACCCACGTAATTCAACGGGAGCAACTTGTTCAGCAGTCCCGCATGTCGCTGCAGTCCAGGCTACACCGATTGGGCGCCTCGACAAAGGAAATAGACCGAGCGGCAAAAATACTTGATCCGAACACACTCACGATAGGGTTCGCACGTCGGTTCGCCACCTACAAACGCGCAACCCTTCTACTTCAGGACTACGATCGGCTCGTACGAATTCTGACGAATGAATCACAGCCGGTTCAGATCATCTTTGCGGGCAAAGCACATCCCCGTGACCTTCCAGGTAAAGAATTGATTCAGCAGATTGTTGATGCTTCCAACACAGAGTCTCTGCGCAACCATATTGTCTTTCTCGAGGACTATGGTATGGCAATTGCGCGGTGTCTGGTGCAGGGCGTGGATTTGTGGCTAAATACTCCCCGGCGCCCCAGAGAGGCAAGTGGGACTAGCGGGATGAAGGCTGCCGCTAATGGTGGTCTCAATCTCAGCATATTGGACGGATGGTGGGATGAGGGATTTGATGCATCAATTGGTTGGTCCATAGGTAATGGTGCAGTCATGGAGAATCATGCCTATCAGGATGAGCGGGAAGCTGCCCAATTGTATGATCAACTGGAATACGAGATAGTGCCGCTGTTCTATGATCGTTCCCCTGAAGGGCCACCCCGAGAATGGATCGCCCGAATGAAGCGCTCAATTGCGACGTACAACAATTCCTTTAATACGCACCGAATGGTTCAGGAATACACAGAAAAAATTTACCTGACCGCCGCGGCACGCGCGAAAGCGCTACAATCCGAGGATTTGGAAAGAGCGCGTGTACTGTCTAAGTGGCAGCAGAAGATCCAGGAGGCTTGGCAAAGGGTCCAGGTGTGCGTGACTGACGATTCCCCGCAGGGAAGTCAAAAGGTGGGCATGCCATTTACCATTAGGGCATGCGTGAAGCTGGGAGATTTGTTGCCCGATGATGTTGAGGTGCAACTATACCTGGGACGCGTCACTGCCAAGGGGGAAATCGTGGATGCAACCATCACCCCCATGGTTCTGACAGAGGTCAAAGACGGAACGTCTCACCTATACGAGGCTACAAATGTAACCTGCACGAACAGTGGCTCGGCAGGATACACTGTGCGCGTCCTGCCCAAACACAAGGACCAAGTTTCGATGCAGCGCTCAGGATTGGTGGCCTGGGCTCAGTAAGCAGATTCTTCCGACGTCCCTAAAGAAGCCAAAGAAATCCAGCCTGAATCTTCAAAGACCGCATCAGGCAGTTCCATATAAACACCCAAATTCGAGAGAATCCGGGCGTTTGGCTCGTCTCCAGGTACGGCACGGGTATTGGCAAGCATTATGCCACCGTAATGCTCATATCCGCCCCAGGTTGTGGTGAAGGAAGGTTCTTCCTGATCGGCATTCCTATAAAAGGACCACTGAGTTACGAGGCCGCTTTCTTTATCGACGTAGACATCGTAACCATTTTGTGGGGTTAGACCCACCTCCTCAAATCCGAGGGTAAGAATGTGCGCCTCCCTGCCGTCAGCCGTCCGACCATCCCCTTTGTAGCCCAGCGTGACCCCCGAATCCTTGAGCTTATAGGGCATAAGAAGCCAATAACCGGCATTTATCCAATCTCTGTGGGCACCTTTGAGCAGTTCATCTGCATCCATGACTTCGTCACCATTAGTGAACGCCCGTCCTTCCATTGTATGGATATTCATAAGTACGACGGTACTGTCTCCTTGCCACCGAAACCGTCCTGTCCACTTGTCCCATACATGATCGTCACCGAAAACGGTCCAGCTCAGGTATCGGGCGTTATCCCATGCGGTGCGCCCGCCCATGCTGATCATGACCTGATCGGCTATCTCAATAGCCTGCGGGTCAGAGGCTTCCATGTTGAAGTCCTCCATCGCGGGGTTGGGGTCAGCCTGCGCCAAGACCAGGCCAGGTAGAAATAGTGATAGCAGCAACAAATAATGTTTCACGAGACCAATTGCTTTAAGTTATGGGTGGATCCCGGTTTGCATACTATAGTTTGGGTACAATCCCTATAGTTTGCCGGGGTGGTTAATCATATCAATTCAATGATCCAATGCGAGTAAAGCTTCCAACTTTGTTTTTGTTTCTGTTTTTCGTGGCACAGGTTGACGCTCAGATTACCGTCACTGAGGAGAACTACTCCCGTGCAGAGGCTACACTTGGGACAACAACCCGAGGCATGGTTTACCACACGAGCATACAGCCAAACTGGCTGGAGGATGATCGTTTCTGGTACTTTCAGAGAATGCCGGAGGACGAGGTATATATGTTAGTAGATCCTGCCCACGGTGAGCACCGTCCATTGTTTGATGAGGCGCGCATGACCGAAGCAATTAACCTCCATCTTGGAATATCCGGCGCAGAAGTAAACTTTTCGCGCGTTTCGTATGACGGTGAAACAGATCGACTCTTATCTCCTCAGAGAAATGGTAATATCGCGTGCAGCGTGATTACCTATACTTGCGAATCGGTTGAGGGAACAGACAGTGAGAGTGCCCGGCGAACAGCAGCAATTTCTCCTGATGGTAATTTTGAGGCCTTTCGAAAAGACAACAACCTTTGGATCCGAACCATCGATACTGACGAGGAAAGGCAGCTTACCTTTGATGGCGAAAAGGATTTTGGCTACGCGATCAATAACGCGGGTTGGGTCAGGAACGAGCGCCCGGTCCTGCTCTGGTCACCGGATTCAAAAAAGATCGCAACTTTTCAGCATGACGGTCGAGGTGTCGGCGAAATGTACATGGTCTCCACCGAAATAGGACGCTCAGAGTTGGATGCGTGGAAGTATCCGCTGCCGCAAGACAGTGTGGTGTTCATGATTCACAGAGTCGTCATACATGTGGATGAACCCCGAACTGTACGATTGGATATGGCACCGGATTATCACCGTGGAACCACTACGGATCATATAGCAGATTGGGATGGCACCTTCATGGACGTGCGATAGAGCGATGACAGCGGGCAACTGGCCTTTGTGTCTTCATCAAGAGATCATAGAGACGCCTGGCTGAGAGTGGCCGATCCAGAAACCGGAGCCGTGCGGGAAGTACTTCACGAAAGGGTGGAGACCTACTATGAGTCCGGCGTGAATGCGGAGAACTGGAAGGTGTTTTTTGATACCGATGAAGTACTCTGGTACTCGGAGCGATCAAACTGGGGGCACCTGTACCTGTACGATCTCAGTACTGGTGAACTCAAGCACCAGATAACAGACGGAGACTGGATTGTACGCCAGGTGCGTCGTACAGACCTGGACGCACGCATGTTGTATTTCACAGGATCAGGTCGGGACGGTCCTGATCCATACTTCCAGTATTTGTATCGGGTCAGTATGGACGGCGGTCAGCCAGGATTACTGACCCCTGAAGAGGCTAATCACAGCGTATCTTTCTCCCCCGGAGGAAATTACATTCTGGATACATGGTCTCGCCCGGATGTGCCTCAGAAGCATGCCGTTCGCAATCTTGACGGCAGCATAGCAGTGAATTTAGGCGAAGCGGATATATCCGAACTTCTTGCGACCGGTTGGCAACCGCCAGAGTCATTCTCAGTGAAGGCGCGTGATAATGAGACGAATCTTCATGGCTTACTGTATAAACCGAGTAATTTTGACCCATCCAGGCGTTACCCGGTGCTTAATTACCTTTATCCCGGGCCTCAGAGTGGCAGTGTCGGGACAAGAAGTTTTACGCCGGCCCGCGGAGATAAGCAAGCGCTGGCGGAACTGGGATTCATCGTTGTTGAGGTAGACGCGATGGGGACACCAGGCCGCTCAAAATCCTTCCATGATGCCTACTACGGAAATATGGGGGATAATGGCATACCCGATCAGATTACAACGATTCGTCAACTCGGTGCACAAAATCCATGGATGGATCTGGAACGTGTGGGGATATGGGGACACTCGGGAGGTGGATTTGCCTCGACTGGTGCCATACTGCGTTATCCCGATTTCTATAAGGTGGCGGTCAGCGGGGCTGGTAATCACGACAATCGGAACTATGAAGATGATTGGGGCGAGAAATGGCAGGGGCTGCTGGAGGTGAACCCGGATGGAACGACAAACTACGACAACCAGTCCAACATTCTCCTGGCGGATAGTCTGGAGGGTAAGCTTCTGCTCGCACATGGGCTCATGGATGACAATGTTCCTGCCTCCAATACGCTGCTGCTCGTGGAAGCACTAGTAGCTGCAAACAAGGATTTTGATCTTGTCATTTTCCCGAACGGGTCACATGGGTTTGGCCAAGGAAGAACCTATTGGATGCGTCGCCGCTGGGACTACTTTGTAGAGCATCTGCTGGGAGTTCCGCCCCCGAAAGAATATGAATTTGGGCGGGAACGTGTCCGGGTCGCACGACCGACGGGATAGCGACTGATGCGATACTTGCCAGTGCTTTTTCTGTTGATTTGTGGATGCACACGCGGGGCAGACTATGACTTCATCATACGTGGGGGGACCATTTACGATGGTACAGGAACAGCTCCTTACATTGCGGATGTTGCCCTTATTGCGGATACGATTGCAGCGGTCGGAAACCTAGCGGATACGCGTGGTGCTGAAGAGGTAAATGCGGAAGGCTTGGCCGTAGCTCCCGGATTCATTAACATGCTGAGTTGGGCGACAGAAAGCCTGATCATCGATGGACGTTCGCTGAGCGACCTCAGCCAAGGTGTTACACTGGAGGTATTTGGGGAGGGCGAATCCAATGGGCCACTGAACGCGCGTATGAAAGAAGAAATGTGGGACTTGTTTGTCGCACAAGTTGGATCAGAAGAAGAAGCCGCCACGCTCCTGGGTGGCAGACAGATTCCATGGACCACGCTGGATGAATATCTATCATTCCTTGAATCGGAGGGGGTTTCCACCAATGTAGCTTCACTAATCGGTGCCGCTACGGTGCGTCAGCATGTGATTGGCGAGGATGATCGTGCACCAACCGCCGAGGAGCTCGTACGCATGCAGGATCTGGTGCGGGAGGCCATGGCCGAGGGCGCACTTGGCGTAGGTTCCTCATTAATCTATGTGCCAGGTGTCTTTGCAAGTACAGCCGAACTGACTGCACTCGCGTCAGCAGCCGGGGAATTTAACGGCGTATATACGTCTCACTTACGAAGTGAGGGTGGTCGCCTTCTGGAGTCCGTAGAGGAGTTGATCCAGATTGCACGTGATGCAGGTGTGCGCGGACACATTTATCACCTGAAGGCGGCTGGACGCAACAACTGGCACAAAATGGAAACCGTGATTGAGCGCGTGAATGAAGTCCGCTCAGAGGGCCTTGAGATTACCGCTGACGTCTACACCTATGTGGCGGGAGCGACCGGGCTTGATGCGGCGATGCCGCCTAATGTCCGGGCCGGTGGCATGATGGCATGGCGTGCACGACTCCAGGACCCGACCGTAAGGGCCCGAATGGAAACAGAGATGATGACTCCGTCAGATGATTGGGAAAATCTGATGCTGGAGGCAGGACCTGAAAATGTGATGCTAATTGGATTCAGGAATAAGGCCCTGCGTCAGTATATGGGCATGCGACTGACCGAGGTTGCTGATTTGCGGGGGACCTCCGTACCAGCAGCGGCAATGGATCTTGTCATAGAGGACACTAGCAGAGTAGGAGCCGTCTATTTTCTTATGGATGAGTCCAATGTACACCTTAAACTTCGGCAGCCCTGGGTTGCGATTGATTCGGATGCAGCATCCCTGGCACCAGAAGGAGTCTCGCTGAACAATATGGTTCACCCGCGCGCGTACGGCTCATTCGCCCGCCTATTGGCAAAATATGTTCGCGAAGAACAGGTCCTTATGCTTGAGGAAGCCGTGCGACGTATGACATCATTGCCCGCATCTGTGTTGTCAATTGACCGCAGGGGATTGATTCAAAGAGGTTATTTTGGAGACATTGCAGTCTTTGATCCATCAACGATCCAAGATCATGCTACATTCGAGGCGCCTCATCAACTTGCCACTGGTATGCGTTATGTATTTGTGAATGGCACCCAGGTGCTGAACAATGGTAAGCACACCGGCGCGATGCCTGGTCGTGTAGTACGTAGATCAAGCAGTTCCAGCCAATGACTGATCGTTCTTCGGACCTGGAACGCCGTCGCACGGAAGCAACGCTGGGAGGTGGACAATCACGGATCGACCGGCAGCACGACCGGGGAAAGCTAACTGCACGCGAACGGATCACCGTTCTCCTGGATGAGGACTCATTCGTAGAAATGGGCCAATTGGTCAGGCACCAATTCTCCGAATTTGGTCTCGCGGATAATCGGCCGTACGGAGATGGCGTGGTGACCGGTTATGGTACGGTTCACGGAAGGTTGGTTTACGTGTACGCACAAGATTTTACTGTTTTTGGGGGATCGCTAGGTCGTGCACATGCTTCCAAAATTGTCCAGCTACTTGATTTAGCGCTGCAGAATGGGGCCCCCGTGATTGGATTAAGTGATTCAGGAGGAGCGCGGATCCAGGAGGGCGTAGTCTCTCTGGGCGGCTATGCGGACATCTTTCTGAACAACACCCTGCTGTCTGGGGTAGTGCCGCAGATTTCCGCAATCATGGGACCGTGCGCTGGTGGCGCTGTATATAGCCCGGCCATCACGGATCTCACTTTTATGGTGGAGGGCACCAGTTACATGTTCGTCACAGGCCCTGATGTCGTGCATTCGGTAACACAAGAGGAAGTGACTGCGGAAGATCTCGGAGGCGCAGCAATGCACGCTGAGCGCAGCGGTGTCGTTCACGCAGCCTATCCTAACGATGTCGTTTGTCTGGAGGCTATCAGAACTGTCCTTAGTTACTTACCTCAGAATTGTGAAGAACAACCGGAAATCCTTACTTCTCACCAGTCACCTAATGGCAGTGCGGGTGATCTGGATACGTTGATCCCTGAAAACCCCAACAAGCCGTACGATATGCACGATGTCATACATTTGTTGGTGGACCGGGAAACATTTTTTCCGGTTCATGATCGGTTTGCGCGCAACCTGATATGCGGCTTTGCCCGCATGGGTGGACATTCAGTGGGGATTGTCGCCAACCAACCTGCCCATCTAGCCGGAGTTCTTGATATTGACGCTTCTGTAAAAGGGGCCCGATTTGTTCGATTATGTGATGCATTCAACGTGCCCCTGGTCACACTTGAGGATGTTCCCGGCTTTCTGCCCGGAACAGATCAGGAATGGAATGGGATCATTCGACACGGAGCCAAATTACTGTACGCTTTCTGTGAGGCCACCGTCCCCAAACTCACGGTCATAACCCGGAAAGCTTATGGGGGTGCGTATGACGTAATGAGTTCCAAACATATCCGTGGGGATATGAACTTCGCATGGCCTAGTGCTGAGATTGCTGTTATGGGATCAAAGGGGGCCGTCAGAATCCTCCATCGTGCAGCGCTGCAAGGTGCCGAAAATGCAGCTGCGTTGGAAGAGGAGTTTTCCCGTGACTATAGGGAGCGTTTTGCCAACCCATACGTTGCTGCAGGGCACGGCTATATAGACGAGGTCATTCATCCCCGGGAAACACGGGATCGCATCATTACGGGCCTCCGGGTGCTCAGGAACAAGGTGCTGAATAATCCGCGCAAAAAGCACGGAAATATCCCCCTCTGATTGCAAATCGCAAATTTTTCGTCTCCAGTCGGGCCCTTTTTCGAAGATTACGGCCGGAACGGAACAGATGTGTTTTTTGTACATTAAGAGGTTATCTTGCTTAATGCCCTGTTATTTAGGCATCTAAGGGCAAATATGTAAGAGGAAACTTTAAGTAAGGCAAGTGAGTTTTTCGTACAGGTAGTTGACTTTTTGACGACGAGACGATGAAAAAGCTACTTTTTATCCTGCTCATTGCTGCAACAGCCTCGGTCGAGACAAGCAAAGCACAGGAGTTAATGCCTCCCGAACCGGCTCCGGTGGAGGATTTGCGTGGATATGACTGGCATTTCATATCCCAGAAGGTGGGGTATCCGTGGTCCCAGTTGACAGATACTCAGATCATGTATCGCGTCAGTCGGGCATACCTGCTCCAGTCACGTATTATTCAGGCGCAGGCGGTGGGAAATACCCGCTCCCTGGAGGACTATATGGCCGAGGCAATGAATGAGCTTGTGGTGTTGTCTGATCAGCCCGGTTTTGTGAGTCAACCCCAATTCCGGGAGCTTTACAGAACGATCGTCCATGAACATGAGGAATACTATGGTGCTGATCTGGATAAATTCCCCGAGTACAGGTCCGTCCTTGCACGCCGAAGTACCATGTTTGGTACACGGCCTCCGAGGGAAATTACAGAGGATGAAATCACAATATTATCCGAGGTAACTCCTCCAGCCACGACAAAGTACCCTGCGCGAACCCAGGTCGTTAACCGTGTAAGTACGACGCAGGAACCGGTTATTCCGCGAGGATTTGACCAATATGCCCTATCCCAAGACTGCGGGAATCCACGGAGTTCGCTGACTGAGGACCAGATTACTTGTCGTGTCAGTCGAGCATATCGCTTACAATCCCGCACTATTCGGTCGCTGGCAGACGGGGATTTGTATTCTGCCGAACGCTACATGAATCAGGTTATGAATGACCTTCTGGTGCTGTCCAATCAGTCTGATTTCGTGGTTCAACCCCAATTCCAGGAACTCTACAGAACGATCGTTCACGAGCACGAGACAGGCCCCGATACAGGTCTGAATGAGCCGCAGGAATATAGGGGGATCTATGCTCTTCGGGACGTCATGTTTGAAGGGCAGCCACGTATGGAAGCCCCCATGGTTGCGCGAGTAGGTCTGCCTAGGGTAAAGCCCGTAGCCACGACAATACCGATGACCCAAAACCAGTTCGTCGAGGGTTCAGTCGCTTGGCTTATGGAGGACCGGCGAGACATGCTAATCCGGATGTTGGATCTGGCAGATACATACTTCCCGATGATTGAGCAGGTTTTCGCGGAGGAGGGTGTGCCGGACGAGCTCAAGTACCTTGCAGTAGGCGAGAGCGCGTTGAATCCGCGTGCACGAAGCACTGCAAGTGCTGTTGGAATGTGGCAGTTCATTGCCAGCACGGGGCGTGCTGAGGGCTTGCGTATTGACGAATTCGTTGACGAACGCATGGACCCTGTTAAGGCTACCCGTGCGGCAGCTCGCCATCTGAAGGATCTCTACGATTACTATGGAAAAGATTGGCACGTGGCACTTGCCGGTTATAACTGCAGTCCCAAATGCGTACTGCGGGCTATTTCGCGGGCGGGTGGTACGCGCAAAAACCCGCCATCATACTGGCAGATTCGGAGGCACCTGCCTCGCGAGACACGAGGTTATGTACCGCAGTTTATTGCGTTTGCGCTGATTATGTCCAATCCTGCAGAGTTCGGGCTGCCAGCAGTTTCGAATGGACCTGAGTTCACTTACGATGAAGTAACGGTTAGAGGGATGTTGAAACTGGAAACGATCGCGCGTATGGTAGGCACAACAACTGAGCACATCCAGGGATTGAATCCAGAGCTTCGGCGTGGAATATTGCCTCCTGACCGCACACCATACACGCTGCGTATTCCGGCTAATACATTTGCAAGATTTGCAGACGCCTTCGAGAAACTCCCGGATGAGGAGAAGGCAATGCCGGGGGAGCATCGCGTACGGAGGGGAGAAAATCTAGGCAGGATCGCCAGGCGATATGGTGTGACTGTCCGAGCGATCCAGAATGCCAACGGTCTTGGGAACCGTACGCGGATTCATCCGAATGACCGGCTTGTCATACCGGGGATGTCCGGCCGCGGTATAGCTAAGCTTGAGGGTAATAGTGCAAGACTGGTGGCGTGGGGCAAACGGGACATCAGGCCAATTGAGTTTGATGTGACAATGGCCGAAACAGTGCGCCAGACACCCGTCAAGCTTGCAAGCAATGCCAGAACCCACCCTAGCGAAAATAACCCCTCGTCGAACCAAACAGTCCAGAATTCCAGCTCACCGGGGGACACACAGTCAAGCATAACACATACCGTGCGCCGGGGAGACACACTGTCGAAACTAGCTTCTCAGTATGGAACCACGGTCAGTGCCATCCAACAGGCCAATGGACTTAATGGAACGAGGATCGGTCGTGGCCAGCGGCTAAAGATTCCCAGCGGACGTATTACACACACCGTTCGGCGGGGCGAAAACCTGGGAATGCTTGCCCAACGCTACGGCACGACGGTACAAAACATCAGGAGTGCCAACAATTTGCGTTCCAACACGATTTATTCTGGACAAAAACTCTTGATCGGAGGAACCAGTGCACATGCTACTACACATACCGTCAGGCGGGGCGAAAACCTGGGGCTGATTGCCGAACGTTACGGCACCACCGTTCGGCACATCATGAATTCCAATAATCTGCGTTCTACGCGGATTTATCCAGGGCAAAAGCTTTCGATCGGTGGCAATAGTACACGCATTGTGCACACCGTTAAAAGAGGAGAGAACCTGACAAGGATTGCTCAGCGTTACGGTACAACCGTGCAAAGTATTCGGAATATCAACAATTTGCGCTCCAGCCGGATTTATCCTGGGCAGAGACTTTCGATTGATTCCTGAGTCTCTGTGGCCAATCAGGGTTGCTGGCGTGATAATGTTGGTTCCAAGAGAGCGAGCGCTTCTCGATTGTGACCATGTACAGATGGTTCATTGCACCAGAGCCATCGTAATGTGGTTACGGTTTCGGGAATATTGTTTCCCGTCAGATCAAGCATCTTGAGGACCGCATGGTCTATCTTCTTGCGTACTTCGTCCGTATGGGACTGACAGGCCGGGAGTAAACTCTGTGTGGAATATTCATCAAATGCAGCTGCCGCTTGCTGTAATCGGGGTTTCGGTATCTGATCGAGTCTTGGGCAGGGTATACTTGCCAAGGCTTTTACCTGTGTTCTGGATCGTCCGCTGTGCGTCCGTTGGCCCTGTGTCCAGTGTACCAGGAAACCCAGTGTAGAATTGGCCCACAGAGAAAAAGCCTTGAGCACGTGTTGGTCATCGTGTTGCAACGAGGTCCAGGTTGACCCACCCATACCTGGATAAGTTGTTACCGCAGACAACAATGCCTGAGAGGTCCAGCGCATGTTTCGTGCATAGAACAGCGTGCTTCGAAATTCCCGCATCGCTTCCCGTTTCGCATCCGATCCAACCCCGGCGGGAGACATTCCCTTGTGTGTGAGCGATACGGTCATATATTTCTGAGTGTGGCTATCGGCCTTCCAGAGTGCGCGGTCTGGACCAATTGCATCTATCGGACTGACGACCGGAACGAACTCGAAAGCCCCACGCGGGTCCCTCCCTGACAGGTGTCCTATCAGGTCGTGTGTGGGTCCAACCTTGAATAGATCTCCGATTGTAGACATCGGCACACCGATTGATGCAACACACTCGTCAAAGCGAATGACCCCTTCCAAAAGCGCATTGGCCGTCAATGCAAGGCTGGCATGCAAAACCCCCAACGGGTTCCAGGGAGCTCCGTCTGCCTTGGTTGTAAAGGTGCATATTTGTCCCGCCTCATCATCACCCACCCTGATAGAATAAGTGATTGATGAAGCTTTGATTTGCTTGAGTGCCGATTGAATTGAGCGAGCAATCACGCCGGCTTCCCCAATACGTAGAACGGGCTGACGCAACGTTACGCAGTACACGTTCGCCACCGAAAGTCTTCCTTTGCTATCATGTGTGCTCCGCTTAGTACCTACAAAAAGCATTTCTTCCATGCCTGTGTCGGCAGAAAGCGACTGTTTTCCCGAATCCCGACGATCTGCAACAGTTATGGCCAGGATATCTTCAAACTCCTGCTCAATCATGCGCCGCGTGACGGCCCATGATTCCGCGAAGGCCGCAGACAGCGGCAGCACAAAACCGACCCGCCCTCCCGGTTTGCATTTCTGGCGGGCCAAGGCAAGAAAAGATGCAACTAACCCTGCCCGATTATTCACTGCTTCATTCTTTACCAGGCTCTTCCAGCGTCTTTGACAGGCTTTTCGTTCAACTTCCGACAAACCTCCAATATCGAAAGCACTTAAGCCTCCCCAGATCCGGGAATAGGGTGGATTCATAAGAGTCCAGTCGATTGAAGCATCCTGGACGTAGACAGCATTTTTAGCGCCATTGTCCGCGAATTTCCCTGCCCCCACACTGAACAGATCAACCACTCGCTGTGTCGCAAAATATTCCAGGGACCCTGTTTGTCCTTTTTCTCCTCCGACGCTAACCCATCCGATCTGCGTGTTTCCGTACGGATCACCATACCCCATCGCAGATAGTGAGGACATTGTAAGATGGGCGGCAATCGGGTTCACATCTGTACCGATGATACCACCCTCCACGGCCGCTGTGTGTAGTCTGCGGAGGCTTTCGAAGTTGCCGCCGGCATGCTCGTGAAGTGTTGACACACGATGATAGCCTGCACGAAGAAGCGTGCCGGTACCACAGGACAAATCGCTCAGATAGTGCTTTCTGAAAAGGTCTGAATCTCCCCATTCCTCTTCGGTGAGCAGTGATTGGTCAATAGTGAGATCAGCCAGTAGCTCGGCCGTGGCTGGTTGTGTATAAAAAGCGGCCGCCTCTTTCCGGTCTTCACCCAGTTTTGGGAATAGCTCAGCACCAATATTGATATGCAGTCCCAATCGTGCCGTCTCAATCTCCTGAGTAGCTTCAATCAGCTTAGCAAGCACTTGTGGAGTTTCTTCAGGATTGAATTCTACGGCTAGCTGGAGTGCTTCAATCGCGGGCTTAAATACAGAATTCTGGCGGTGTCTGTTAATGATGCGCCATACGTCTGCCTGTTCAATCACGTTCGGAAGCGATTTACTCATGAAGCTTATGAGAGGGACTTCTTCTATACCCTGCCTAGCGAGTCTCTGCTGTGTTAAAAGTGCATTCAACCACAATAATGTTACAGTACGAAGTCCCCCGAGCGGTGAGTGTTGATACAGATGCCCTGCAACCTCTTGCTGCCCCACGTGCGACAGTGCTGCTTCCAGTCCACGTGCTGCGTCCTCCACGAGTTGAGCTACACGTTCGCCAACAGCATCTATCTCTTCTTGCGGTAATCTTATCCGAGACAAGAATGACGAAAAGTCAAATACATTGCCCCTAATAAATCCGTCTTGAGGCCATCGGCGCTGTTCCACGCGGCGGCCAGGGATTCGTCGAGCACCCCCCTTGAGTTGATGGACCGCGTACATAATCGGGGCTCCTTCCCAAAGGAGGTCCGCGATACTGGGAATGTGATCCTTTTGAAATTTTTTACGGATGCAGAGGGCAATGGTGGTAACGATCCGGGTTCGGTCTTTTGTTGTCTCCAGCCCGAGTCGTGCAACTGCATCCCGATCTGCAGCCCGTGCATTGAATGAGCATTCAATGATAATTGGTGGAAATATTCCGTCATCAATCAGAATGGCGGGGTTTAATTGAGTAGTTTTGTTTGTGTGTAACAGATTGGGTTCTTCTATTCTCACGCATTCAGGTCTTGCAGACCAGTGTGCGCTTGACCGCCGTAGTGCCTGACCGAACGCCTGTACAAACATTTTTTCAGCGGTTCGCCTACCTGCCATTACACAAACTATGGGCAATAATTATATGCTGTTACCTTAATGTAGGCAGATGAAACTATCGAAGCTACATGGATTAGTAGAGGTATTCAAAAGAGTTCTCTCAACTACTTGGAAACCAAGGCTCTACTGCAGCGATACAGCCTACCATTGACATTTTGTGTGATGACACTCCCGCATTACAATCGTATTCGACGACTCCAGATTCGTGATATCTCTGTGCGGGAAACGTGAGGTGTCGTTATTTGTGGGGGTTTAGGTAGACAACCCCTACTCATTACGCCAGCACGACTTGATGAATCTCCCCTCTGATCGCCTCGCGGAGATCAAGGAGCGTCAAATGTGATCAAGAAGCAAGTACTGGATTATTGGACCGAATTCCTACCTAGCTAAATAGCAGACGAAGGAAGATCATGAATCCCAAAAATAGGCCTATGCCTCCGGACAGCGTTAGCCGCTTGGAGCGCAGCGTCCATAATAACGGCAGGGTCAGCACTACGGACGCCAAGATAGAAATAATGGCGGGTCCCGATGCAACCTCCGTAAGGGGAGTAACGAAGCCGCAAATGGCCATAATCAGGAAGACATCGAACACGTTTGACTGAAAAATGTGACCGACCAAGAGTTTGTGCCGACCACGCCGGACAACGTTCAAAGCAACAACTATGTCAGGAAGGGATGTACCAATTGCCAGCGCACTTGCAGCGAGAATTCCTGAATCAATCCCCCAGTCCTGGTCAAGCGCCTGAAGTGCGTGCACCACGATTACTCCACTGAAATAAAGTACTGCGATGCTCAGGACAAGCAGAATACCTGAAACCCATGATGGCACCGGGGTGGTTCTTGCTGCTGGAGTATTAGAAGATGCTGATCTGGACTGTCCCCATGATATATAACTCAAGGCCCGAAGAATGAACAGCAACCCCAACCCGCCGATGAAGCAGAAGCGAGCAATATCTCCTGCATCCCTTGACATCTCCTGTAGCTTCGACCAGATGGGGGGAAGAAAAACCAAGGCAAACACCAGAAAGGATAGGCTAATTTTCAGCCATGCATCTCCGCGCGAGCTGCGCGAAGAAGAAGATTGTTCGCCATGCTCCTGCATGGCTGACTCCGCACTACTGATACGCTGACGGCGGCTGCTATTGAGTTCCGTAAACATGAAGGCTGCATAGCAGCCAAAAAACAGCAAAGCATCTGTACGGCTGAAGACATTATCCCAACAAACGAACACTGCCAAGATCACCGATGCGCCAGCAAAAAAAACAGGAAAAGTGTTTTTCGCGTCGAAAGTCAGATAGCCATGAGACAATGCATGCTTTTTGGTGAACAAGTGGAACCCGTTTTCCTTCGGTACAAAAAAGTAGAGTGCCAGTACGCCCAACCCAAAACCTGCTCCCAAGTTGGCAATTATCGTCCCGAAGATGGTCGGGGCTACCAAGGTCGGAGTACCCGAATTTACGGCAGCAACCGAGGTAAACAGTTCTGGAAGAGAGGTGCCGATCCCAACCAGAAAACTGCCAATAAAGTAATCCCCTAACCGGAGTTTATTTCCAATCCGACTGGCCTGATCTACGAGTAAGTCACTTGACCGTACAATGGCATAGATCGAGGTGACCAGCAACAAAATATCTACAACCACGGGATGCATCCTATGGGACCGGGAAAAAGGTGGTCAGGAACGCGGGGAAAATGTCTATTTTGAAAAGACCCCCTTCATGTAAGCCCGCCGCATACTCGCAATCCCGGACACGGAAATCCCTTTTGGGCACACCGCCTCACATTCGGCATAATTGGAACAGTCCCCGAATCCCTCTGCCTCCATCTGATCCACCATAGCCACAGCACGTTGTGAAGCCTCCACCTGCCCTTGAGGAAGCAGTGCCAGATGTTCAATTTTTGCTGCTGTAAAGAGAGAAGCACTGCCGTTAGGACATGCTGCGACGCACGCACCGCAACCAATACAGGCCGCAAAATCCATGGCTTCCTCTGCAGCATCCTTTGAGATTGGAATGGCATTGGCATCAGGTGCGGATCCGGTTTTCACAGAAACGTACCCATGGGCAGCAATGATACGGTCAAACGCACTCCGATCAACTACAAGGTCCCGGACGATCGGAAATGCCCGAGCACGGAACGGCTCCACCGTAATCGTGTCCCCGTCCTTGAAGCTCCGCATATGCAACTGGCACACCGCTGTGCGCTGTTGGGGGCCGTGAGCAATTCCCGCGACCATTACCCCACACGATCCGCAGATACCTTCACGACAATCACTGTCGAACTCCACAGGATCATCCTCGCTGGCAATAAGCTGCTCGTTGAGCACATCAAGCAACTCCAGAAAGGACATATGCTCGCTCGCATTACTGACTGTATAGTCAACCAGCTTACCTGGGGTCTCGGGGCTCTTTTGCCTCCAAATACGCAGGTTTATGGTCATGTTTTTTGCCATCGCACTACTTGTAGCTACGTGTGGTTGGGTGCACATTCTCGAAGGATAATTTTTCGAGGTGCAAAACAGGACGACGATCGGTGTGCTCCCAGGCCGCTACGTCAGCAAAATTTTCATCATTGCGTACAGCTTCCCCCTCGGAGTTCTGATATTCTTCACGGAAATGTCCTCCGCAGGATTCTTCACGACGAAGGGCATCCTGGGCCATAAGTGATCCAAGTTCGATGAAGTCGGCTATACGGCCTGCAAATTCCAAATTCTTGTTGAACCGGTCAGCAGAGCCGGGTACGCGGATCCGCTCCCAAAATTCATCTCTCAGGCTTTCTATAGAACTGACCGCTTCTTCCAGGCCGGCATGATCACGTGCCATGCCTACATGATTCCAAAGGAGTTGACCCAGTTCCCGATGAAATTGCGTGGGCGACTTGTCCCCCTTATTATTAAGAAGTCTGTCAATACGCGCGCCGGCTTCTTCTTCGGTAGCAGTAAATGCTTCGTGCGATTCGGAGATGCTTTCTGACTGGCGTATGCCGGCCATATACGCCCCCAATGTGTACGGAATAACAAAGTATCCATCCGCCAGTCCCTGCATCAAAGCACTGGCTCCAAGACGATTGGCACCATGATCGCTGAAATTGGCCTCTCCAAGTACAAAGAGGCCTGGAATAGTACTCTGAAGTTCATAATCCACCCAGAGTCCCCCCATTGTGTAGTGAACGGCAGGATAGATCCGCATCGGCGTTCTGTAAGGATCGTCCCCGGTGATGCGCTCGTACATTTCAAACAGATTCCCGTAGCGGTCTTGAATTGTTGAGGAACCCAGACGCCGGATTGCAGCGTCAAAGTCTAGATAGACCGCCAGTCGGGTCTCGCCGACACCTCGTCCAGCATCACATTCTTTTTTCGCTGCACGCGAAGCTACGTCCCTTGGTACAAGATTGCCGAAGCTCGGATAACGACGCTCCAAATAATAGTCTCTTGCATCCTCAGGGATTGCTTCCGGTGCACGCGTATCTGTCGGATCTTTGGGGACCCACACGCGGCCATCGTTACGCAAACTCTCACTCATCAGTGTGAGCTTGGACTGGTAATCCCCGGAAACGGGGATACAGGTTGGATGGATTTGCGTGTAGCAGGGGTTGGCGAAGAATGCACCGCGCTTGTAACAACGCCAAGCGGCGGTCACATTGGAGTTTTTGGCATTTGTTGACAGGTAGTAGGCATTGCCGTATCCCCCTGTACAAAGCAGTACTGCATCACCCGCATGACGCTCAAGCTCGCCTGTGACCAGATTGCGTGTAATAATACCTCGTGCACGATCATTTGCCACAACCAGATCAAGCATTTCTCTGCGGGGCAGCATGGTTACACGCCCGGCAGCGATCTGATGACTGAGCGCCTGATAAGCACCTAGAAGCAGCTGTTGTCCGGTTTGACCTCTTGCATAGAAGGTTCGTGACACTTGCGCACCACCGAAGGAGCGATTGGCTAATACACCTCCGTACTCGCGTGCAAATGGAACACCCTGAGCAACGGCCTGATCAATGATATTGTTTGAAACCTGTGCGAGACGATATACATTCGCCTCTCGCGAGCGGTAGTCTCCGCCTTTTATGGTATCGTAGAATAGTCGCCAAATGGTATCTCCATCGTTCGGATAGTTCTTGGCGGCGTTAATGCCCCCCTGGGCCGCAATGGAGTGGGCTCTACGTGCCGAGTCCTGAATGCAGAAACACTTGACATTGTATCCCAGTCCCGCAAGCGTTGCCGCAGCGGAAGCGCCTGCAAGACCTGAACCCACCACAAGAATATTATGCGAACGCTTATTGGCTGGATTGACTAGGGAAACCGCATCCTTGTATGCGTCCCACTTTTCCTGAAGACGCCCTGCAGGCACTTTCGCGTCCAAGCGCGGGCTGTGTGATAACTCTGACATAGAATTAGTTACCTCGTCACTCATCCCGAGAAATAGATATAAAGCGGAACGACCAGAAAACCAATGGCCACGAGCGCACCCAACAAGGCCGCGAAGGCGTAAATATATGGTGACAAGCGCCGGCTCATCATCCCCAATGACTGCAGTGCACTCCACACACCATGTCGCATGTGCATCCCGAGAAGAACCATCACAACAGGGTATCCGAACGCATAGAGTGGCTCCCGGAATTTTTCAGTCATAAGACGTCGTAGATCGCGTACTTCCTCACCACTTTGCAGTATAGCCGTATAGCCTTCTGCTTCGCCCGGTCCAAATTTGAAAGAATTCAAGTGCAGAATCAGGAATCC
Source organism: Bacteroidota bacterium (assembly GCA_028875125.1). GTDB lineage: Bacteria > Bacteroidota > Rhodothermia > Rhodothermales > Bin80 > Bin80. The sequence goes on along the minus strand of JAPPGC010000065.1, from coordinate 35,166 downwards.
AAGCAGAATTATCCCTGTGAAGATCATGGAGCGTGCACTGTACCCTGATCGACTCGGGCTGCCTGAACTTTTGTATGCCTTGTAGCCGACCGGGCGGGCTTGACGTCGACGCACCTGAATGGAAACGCCCACAATGGCATGTAAAAGAAAACAAAGCGCGAGGCCGATCTCCACGGTGTAGAGTAGCCAGCCCAAGCTCATCAGCTTGTGCGCGTAGGCGTTATAGGCCTGTGGGTCCGGTGACAGGTAAGACAGGTTGCCGATCATATGAACAATCACGAACGCAACCAAGCCAATTCCAGTAACCCCAGTCAATACCTTGCGGCCGACTGGAGACATGAGAGCCGAAACCAACGTGACATCCGGACGAGACATGTTATTGACAAGGTAAACTACCTGATTGATTGTGATGGAAATCCTGCAATGTCACCGACCATTTTTCCCTGCACATAGACCAGATCACTGATTTACCGTGAGACCCATCGGGCCTGTATAAGCCGCGCGAGGTCGAATCAAACGATTATCTTCCCATTGTTCCAGCACGTGCGCAGTCCAGCCAGTGATACGACCCATTACGAAAAGTGATGTAAAGAAATCCGCATCAATGCCTAACAGGTAGTATATCGGTGCACTATAAAAATCTACATTGGCGTTGATGCCTTTTTCCTCTTCAACAACCTGCGTCAAGGTATAGCATAGATCTACCCAATGCATGGCATCCCGCTCGCGGCCAAGCTCCATAAGCATTTGCCGGAGAACATTTGCTCGTGGATCCAGAGTCTTGTATACACGATGCCCAAATCCCATAATGCGCTCTTTTGCCGCAAGTTTACGACGTACGAATGCTTCAGGATCTTCACCGCTCTTGTGGAGCTCAAGCAGCATACGCATAACGCGCGTGTTCGCCCCTCCGTGCAGAGCTCCTTTGAGTGCCCCAATCCCACCTGTGATGGCGGAGTAAATGTCGCTGAGCGTGGCTCCGATGACGCGTGCAGTAAAGGTTGATGCATTCAACCCATGTTCCGCATGTAGTACCAGCGCTGCGTCCAGAGCCTCCACTGCACGGGGACCTGGCTCTTCACCGTTGAGCATATACAGAAAATTCCTGGCGGTGTTGCCAGTGGTGCGTGGAGCAACCGGAGCTTCGCCACGCTTCAAGCGAGCGAGGGCTGCAATCAGGACAGGAATCCGAGCGGTCAGACGAAGAGTTTTGCGATAATTGGCTTCGGGAGACATGTCATCGGCTTCGGGATCATAATGCGCCAGCATTGAAACTGCTGTTCGCAGCGCACCCGTAGGATTATTCCCAGAAGGCAACCCACGAAGCATGTCAAGCACCGCTTCCGGCACATCGCGCAAGCCGGTCAACTGGTCGCACAATACCTTCCGCTCGGCTTCATTGGGAAGGTGACCATGCCACAGGAGATGCGCAACATCCTCAAAGGTGCTGTTCGTTGCCAGATCCTCTATCCGGTAACCACGGTAGACTAGGATTCCTTTGCGACCATCCAAGAAGCAGATAGAAGAGTTTAGAGCAATAACGCCCGCCAATCCTTTTGCATGACGATCTCCGCCGGTTGGGGCTATTTTAGATGAATTCATAAGTGCGATTTATGTGCAGCCCGTAGGCATGGGGGCGTTCAACGGAGAACCGCGCGTGATGTGCCACAAAATCTACTGCATAACTTCTGCTCAGCGGGAGTTTTTTTTTGCGGTCACCCTATAATCGAGGGCCCGGCGTGAAACTCATTTTTGTGCCTGGAATGTTTCGTCTTCATTTTCGCTTATCCCTGGTTCTCGAGTCGTTAAGGTACCTGCACTTCTAACCGAACACACGGTTATTGCGTATCCAGTTTTCAGTTGAAATCACAATTTTGCTCGCGGAAGCCTTTCGTCAGCGGGCAACCATCAGTCGCGACAACTTCAAGCCGAAAAGCGCAGTCGTTTTTCGTTCGGCACATTGTGATCCCGACAAATCACGGCCTCAAATGCTAAATGGCGTCAATTAAAATGGGTTGACGGCAACTGAATAATCCAGCTGAATCTTAGACCCGCTTCTCCTGCATCCAGTGGATCCCGCCTGGATGTCGAGTATTTATTGACCATTGACCTATTGGTTCTGCCGGGGTTCTTGATCGGTTTTCCTCCTTTTCTGCGGCCACTTAGCCTCGGCACAAGATTCCACTAGAATCCTGACCTTTGGCGGGTTGCATCTGAGGAACGCGTCGCAAAAACGGCTGATTCCGCAGATTCACCGCATTTTTTGCTGTAATGCAGGCTCTTGGGGGATCAATTGGAACATATTTCCGTTGGGAAGGGAATTTGTTATGCATTTGCACCCCTGACACACCGCCCTGCAGGTACGATCGACATCCGGTGGGCTGTGAAGTCCTCAACTCTACTAAAATTCCTTCCTGTTTTGCGGGAATGCGCGACAAGCGCAATCAATATGTACTTATATGACCAAAGAAATTGTTATTAACACCACGCCCGAAGAAACGAGAATAGCCATCGTTGATGAGGGGCAGCTGGTGGAGTTTTACATTGAAAGTCCAGATAGTGAGCGAACGGTAGGCGATATTTTCCTGGGGCATGTCGACACGATTCGTTCCAATCTTCAAGCCGCTTTTGTTGATATAGGAGAGAATCTGCATGGTTTTTTGCACTTTTCCGACCTTTCAGCAAATCTGGAGCAGCAACTGGCTTTTGTGAAGGAGCGTAGCCCACGGGTAGCAGACTTCATGAAAACATGGACTCCAAAGGAGGAAAAGGAGCCCGCAAGAAGTGGACATTCGTCGCGTCGCCGATGGGGAGACCCGAGCCTGCTAAGCACCAAACAACCTATTCTCGTTACGGTTACCAAGGAACCCTATCATAGCAAGAGTTCCCGACTCTCCACCGATATCTCTCTGGCAGGACGTTTTCTTGTACTGATTCCATTTGCGAACTACGCAGCCGTATCCAGAAGGATCGAAGATAGAAAAGAGCGCTATCGTCTGCGTTCAATCGTGAGAAGATTACGCCCGTCCGGGTTTGGCTTGATCGCCCGAACCGTTGCCGAAGGCAGGAAAGAAGACGTACTGGAAACGGACCTCCAGCTGCTCCTGGATCGGTGGCACAAGGTCGAAAAGGGGTTACAAAGACACCCAAAACCACCGTTGAAGCTATACGAGGATGTAGGGCTGGCTTCATCAATAATTCGGGATTTGTTTTCTGATGATTTCTCCCGGATACTGGTTGACAACCATCGGATGTACCGTGCTATCCGCGGATACATTATGGCCGTCGCCCCCCATATGGTCAATGTGGTTAAGCAACATAAAGGCAAAAAACCGGTGTTTGCAGCAGCGCAAATCCAGGATCAGATCAATGAGCTCTTCGAGACCAAGGTGCAATTACCTTCGGGCGGTTCGGTGATTATTGAAGCCACCGAGGCTATGCATGTGATTGATGTGAACTCCGGACGAACCCGGGGGAAACAGAATGCGGAAAAAACAGCGCTGCGGGTAAATCTGGAAGCAGTCGAGGTAATTGCTCGCCAGATTCGATTACGTGATCTGAGCGGACTGATCGTGGTCGATTTTATTGATCTGAGACATGAAAGCAACCGGAAACAAGTGGATGAGTTACTTGCGGAACGGCTAGCCACAGACAGAGTGACGTCAAACAGTCTTCCCATGAGCGACTATGGAATCGTTCAGATTACCCGCGAGCGCAAGCGGGTAAGTGTAACTGCCACACATAGACTCACGAACAAATCACGTGTTGATCTTGCGCCTCCGCCCGACCCAGATAAGATTGCAAAAAACATTGAGCGCTGGCTGGGTAAGCATGATGGCGGAGACTTGCACCTGCATGTACACCCATTCACTGCAGCCTGGCTGGAAAAAGGTTCATGGCGTCGCACCAGAAAGTCTCGGTGGCAGCGTCAGTATAAGCGCCGCATTAGAGTGGTTGGAAAAAAGTCGCTGCGTCCGGACGAATTCAGGTTCCTGGACGCGAATAGTGGACACGATATCACTGACCTCAGTCCCCGGATGGTTCGGATAAAGGCAGCATCGGACCGGGACGCATCCGAGAAGCCTAAAACTGCACCAAAGGCCAAGGGGAAACCCAACACCAATGGACAGGCCCGGCGGAAACAACAACCTCAGCGGTCAGCCAACAAAACCTGACGCATGTGGATGAACAAGTCTCCACTTCTGGCAGTGTTCATTACGCTTGTATCTGCTGATGTCGTGGCGCAGGAAGATTTTTTCGAGTCTAGCATGCACTCTGCAGGGCTCAGCGTCGGCATAATTGACCACAGATATACAGGTGATGCGGATATCGCGGGAGGGATTAGCTACCAGGGACCAGCATTCGGACTATCCTATACCGGTCCACAACTGCGAGCGACGGGGCTTTTCACACGCTTTGACGACAAACATACCTTGATAAATCTGTCCGGGATTGGCTGGCTACTCCCATCATTTACACTCAAAAGGCTGAACAACACAATCCTGGCCGTCCCGATAGGGGCCTTGGCGGCATGGCTGCGAACAAGTGGCGACGATGACATTGCCCCACTCGGTACGCAGGCAATCCTGCTGGGGGCAGGTGGGGTGCTTGAGCATCAAATAGGTAGTCGCACCGGAATCAAGCTGCGGGCAATGCCGCTCGCCGGCTTCACCAGTACCGAACTCACTGATGCACTCGGCCTTTCCTGGGCTGCAGATGCAGAAGCTCGACTGGAGGTTAACGAAATTTTTTCCAGCATGGGACTCACGATCAGTTATATATTTCGTTATCAGGTATGGAACGTGAATGGATCAAGGGTTCTTTCCTCCGTTGTGGACGAGGCATATGATTACACCAGTGCCATACATATGATCTCCGTAGAACTCAATTTTTAGCTATGACCAAGAAGGATACTGCTGTACTGCGTGCAATGGAAGGGGCGGCAAAGGCAATCGGTTACGTCGTCCGATGGGACCGAGGACCCTTTCGCGGTGGTCGCTGCACACTTGACGGAAAAGAACTCATAATATTGAATCGACTCCACCCAACAGAAGCACACCTTGGCGTGCTGGCGCGTATCCTTCGGGATACACCGCTCGCAGAGATATCTATGCGCAAAGCAATGCGCAGGCGTGTGGAGTCCGTTATTCGGCAGCACTCATCCGAGTAAAGATGCATGCGCATCACATTATTGGGCACGGGTACATCCGTGGGAATCCCCATGATCGGCTGTGCCTGCGAAACATGTAGATCCACAGATCCCCGAGATACCAGGCTGCGTACTGCATGCCATATCGAGTCTGGGAACTTGAGCATTGTCATTGATACGGGGCCGGATTTTCGGCAGCAGATGCTTGGTGCAAATGTGCGGCATATTGACGCAGTCCTGTGGACGCATCATCATTTCGATCACATAATGGGAGTGGACGATCTGCGACCGTACTTTTTTGACTGCAAGGCACCAATTCCATGTTTTGCCCATCCTGAGAGTGCGAATGTTTTGCAAAGTATCTTCCCTTATACATGGGGTAAGCGTAAGGCTTACCCGGGCACACTGAGATTGTATCCGGCGGACACGCCGTTCAGCGTCAAGAGCCGCTACGACAAGCCGGATACCGTCAACGTCACGCCTATTGAAATCCTGCATGGCCAAATGCCCATCAACGGTTATAGGATTGGTAACTTTGCATATTTAACGGATGTGAGCCACATTCCGGAGACCGAGTACTGGAATCTGGAAGACCTTGACCTGCTGGTTCTGAATGCATTACGCCCGACAAGGCATCCACGCCATTTTTCGATCAGCGAGGCCAAAAACGTTGCTGAGAGGATCCGCGCGAAACAAACGGTATTTGTTCACATGTCACACCAGGTACTTCATGCGCGGGAGAGTAGCCAGCTGACAGAAAGCATGATGTTGGGGTATGATGGCATGGTACTTGAGACAACTTAACGATCAATGAAACACACGATTCTTGTCCTGAATGGACCTAACCTGAACTTGTTGGGTGCGCGGGAACCCGAGAAGTATGGCCACACCACACTCGAGGAACTCGAAGTCAAGCTGCAGCGCAGCTTTCCCGATGTTCAACTCTCGTTTTACCAGAGCAACCACGAGGGTGATCTGATTGATCGCCTCCATCAGGCACACGAATCAGGAATGTCAGGGGTCGTTTTAAATCCGGGAGCCTATACGCACACGTCCATTGCTTTACGGGATGCCATCACGGCTATTGATCTCCCTGTCGTGGAGGTGCACATCAGTAACATCCATGCACGAGAGTCCTTCCGACACTTTTCTTATTTGGCACCAGTCTGTGCAGGACAAATATCAGGCCTGGGTATTGAGGGATACAGCCTGGCTCTTCGCTGGCTGGTGATGAATTGTTAGGTTGTCACATACCTCGAGTACGTGATCTCATTTATTAAGTAAGCAAAAGGGGCTGCAAACTAAGGCTAGCATCTGAACGCAAGAATCATGTTCCCCCCGGGCTGGGTATGGGCACAATGCAAGGCCCTCATCACCTGTATCTAAATAGCGTTAGCGAATACCGTGCATATTCCGATTAGACAACTTGTACAATTGTCCTACCAAAGGCACCTCTAATATCAAGAACGAACAATACGCCTTCTGACTACGATGCCACTTCCGCTAGGCGTACATACGACAGTTAAATTGGATGAGATCGTGCGACGTGCCTTCAAGGCAGCGAGTGATTCTCAGGCCGATCAGAGATTGCTAGCTACAACTCGCCGGACAATGAAATTATATCGAACGCTCCATAAAATTTCGTCCTTTAGGGCTGGGATCTGTCAATCCGTGTTTATTTCGTATTAACGCTCTGTAAAATCTTCGGCCTTTTAGGGCCGGGATTTTTCAATTCGTGTTTATTTCGTAACAACGCTCCATAAAATTTCGTCCTTGAGGGTCAGGATCTGTCGATTCGTATTTATTTCGTATTATTTTGTATGTTGTGGCGTTCAGGGGCGGTTCAGTTAGACCTTTGCCTCCGAAAGGTATTCCCAATTCACCAAACTATATAGGTTTAAAGGTGAAGACGCTGTTCGTAAACACTTTGGCCATCGTGGTCATTGTCCTCGGGTTGATGGCCTTTTCGGCTCCCCCTCCTGCCACATCGCTAAGTTCTGCCGCGGGCCAGGCTTGCTGTAATAGCGGTACTCATAGCTGTTGCGGAGATGTGTGCTATGCTGATGACGACGGTTGTAAGGCAAAAGACTGTTCATTATTCGTGAAGCTTTTTGGGGATTGCACTCTTGATCCTTGATTGAGGTCACATATTGTTCTACGTCGTTCCTGATTTCATTCTTTTTCATTCATTGAATCAATTTCCCCCTATGAGACGACACGTATCGGGATCCGGGGGTCGTTTTGCAAAGCGATCCCCGGGCCCTTTGCCCTTTCTGCTATGCGTTCTTTTCGTTTTGTGTCTTCATAACAAGGCTGGTGCACAGAGTAATACGACTCCGTACAAGCTCACGGAGATATTTAGAGTTGGAGATGAAGCTAGGGGGGACATGATTCTGTTCAAGAACCATAAGTACGCAGCGATAGCGGTGAATAGTCTTGATCAACTTTTTGTTGGTGGAAATGGCGAGGTGCCAGTCATGGCGTTCTCAGATGACGGAGACTTTATTGGCTTCGTAGGTTCAGAGGGGGACGGGCCGGGAGAGTTTAGAAGCAGCACTGGCGTGGTCGTTGGTCCGCAAGATTCGATTTATGTTTATGACGTGGGTTCGGGTCGTCTGTCGGTCTTTGAACCAAGAACGCTGCAATATGCTTACAGTCTAAGCATGGCTAATCCCGATAGTCCTACCCATCCTTCCAGATTGCTTGGCGTTTCAAAAAAAGGAAACCTTTTTAGATACACGCCAAGATACCGTTCTCCTGGAAATCCAAAAGGAGGATTTGACCCCGGAGAGTCAAGATTCGATGTTGTGAATCTGATGGATCGTCAAGGTTCCGTCGCAGTGGCATCCATTGCGAAATTGCCTGCCAGAGAGAATCTGGTTAGAACATCTTCTAATGATGAAAGCTCGTCAATTAGTGTAATGTCACTTCCCTTTGGAAGAGAGCCTTTTTTTGTTTTTCGTGACGGATTGCTTTACACTGGGTGGAATGATACGATTGACATCTCGATCATTTCAGATAACGGCGAGACAGTACGAACTATCAGAGTGGAGCATGAAGCTGTACCCGTCACTCGAAAAGAAATTGAGTCTATGGTTTCATCTTCTCGTACATTAAGGAGTAATCGTAGATTTATTCTGGGGTCCGAGTTATTACCTGAAACCAAGCCTGCTTATGATGCGCTTGTCGTTGATGATCAAGGTCACATCTGGATAAGAAAATATCCAAATATTGAGGCTGAGTTTGCTAAATGGCTGATCATAGACCCAATTGGAAGGTTACTTGGCGAAATGGAGTTATCCACAAATCTGCTGCTAAAGGTTATAAAAGGAGGGCGTGCTTATGGTAGCTTTTATTCTGATACTTCCGGTCCATACGTTGTCGTGTATTCGATCACGAGGTAACGGCCTCCGATAGGATCAACGGGCGATGCAACTAATCTGCGAAATTGTGAACTTCAGTCGACTTGAAGGGTCACTGCGTTGGTGGGCTACTTGGGACTGACTCCCTTGCGACATTCACGGGGAAGCGATAATAGTATTTGAGTACTTGGCAATCTTGTGATTTGCTTCACGATGGTGTTGAGTATCACAGATGTCACGTGACCTATGAGGGTTGCGAGCGGATTTCCCAGGATGGTGTTCATGGGTTTTTCTGCGACCAGATATACGGGGACGGGTGGAAGATTTTGGGTGGAGGTATTGCGGCTTCTCCAGGGCGTTGATCTTGGCCCTCAGGGCTTGGTGGATGCAGTGGATTCATCGTTTCACTTTCTTCCGGCCCTGTCAGGGTTTCCACAAAGCCTTGGTCAGTACGTGCAAGTGATCCCGTTCAACATGGGTCGCCGAGAGTGAGACCGTCTCGCATTGTCAGACTTTCGTCAGACTTGTTGCTGTTCCGTGTCTCTTGGGGGAGTTTCCGACGCGAAAAATGTTGCATCGGTTAACGGAAGCTGAAGCCTATAAACTCGTGGAAATTCAATAATGGATGCCAACCGTGACGTTTAGATTAGACAAGTACTCAAGGAAGTGTTGGATGAGTGGCAAAGAGTATAATCTCCAGATTGGACTTGTGTTAGAGAGTTTAACCATATGAAATATACGTTTTCAAACGTGTTTACTACCGTTCTGGTAGTATGTGCTGTAACCATTACGGCTATACTATTACGCCGGGAATTCTTTTCGCCGGATGACCTGACCGAGCCGAGCCCAAGTCCAATACGGCAGCTTGATGTCGATGCTTGGCGGCAAGCGTCCGAGAATGGTATAATTCTGGGGTCAAGCACGGCGAAGGTCAAGATCGTAGAATTCTATGACTATGAGTGCTCTTTCTGTAGTAGAGTTCGGCCGACCTTGGATGAGATCCGCCAAAAATATCCGGCTGAGGTAGCAATTGTTCATAGACATTTTCCCCTTTCATTTCATACCACGGCCTACCAATCTGCTGTCGCGGCTGAATGTGCCCATTCCCAAGGGCGATTTGAGGTGTATCATAAAGCACTGTTTGAACAACAGGGTTTGTCCGCAAGTCTGGATTGGATAGGTTTAGCACGGGTTGTTGGGATGCCAGATCTGCCTCGTTTTCGGGAGTGCGTAGAACAGCGTGTTCCCTCAGAAAAGATAGATGACGACATACAATTGGGAGAATCTCTGGCAATCACTGCCATCCCCACTTTGATCGTAGAAAGAAAACTCTTCCAAGGCGTACTTACGACAACTGAATTGGATGAGATCGTGCGACGTGCCATTCAAGACAGCGAGTGATTTTCAGGCCGATCAGAGATTGCTGGCACTAGCTCGCAGGACCGTGTGAGTATTCCGGGCGAAGTGAACCATGCAACGGGCCGGTGGATTTGCCCGTCGGAATACCTGTATCGGTATTGTCCGCGGCCTTTTACTCGAGACTTTCAAGAAGGCTTGGTCCTAGTAATGTACTTCACAAATAGCGAGGAACTGTGCCAGCTAAACGAGTACAGAGGAGAAAAGTCGGCGTATTTTGGATCCTCACTATGTTTGCAGGGCTTCCATGAGTCGGGAGAGACGGTAGTACCGCGTTCAGAAGTTTTCCAGGCAAGCCTTATGTGCCAGGGCACACGCGACATAGCTTTTGCCAACTCCGGTGGGGCCGATGATGATGACATTGTGCTGGCGGCGGATCCACAACGTAATGCAACCAGTCTCGCGTACATACAGTGGCTCACTTGGTTGGAATACGCACCAAACATCTCATACCTCTCCCCCTCTAAAGCACGAATAGCAACTTGATTTTTGGCATCGGCTTCATATCGGAACAAGTGGCAAGGTCGGTGGCTTCATTTTTTCGTTCAGTACCAAACTAGAAGAGCTTTCTTCTGGAATGTTCTCTGCCGCTGGGTGGAAAATTACGCCTCCCTAAGTCTATCTTCGTTGCCAAATGAAACAAAAAGTGCTGTTATCATGAGCAGATTGAATCTACTAAACCCATGAAAGATCGCTCCACGCAATGTTACCTCTGTTGTCATAAAGTTGGAAATGGTTTACTGCGGAAACCCCGTGCTATCAGGAAAACTTGTATTCAACTCCAGAAAGTGTCAATGCTTGATTCCAATCAACCTCAACACTAGCCAATCCCGCAACCTCCCCCTGATCACGGTCACACCATGTTTGTGTTTTTACATATTGACAGTAATTGCCATCTAGTCCTCCGTGGTGGTCATTTGGCGGTGGTAACAATCGTTTGTTTCTAAGTGCTTGTTGTATACGTGCGGGCAACTATACCCGGAGAACTGATAATTAGCTTAGCGCGGTGCCTCAAAGGATTCAGTACAAAAATCCCATGTAATGAAAACCATTCGCGATCATTACATCACAATGCCCGGCCCATGATTTGGTAGACGATAAACGATCATGCCGTTTCCTTCTAGATGGTACAGTGAGGACAGGGCAGTGCGTCTGTGTGATGATGCATAACATGAGCAATCAAATTCAGAATACTCAGTTTCAGGTTCGGCGAGCAACTATGGGCTCCTTTCGCCCGCTCCCAAAAGCTTTTCTGCGGAGGCGGAGCACCGGTGCGGCCTGCTTTCGTTTGTACTCGGTTCGGTCCACCATGAGCGTGATTGACTCAACCAGCGTTCTTTCGTACCCGGTACGTGAAACTATTTCGTCGGCACTTAGCCGCCTCTCAATGTAGCCTTTGAGAATCTCGTCAAGAACATCGTACGGAGGCAAAGAATCCTGGTCCACTTGGTTTGGTCGCAATTCGGCGGACGGTGGTTTGGTGATCGAGGATTCCGGGACAAGCTCATCAGACGCGTTCAGTAATCTGGCCAACTCGTAAACCTCGGTCTTATAGAGATCTCCGAGAACGGCAAGTCCTCCGCTCATATCACCATAAAGGGTTGCATATCCTGTGGCCAGTTCGCTCTTATTGCCAGTCGCGAGCACCATTCCATTGAATTTATTGGCGAAGGCCATGAGCAGGGTCCCCCGTGTGCGGGCCTGGATATTTTCTTCGGCAACACCTGCGCCCATGCCCGAAAACTGATCTTTCAACGCGTTGTTGAAGGCATCAATGACCGTGTGAATCGGAATTGTATGCAACTCAATTCCCAAGTTTGAGGCCAGCTGACTTGCATCTTCCAGTGATCCACTCGAAGAGTACTCAGAAGGCATAGCCACACCAACCACACGCTTTGGTCCAAGAGCCTGTACCGCTAGCGCAGCTGTCACTGCAGAGTCTATGCCTCCGCTCAACCCAACAAATACCCGCTCGAAAACGTCAGTTTTTTCAACATAATCCAGAATTCCCAGCTTCAGTGCTTCCAGTACCTGCTGGATTGGGGATACAGGGGCTGGTTCTGTGCCTGACGGAAGGCCGGAATCCCAAATGAGCAAGGTTTCTTCAAAGGGAGCAGCTTCCAGTACCCGACCACCCTGGATTACGCAGCTTCGTCCGTCAAAGATCAGACCTGTATTGGCGCCAACCAGATTGGTGAAGACATAGGGGCGACCATACCGTTGCCAGACGGTCTCCATGAGCGCATACCGATCAAGATGCTTATCGATGGCAAATGGAGAGGCACAGAGATTTATAAAAAGATCAGGGGTTTGACCGGCCAGCGTGGCGATAGGATCATGTGTGTAAGACCGGCGGCCGGACTCTCGTACGTTCCACAAATCCTCACAAATATGTACACCCAGCTTAAAACTCCGCCAGCGTAGCACCGTGGGATCTGCACCTGGAGCAAAATGTCGCAGCTCATCAAACACATCATAATCCGGCAATAGCTGCTTGTGGCATACACCCGCACAATCACCATTCTCGTACAGGTATGCCGCATTGTGGAGCGGTTTGCCATGTCCCGAGTTACGGGCCAGCCCCCCTAGAAGTACACCCAGATTAGCCGGAAGCGTCTGAACAAGGCCTTCCCGTGTCTTCTGTTCACGCGCTACAAAATCCCCGGATTCCAACAAATCCAGTGGAGGATATCCTGTGAGCGTAAGTTCGGGAAAAACCACAAGGCTTGCACCTAGCTCCCGCGCTTTTCGGCAATAATCCGACACCTTGTTTGCGTTCCCGCGTAAATCGCCAACGGTCGTGTTTATTTGTGCTAATGCCAACTTCATGCGGGATCCCAGCGAAAACAGCTAATTCGTTTTTTCCAGAAAACACAATTTAATTCTCGGCCAAACACTAGATATCAACCTGTCGTAGATCACGGTTCGACTCGTTCAAATTGGTTTTACCGCAATTCGTGCGGAAGGATTAGTTTGGGGCTCCACCAATCTTGAATTCCGTACACGGGCTTAACTTGGAAATGTTGCCCTCAGCCTGTGAGCCTACTACAATATCAATCCAAGCACCGCCATCAGCAGATTGATTTCAAAAGGTGCCACTTGCGTGGGTCTGAATACTCCCGTAAACTCTCCAACCACTCCTACTCAGGTCTTCGTCGCCTACGTTCACATGGCAGAATCCGCAATAGTACACGTATTCACAAGAAATGCTGGTACTCAAAGCTAAAGGGCCTGTCTGCGAATTTTGAAATGATTGGTTATCTCGCGGTCGCCACTACGGACGGAATTTGGACCTGTGATTGACAGACTCCTGCAGTTTCCTATTCAACGTACATTTTTGGCTATAAGCCCTTTGTATTCCACACGACCACCGTCGAATCGTGTGTCTGATATACTCTCCCACCTTTAATAGCAGTAGGACCATGTTCAGGTAAGGGCACAGAATGCTGATGGTCTCCGGTTGTCACATCATATACACCAAAAACGCCAAATGCAGTAGATGTGCCAAGAATTTCTTGCCGATTAATTACAACTACGTAGTGCTCGTTTTTCTATTGAAAGAGGACGGGGTGAATAGCTCGACCAATGGGACGCTGGACCTGTATACCTACAAGCATATACTCCTCTACGTCAGGTTCTTTGAAGTCGTCACTGTAGCCCACCGTTGTTCTAGCATTTACAACTGAGCCCCTGGTCTCGATTGGTAAACAAAGTTTTACATACAACTTTCCCAGTCTACTAAACGTGTGAAATTATGCAGGGAGCCAGTTATTCAAACCCACCAGTGGCCCTGGGCCTCAATAGTTTCTGTGGCCCATCTTCGTGGTGCTACGTTAAAAATCGACCGAGTACACCACCAGCAAATACTCACCGGAATCACCACGCAAGGCACCGTAAGCCAGTGCTTTGGCGGTATCAATGACGTACAATCCCAGGGTCCTTGGAAGTAGTACCTGACCGATCAGCCTGCCTTCAGAATCAAGCACTTGCCACCGTGCTTCCGTGGCGGGGGCCTCAACGTAGTCCTTGATCCAGATGTTATCCTGATCATCGATTACGAAAGACCTATACGCGGGCTTGAACTCAGGGTACAACTTGCGAGCTTCTGCGTCTAACCCCGAGGGGATATCGTTGCGCGTCAAGGGCACAGGATCGTGAGGCCACCGGATACTTTTTACCGAATCACCGGCCAGTGACGTCACCAAGATGTCAATTTCCGCATTCAAACCCGAGTAGAAAAGCTGACTAGCACTCAATCTGAACACCGAGCTAGGGGCATACTTGATTACCTGCGCGGATGGCTGGCCATCAGAAGTGAGACCAGCATACAGACCTAAGTTCGGCAGGCGGGCAAGTTCACGGATACGCTCACCCGTCCAAGACGTAAGAACAGCGTAACTGTGTCGGGGCTTCCCTACGTTATCGGGAATTATCACCGTGTTGTACCGCATGATAGGGCCATGATCGGACACCCCTACGGCTGATGTGACGCTTCCCCAGTCTTCGTCGTACGGGAATCGAGTATGGCGCACGTACGTGAAGTCTGTTGGGTCGTACACATGCAAGATACCTTTCCTGCTATCCATAACGTAGATTGAGTCGGATGGGCCCACATCCACATCGTCCACAGAGACATATTCTCCTGGACCCTCACCCACCCCACCGACGGAACCGAGCCGTTCTCCGTCCACAGAGAAAACTGCTACCGAAGGTGGTCGTAGGTCAGCAACTAGGATCCTACCCTTGGAATCCACAGCTAAACCCATGATTAGACCGAATAGGTAGGCGTTTTCGTCCGTTTCCTCACCCACGCGAAGTATTTCGGTGAATGCTATTTCAGTCTCAACTGCACGAGGCTGCCCGACTAGAGTGCCACTGGGCAGCACCGTGATGAAGAAGACGGTCAGCACTAACTGGATTATCCGCAGACGGCTGGCGCAAACCAGTTCTGGTCGCCATTCTCGGAGTCGGGTAGCTTTTTCTGCGCTACACTTTGTGAGGAGCGGCCCAATCAGAATTCCTAGCATAAGAATGAGTTTCGTTTCATCTGAACATACAGATTACACTGGACTGGCCCGATATAACCAAACATTCGCTGAAACAAGCTCAGAGTCTATAAGGACCTCCAAGACATCAAGAATAGGCCATGTAATCCGAAGTACGGCTGAATTCCTACCGAAGCCCCTCCTGAAACACATTAATCTGACCTATATTTAATTTCCGCACAACCACTTGACAATTCGATAGTCAGCGATGCATTATCCCCTCAGAGACATGAAAACGCAAATAGGCTTTTTGTTTGTTGCCGTTGGGCTGTTTACCTGCGGCCTAGTACACGCACAGGAAATCACCGCATTTACCAATGTGACCGTGCTTCCTATGGACAGCGATCGGATGCTGGAAGCGCACACAGTCCTTATTGAAGGAGATCGCATTGTGTCTGTCGGATCAGATGTTGAGGTGCCACTCGGGGCACAAGTGATTGATGGTACTGGCAAGTTTCTCATGCCGGGCCTTGCAGAAATGCATGGTCACATTCCACGACCGGATCAGCCTGAACAGTACACTGAAGATGTGCTTTTTCTGTATGTAGCCAACGGAATTACGACCGTCCGGGGAATGCTTGGTGCCCCTGGACAGCTGGAACTGAAGCAGCGCGCAAACAATAGCGAGCTTATCGCACCTACACTCTATTTGGCCGGCCCCAGTTTTAACGGCAACTCTGTAAACTCACCAGAGCAGGCCGTCGCAATGGTGCACGAGCAAGTGCAAGAAGGCTGGGATCTGCTGAAAGTGCTTACTGGTATGTCGAAAGACGAATTTGATGCCATGGCGCGTACAGCAGCCGAAGAGGGGATTCGTTTTGGCGGTCATGTTCCTGCCGATGTGGGACTGATGCACGCACTGAATATGGGACAGGAAACCTACGATCATATAGACGGCTATGTAGAATATATCCGTGCACAGGACCGCCCAGAGGCCGAAGTACTGGAAGAGGCTATTGCGCTTACCAAAGAAAAGGGCGGCTGGATCGTGCCGACCATGGCACTCTGGGAAGTCCTGTTTGGTGTCATTGATCTGGAAGACCTGCGGGCGTACGACGAATTGAAGTATATGCCGCCAGCGATTGTGGAAAACTGGTTTCGTTCAGTTGAGCGACGACAGAATAATCCCCAGTATGACAGAGCTGCGGCTTTGGACTTGATTCATACCCGTATGCGCGTATTGCGCGCACTGCACGAGGCGGATGTTCGCATCCTTATGGGCACTGATTCCCCACAACTCTTTAGTGTACCCGGATTCTCTTTGCGTCGCGAACTTGAACGTATGGTGGATGCGGGAATGTCCAACTACGCGATCCTTCATTCGGGTACACAGGCTGTAGGTGAATATTTTGCAAATGAAGACACATTTGGAACCATCAGCGAGGGAGCACGGGCGGACCTCTTGTTAATGGATGGCAATCCTCTTGAGGACTTGGCGCACTTGCAGGAGCTGTCCGGGGTTATGGTGCGTGGTAACTGGTACGACCGTACATTGCTGGACGACCACCTGGAAAGCATTGAAGAAGCCCATCGTAGCTCTAACTGATTTTCATGCGAGGTACCGGCTTCCTGATTGTTCTTTTGGGCTTGTCTCCGTTGGTAACACAAGCCCAGAACGCCAACACGCTGTTGAATGAAGGGAGTTACGGAGAGGCGCGTGCCGCCTTCTCGGATAGCCTGTACGGTATCAATATTGAGGGCTACTTCGAGACGTACCTCCAAACCGGGGCCTATGAAGCGGGACTTCGCCGGGCGCAGCAAATGCTCCGCAATACGTCTCAGCCGGCGTACATGAACTATGCCATTGGCCGGCTACACACCGTCACAGGGAGTTGGACTGAAGCTGAAGCGGCCTATTTAGCAGCGATCCAATCCAAGAACGACTACTGGCTCGCAGGTCTGGAGCTCGCGGAATTGTACCGCCAGCGTGGTAATTCACGTCAGGCCCAACGCTTGTATTCGGTGATCAACGCTAGGCTGAGACAGGGAGGGTTCACAACCGCCGTGGGCCTTGCAATTGGAGCACGGGCTGCGATGCGCCTCGGAGATCACCACGAGGCCAATGAAGCATTCTCAACGGCGCTTCGCCTAGATGCGGATAACGTGCAAGTCATACTGTGGTATGGAGACCTGTACAGGATCACTCATGACGAAGCATTCGCGAAAGACCTCTACGAACGAGCTCTAGTTATAAACCCGAGACGCGCTGAAATATACGTGCAACTGGCTGTGGTTACAGGATCGTATGCTCAGAAGGAGGAGCTTGCTGAACAGGCACTGCGGATCACAGACGGTTTTGCGCCGGCGTTGGCACTTAAGGCCAAACTGCACTTATTGGATGGGGATTTCGCTGAAGCTGTAACCGTCGCGCGCCAGGCACTGGATCAAAACCCGGGTAGTATAGAGGCATGGGCACATTATGCTGCCGCGCAACATATGCAGGGAGCGATTGAGTCTGTGAGTCAGGCAGAAACCGCTGTGCTCGAGCTTACTACCCGTCCCACATCCTTCTATCGCATTATTAGCGAGGATTTAGCATTGCGGTTCCGATATCCTGATGCCGCCACATATGCCCAAAAAGCAGTCGAGGCCCATCCCGACGATGCTGCTGCGAACGCAGCCTACGCAACTGCACTCATGCGCCTGGGAGAAGTGGAATCAGCGCGCACGTACATGGAGCGCAGCTATGATCGGGATGCCTTTAACCTGTACGCAGCCAATACTCTAAGCCTATTGGATGCATTGGATGAATTCGCAACACTGACGAGTCAGCATTTCACCCTTCGCATTCACGAGGATGAACGGCATGTATTGGGTCCCATCATGTTGCGCGAAGCCGAAAAGGCTTACGAAGTTCTGCAGAGCTACTACGGGTACGAACCCGAGGACCGAATCCTGCTGGAGGCCTATAATGATGCGGACGACTTTGCAGTTCGAGTAGCAGGAGTACCACACATTGGCCTGCTAGGTGTGTGTTTTGGAGATGTTGTGGCTATTAATACACCTGCTGCAATATCAGAATCACCGTATAACTGGGCTCGCACGCTCTGGCACGAGTTGGCACACACAATGACCGTCGGACTGAGCAATTATCAGATTCCAAGATGGTTGACCGAAGGCTTGTCAGTCTATGAGGAAGTGCGTGCGAACCCGGCCTGGAAACGTGATCTGGAGCTCCAGTTCTTTACCGCGTATGATCAGGGCCGACTACACAGCCTGGAGGAGATTGACCGTGGATTCACACGTCCGACATTCCAGGGGCAGGTCCTTTTGAGTTACTATCACGCTTATCGCGTCATTGAGTTTGTCGTCGCCGAATATGGATTTAACGTAATCATGGACTTGCTGAAGTCGCTTGCCAGTGGGCAACCAGAGTCGACAGCGATCCAATACGCAATAGGCATATCGCGTGAGGCGTTAGATAAAGCATTTAGGGCACACCTGGATCGGGAAAGAGATCGGCTGGATCCTGTACTTCAAGGATGGCCGGATATGCTGACCGAAGAACTCCACGGTGGAAACCTGCGCGAGTATCTGGCCGGCAGAGGCGAACACTCCTTCTATGGTCTATTGACCGAGGGGGAGGAAGCCCTCGAAGCGGGCAGACTCGACGACGCCGAGTCTGCGTACCGTATGGCCCTGGAAATCTATTCGGACTACACCGGTCCTGGCAACCCCTATGACGGTTTGGCTGAAGTGTACCGGCGGCGGGGACAGATCACTGAACTGGCCCAGGTCCTGCGGAATCACCTGGCAGGTTATCCCTATGGAGATACACAGGCGGTAGAGTTGGCAGGTATCTTGCTACAGCGTACGGATACAACCCAGGCCATGAGCTACCTGACGCGATCGCGCTACACACAACCCTATGACGCAAACGTTCTCGGACAATTGGCTAAACTGTACGCCGATCTGGGCCAACATGCACAGGTTGTAGAAATGCGGCGGGCAATATTGGCGCTCAATCCGGTAAATCGCGCCGAGGCACAGTTCGCACTTGCGAACAGTCTGTATCACAACCGACAAATGACCGAAGCAAAACGAGCAGTGCTTCAGTCACTTGAAATTGCACCGGGTTACCGCGAGGCACAAAGACTACTATTGAAAATAGTCGATGGCGATGAGTAGATGCACACAAACCATCATCGTTACGATGGTTCTGGTCTTGTGCGGTACAGAAGCCCTGGCACAGGCCGACTACGGCTTCCGGTTTGTACGCGTGCGATTTGATACACCAGGAATGAGTGAGCGCGGCCGGGGATGGGGGCGAGGCGGCGGAGTAATGTGGGCACATGACTACCCGGTCGCTGAGCAGAACTTTTACATCGCACTCGAGCGCACCACCTCTATTCATGTCGAAGAGCCGTATCTGGTGCTGGATCTCATGGACCCAGCGATCTTTGAACACCCAATTCTATATCTCTGCGAGCCTGGGTACTGGCAGATGACTGATGAAGAGGTTGAGCAACTGAGCGAGTACCTGAATAGAGGGGGCTTCCTGCTTTTTGATGATTTTCGGGGAGACTATGAGTGGTATAATCTCTATGAACAAATGCAACGTGTGCTCCCGAATCGCGAGCCGATTGAGCTTCCGGCCAGTCATCCGATATGGAGCATATACTTTGATGTTGATCCGGTTGCCGCCCCGTCACTGGTGAGTGGGTACTTTGGATCTATAAGCGCGGATCGGTACATGGGATACTTTGACGACAATGGTCGTCTCATGGCACTGGCGAACCATAACCAGGATATTGGAGATGGTTGGGAATACCCTGACCGGGATTTCGAGAACGCATCCACCATCAGCTTTCAAATGGGTATCAACTTTGTGATGTACGCGCTCACACACTGATCAGTATGTACACGGGCAACTAGCCACATTTTATTCCTTAGCCGGTATGATGGCATCACTTAGACTCTAATTGTTTTGACTGCTATAGAAGAAATGGAAAAGCCTGCGCTTGAGCTTTTACGTGAAGGCAGATCCCAAATAATGTCGCAGGTACGCCGGCGCATAGTCGGGCAGGATGATGTGATTGAACAGGTGCTCATTGCACTTTTCTCAGGAGGACACTGCCTGTTGACCGGGGTCCCGGGGCTTGCAAAAACGCTTCTCATCAAGTCGCTCGGAGAGCTGCTGGATTTGTCCTACAGACGCATTCAGTTCACGCCGGATCTCATGCCGGCGGATATTACAGGAATGGACATGCTGGATGAGGATCGCACGACTGGACGACGAACGATTGAGTTTGTTAAAGGACCGATCTTTGCCAATATTATCCTTGCAGACGAGATCAACCGCACGCCCCCCAAGACACAGGCGGCACTGCTGGAGGCAATGCAGGAATATCAGGTTACCGCCGCCGGCGAAAGATATACGTTGGAAAAGCCCTTTTTTGTGCTTGCCACGCAGAACCCCATTGAACTTGAGGGCACATACCCATTGCCAGAAGCGCAGTTGGATCGATTCATGTTCAATATTGTGATTGATTATCTGTCTGCCGAAGACGAGTTGCAGGTAGCTCTGGAAACAACTACACGGGAACTGGCATCCTTGGACACTGTGTTGTCTGGGACTGATATTCTGTCATTTCAATGTGAGATTCGCAAGGTGTTCGTTCCCAAAAACGTCGCGCAGTTCGCTGTGGATCTCGTTCGCAGTACAAGACCTGGAAGGAATGGAACACTAGAATTTGTTTCCAATTGGGTGAGTTGGGGTGCGGGTTTGCGCGCTACACAGTACCTGCTGCTCGGCGGCAAGGTACGCGCGGCCTTACGCGGCAGATACAATGTGGCCATTGAAGACATCCATGCTCTTGCCTATCCAGTCCTCCGCCACCGCGTACTAACAAATTTTTATGCGGAGAGCGAAGGCATAACGGTCGAGCGGGTCATTGACCAACTCTTGGACGACGTCCCCGAACCCAAAAGTGGACTTTCGTAATCTGGGAGGTCACGCCGGATCAGATAGTGAACAATTCGCCTTGGCCAGGTGTCAGCACGCGTGCTTTGGGGCATTTCTCACGAATGGTTCCTGCGAGCCATTGCCGAGCCTTGGTTTCTCCGTGAACCAGAATTATTGTTTTCGGCTGGAACTCCATGGCAAGCTTGGCCAGATCCTGTCGATTTGCATGCCCGCTGAACCGGAAGCGATCTACCTCACACACTATTCTCTGCATGCCACGGTCACGACTTAGCAGAACACCCTCCGCCCCACTTTGCGCAGCATGAAGAAGCTTCCCCGCAGGCAGATCCTCTTTCGCAAATCCAACGAAAAAGATAGCGTGCTTTTCATCTTCGAGAAGCTCCACAGCAACCTTATGTGACAGCGTATGCTCAATCATCATGCCGCTGGCCAAAACATGAATCCCGGGCTGGTTTAAAGCTCTACGTCGTGCCTTATGACTTCGGGGAAACTGTCTCTGCTCTACCCCATAAACCATGAAATCCGAATCGATGCGTGGTGTAGCATCGGCACAATCGTCATAGATACGCGAAACTTCGCGTAATCCGCCTGCACTGTAAATGGGTGTCTCCGGATCAATGATCTCTCGACGCTTATAGTCCCCAAGGAGTGCCAGTATTTCCTGTGCTCGCCCTAACATAAAAACAGGTAGGAGTACCGTTCCGCCCCGCTTCAGGACTGCAGCAAGCCGCTCACCAAAACGTATCTCCTCTTGCCCCCGCGTGATGGTCTCTGCCACGGGATCAGCACCCAGGGTCGATTCCATGATGAGTATATCTACGGGTTCTGAGGGATAGCTCCCACCCGGAATAATCGTCTGGTTATGCACACAGGTATCACTGGTGTAGAATATGCGGCGACCATCTTCAGTAGCCAGAAGCACACCGGTAGCACCCAGCAGGTGGCCAGAGTAATAGAACTTCGTACGTATATGCCCTGGCTGCAAGTCAAACCATTCGTCGTACGGATGCGCCCGGAATGCATCAAAAACATCCTCAAGGTCCTCTTCGTCAAACAGTGCGCGGAAAGGGGATGAGCCTTCGTCAAACTTCCGTTGCTGAAGCCGAGCAGATGCATACAGCATGGAGGTTGTTAACGTTCGTGTGGCAGGCGTGAGGTGTAACCTTGCCATAGGCCACTTTTCGTTCAGAGCGGGGAGGCTTCCGATATGATCGTGGTGTGCATGCGTGACAAAGACATGATCAATTTCGCGATTAATTATCGGGACAAAATCTGGCAATGTAGCGGGGCCGTCCTCATTCGGGTCTGCACCGACATCCAAAACAACTCCGGTGCCGTTAATGCCGAGGTAATGACAGCTTGCACCTATGTCGTTGGCGTTGCCGAGTGAAATAAAGTCAATCATGATGTGGGCTTAGCCCGCCTGATTCTGTTTGAAAGTGTCCCAGTCCCCCAGGAATTTTGCAAGCCCAATATCTGTTAGCGGATGCTTGAGCAGCTTCTTGATCACCCCCAGCGGCATCGTGGCTACATGCGCCCCCAGGAGGGCAGACTGCAGGACGTGCATGGGATGGCGAATAGAGGCAGCAAGTACTTCGGTAGTGTAGCCATAATTCTCGTATATGTGGATGATCTCCTGCAGCAGGTTCATGCCCTCTGAGGAAATGTCATCTACACGCCCCAGGAAAGGACTGATATACGCTGCACCGGCTTTAGCGGCCAGGAGTGCCTGCGTGGGAGAGAAACAAAGTGTGCAGTTGGACCGAATACCCTCCTGGGCAAGTGCATTAATGGCCTTGATTCCATCCAGGATCAGGGGGACCTTAACCACAACATTATCCCGGATAGCTGCCAGTGCGCGTCCCTGCGCCATGATCCCGTCAAAGTCAACCGCGGTGACTTCGGCGGAGACATCACCAGGAACCATGTCACAGATCCGGGCTATGTGTTCATGAAAATCAAGTGACTGTCCGGCGCGTTCGGCAGCAATTTTCATCAGGGACGGGTTGGTTGTAACCCCGTTCAGGACTCCCATTTCACTGGCTTCCTGAATTTCGTCTAGATCTGCTGTGTCAATAAAAAACTTCATTTGATGTCGGTCTGGTTTGTGTTCAAGGCACGGTGAACTTCAAGAGCTTGCCGTTTACGTCTCGGTTGCTTTCAGAATTATCAGAGTACGATCGTCACTAAGCGCTGCAACGGGCCCCGTAAAGTTCTCTATATCATTTTGGATCAATTCAACAAGGGCAGTTGGCGAGCAACTGCGATTTGCCGTGAGGAGGTCCAGAAGCCGCTGTTCGGTGTACTCTTCCATCGCTTCCCCCATGGCTTCTGTTACACCGTCAGTAAAAAGCACGATAAAATCATTGGGGGACAGCGTTATGTATCCCGGAAAGTATGGTACGTTCGGAAGGATACCAAGGAGTGGCCCACCATCTTTAAGGTGTTCAATCTCTCCGTTCGCACGAATGAGTAGTGGGGCTTCGTGTCCGGCATTCACAAACGAGAGGGACCGGTCCGGGTAATAAATGGCTGCAAAGGCTGTTATGAACTTATCCGCGGCAGTGTTCTCATATAAGACGGAATTGGTGCGTTCTATGGCTTCCTGGAGCGTAAGGTCCATGGGCAGCATGACATGTGTGCACGCGTGGATGCTGGACATCAGGAGTGCTGCGGGTGCACCTTTGCCGGTAACGTCCGCGATCATGAAAAGTGTGCGGTCCTTGGTTATGGACACGATATCAAGATAGTCTCCTCCTACCTCCCGGCTCGGCAAAGCGAGCGTGGCAACTTCCAGCCCAGGAACCTTCGGAATCGAAGCTGGCAGCAGGTTTTGCTGAATCTCGCGGGCCATGCGAAGTTCTTCCTCAAGCCTTTGCCTAGCAATACGCTCTTCTACTAATTCAGCGTTTTGAATGGATGTCACTGCCAGACTGCCTAGAGCATAGAGGAACTCAATGTCTTTGCGGTAATAGGGTGCCCGGTTCATTTTTGCTCCCAGGCATAGCACTCCATGAACTGATCCCTGCTGCTGGATTGGCAGGGCAATCGCCATATTGTTCTGATCCAGTATATCTCCCGGCTCCGCCCTGATGAGATCTTCAACGCTCGAGAGAAACTCGAGATCAATTGAGTCGGAACTGGTTCGTCCACTTGATACCAGTTCGAAAGTATTCTCGGGGCGCTTCAGGTAAAACAAGTGGTTCTGGACAACCATGTGGCCCATGAGCGCAAACGAAAAGATCTTCAATACCCGCTCACGGTCTACGGTTGCATTGAACTCTTTGGACAGCTCGAAAAGTGTATTGAGCTGCTGTACGGTGTTGTCCAAATCAAGGTTCGTTTGCCGCAACTTTTCCACAATCAGTGAATTGCGAACAGCCGCCGCCGACATGTTCACCATTGACTGCACAAATTCAAGCTCTGTTTTTTCGAAGTATCCTCCGATGAGCTTGCTGCCCAGTGCAATAGCACCGACTTCTTCGTGCTCCTCGCGTATGGGCAATAGCAAATGGATTCCGAGAGACCGCAGAGCGGCAGGCAAAGAGTCGCCCGAGGCTACCGCATCCTGGGTCAGCGGTGGCAGTTCAAGGAAGTCGCCCTCCTTGATCTCGGGGACGCCTTTTACCACAACTGCATGCCATTTACGCTCCCCCGAATCGTACAAGAGCGCGATTCCCCGAGTAACCAACAGCCTGCCCATGGCCGTCAGAAGCAGGTTGCCAAGAAAAGAGTACAGCTCCGAAGAACTGCTCAATGCCTGGCTGGTCTGGAACAGCGCCTGCAGGTCGTATCGCTGTGCCTCCTCAGCCCGAGGGGCTGTCTTTTTCATACGCCAAGCTTAAAGATCAAAAGACTCACCCGGTTTCAGTACGCGAGTAGCTAGACTAACCGCGTTCATAGATGATTGCCAAGCATCGGTATCCGCCTCAATGGGTGGATACGTGTCAAAGTGGACAGGGACCGTGAGATTGGGTTTAAGCATGCGTGCTGCTCTCAATGCTCCCTGAATCCCCATAGTAAATAGGTCACCAATCGGCAGAAATGCCAAATCTATATCATGGTCTTCACCGATCCAGGCCATTTCTGTAAAGGGACTTGTGTCACCCGAATTATACACACAAAGTCCTTCAACGAAGAGAAGGTAACCGTTCGGGTTGCCCCCATATGTGCCGTCCGGGAAGGAGGACGAATGCCGTGCATACGTCTGCGTCAATTTCCCCCATTCGAAAGTGCACGAACCTCCCGTATTCATTGGCTGTACGTTCTCATGCCCTTGCTTGTATGCATACTCGGTAATTTCGTGATTTCCCACGACTAGCGCACCAGTTCGCTCCGCGATCGCCAGCGTATCCCCCCAATGATCGAAATGGGCATGCGTTAAAATAATCACATCGGGAGACAGGGAGTCGGCAGTTGTAATTTTCTCTGCTACAGGATTGCCCGTGATGAAAGGGTCAAAGAGCAAGATCTTGTCATTCGTCTCAACCTTTAGCACGGAGTGTCCGAAGTAGGTGATTTTCATGATTATTTGGTAAGCAGAATTTGTCGGGTCTGAACGGTCCCGTTTAACCCCTGGAGACGCACGAAATACGTACCACTCGGCAAGTCGTTAGCATCCCAGGCTGATTCAAACGTACCAGGCTCATGTTGCCTGTCAACCAGTACCGTAACTAGATGCCCAGTAAGGTCAATTATGGAAAGTCGTAGATGTTGAGATTCCCTAACCTCATAAGTAATTGAAGTGCGAGGATTGAATGGGTTCGGGTAATTCCCTACGATTTCAGCAGGAGGTGGCTCGCTTTGGGGAGCCAGACCTAGTTTGATCGTTCCCACTATCCGCGGAGGCCGGTTTCGAGTCTGTTGAACCAAGCGATAGAATACCACACGGCTAGGAGCCTCGAAATCTGTGAAGGACCATGGAGCGTTTCGGGACGGATTCTCAATGCGTGTGAGAATTTCGAACTCCAGACCGTCCTCCGAGCGCGCAATCAGAAACGCCTCCGAGGCTGGATCCTCGTCTTCCCAGGTAAGTGTTACTCCCTCATCAAAGGCAATCCCGCGAAAACTATGAACAAGCGGGCCAAATGAGGGCCCACCTGGAACACGGTACCGGATTGCATTTCCCTCTCTAAAGGATCCAAAGCTCCCTCTGGATTCAAAATCAAGCGCAAGTGCACTTCCTTGGGGGGACTCCTGTTGCATTGCAGCATGTATCTGCAGCGCAGTTCGGGCCGCGGGCCACAGACGCAGTTCGTCAAGCTCACCGATGAATTTGATCTCCTGCTCACCGACACGTCCACCCAGAGCAAGGGGATATATACCATTTAGATGAATACCGGCGGGATCCAGCAATGAGTCAGCTATTGCGCCATCCACATAAAGTTGCGTCCAATCTGTTTCGGCATCATGAATCAGGGCAATATGGTGCCAGATACCATCAGCCACGGGAACCTCGGTAGCCAGCGTGACGTGGTGTCCAATCGTGTTGCGATAGTATCTGATGCGTCCCTGTGGATCAATCATGAACTCTATCGGATAGGGATTGTCGGTTGCTCCATCCCAGGTAGATAGAATTACTGCATCTAGCGCAGTCGTCCGGATCCAGAATTCGAGTGTATGGCTGTCAAGTAATGTTTCGAGTGACTGGGACTGGACATGAAGGGCAGTAAAATCCTCTTCAAAGGCCAAGGCATAGCCGAAACTTGTGCCAGATTTGGAACGCAGCTCCCCCCGGCGAATATGGGCTTCGTCGGGTACAAAGGTCGAACCTATCTTTACGGCGGGAGCTATTGAGAACCTAGAATTCCAGAACGTCTCGTCCTCACTGGTATCTATCTGCAGAATAATATCGTAAGTTCTGCGTAGTGGTTCTGAAGGCTGCAGCAGGTATTGGCCATTAGAAAGGCTCACCACGTCAAGGGGCACATGGCGATGGGCTTGGCGTACCCCGGTTGCAGCATTTAGTCTCCATCCGGGTGGCAATGAGGCTACGAATCCTTCATCAGCCGACACACCGCTCCAACTGGCAAATAGGTTTATTCGTGTTCCTGGTTCGTACGTTGAGGGATACCATATATCTGGCTCCTGCGCAACGGAACCGGCTGTCTGGACCAGAATCCAGACGGGCAAAAGCAACAATAAGGAACTTGTACGACGAAACATGCCCTCAAGTCCTGAGGCAGGTACCCCGTTTCCCCCACGTAAGTAAGTGCGAGATAGCTAGTTTGGAAGAAAAACACCTTCCTGCCACGCACGGGTTATTCCCAACTGGCGGCGTTCAGAAGTGTGATGTCTGGTATGTTGGACCCGATCTGGTCGTCGGAATCCGGGTCCTGCAATAGATAAATGGCGACACGGCCGGTATCATTCAGGCTGTACCCGAACGCACTGCCTGTGCGGGGAGAGTATATGAGAGAATCCAACAGGATGCCCATCCCGAAGATGCTATCTGGGTTGGCAGAAACTACCGAATCAGCCTGGAGCCACATGACCAAGGAATCAAGCGTGCCGGGGAAGTTTCCTTCTGCACGCTCAAAGCGAGTCAGCGCGTTTCGAACGTGGGTCATCTTCTGACGCGTCATGTCTGTAAGTGCCTGCTGACGTTCGACGGCAGCCCAAGGCCCCGTTATGGAACGATAAAGCCAAATTCCCAGCACCACAATGAGGACAGCCATCAAGGCTTGTATTGCGATCTTAATGTTATTATTGACCATTACTACCTACAACTGTTTTAGGAGGCCTAATATAGAGAATTATAAACCTAGCTGCACTGTAACTCACTACAGCTCGTTTGGTTGAGTATGCTGGTGACAAGATAAACAACGAAAACATTTGTATAAACCATCGCCCGCGTGTTTCGTTTGAGCAGAACAAACATTGGATGGATCCTTGACAAGGCTATTGATTAATATCGACCATGTCGCCACATTGCGGAATGCCCGCCGTAAAGCATTCCCCGATCCTGTGGAGGCCGCGCGTTTGTGCGAAGCTTCCGGCGCAGACGGGATCGTGTTTCATTTGCGGGAGGATCGTAGACACATACAGGATCATGATGTGGTTGGGCTTAAGCAGGCGGTCCATGGAAAGCTGGATTTTGAACTCTCTACAAACGAGGAAATGGTTTCGATCTGCTGCGCTACGTGCCCGGATCTGGCTACGCTTGTCCCGGAGAAGCGTGAGGAAATCACCACCGAATGCGGGCTTGACGTAATTAGGCACCAGACGATTCTGTCGGATACGGTTGATCAACTACATCAGGCGGGCATTGGTGAAGTTGCGCTTTTTGTTGACCCGGATCCAGACCAGATACAGGCAGTCCGTGATACGGGGGCTTCGGCCATTGAGCTTCACACGGGTGATTTTGCAAATGCGACCGCCGGCGAGGAGCAGCTGTACGAGGTCCACAAATTAGCACGGGCTGCTGATGTGGGACACGAGTGCGGCCTCACAATTCATGCAGGGCATGGGCTGGATTACAACAATTACAGCCTGTTTGCACGCTCGGTGCCTCATGTGCGCGAAGTGTCCATCGGATTTGCTATCATCGCACGCTCGGTTTTTGTGGGCCTGGGTGCTGCCGTGACGGAAATGGCCCAACTGGTTAAAAGGCAAAATGTCTCCTGAGGACTTCAGGAGTGGCTACGTTGCTCTGATCGGTAAACCCAATGTGGGTAAGAGTACGTTGCTGAACGCCCTACTGGGACAAAAACTCTCTATTGTTACCCCAAAAGCGCAGACGACCCGTCACCGCATACTGGGGATCCTGACAGAACCGGACTGCCAGGTCATTTTTCTGGACACACCAGGAATCATGCAACCGAACACCAGGCTGGATCGGTCCATGATGCGGAAGGTCAAGGAATCCGTATCAGATGCTGATCTAGTCGTCTTTATGGCTGATGCACGCGCAGCTGAACCTGATCTCCTTAGTCTTGAAAGCATTGTACATCGCCCTGCTATTCTAGCAATCAATAAAATCGATTTGGTGAAGCAGGAGACCGTGTTGCCCATGGTTGAGGCGTACATGGATTTAAGGTCGTTCGAGGCAATAGTGCCTATCAGTGCACTAAAGGGCACCAAATTGACAGCACTTATGCACGAAGTTCGGGAGCACTTATCGCCAGGACCGGCATTTTATCCCCCCGGAATGCTTAGTGAGCATCCCGAACGATTTTTTGTTTCTGAGATTATCAGGGAAAAGGTTTTTGAGAAATTCAGGCAGGAAGTCCCCTATTCAGCTGCAGTGACGATTGTAAACTTTGTCGAACGCCCTGCGCAAAAGGACTTGATCGAAGCTGATATTATTGTGGAGCAACCCAGCCAAAAGGGTATTCTGATTGGTTCGGGAGGCACCGCACTCAAGAGCATCGGAATCGCTGCGCGCAGGGACATAGAGTTTTTCCTGAATCGAAAGGTGTACTTAAAACTGTTTGTCCGCGTGCGAAAAAACTGGCGCAACCGCGAGGCCTTCCTACGTAGCTTTGGCTATTGACAAACAACGCGAAGCCCGTCACGCACGGTTCGCAGGCGGGAAGAAGGGGTACCTGTAACCCGATGTCTGTCAAAAGCCCGCCTCGAGGGATAGTTGCGCCGAAGCCGACGGAATTTTCCGGCTACCTGATCATGAGACGTGTTGAGCAGCGTCCGCATCCGGGTATCGTCTGTCCGGATATCATACAAACGCCGGACCAGCCTATTTAGCCAGGTGGAACTGGGCTCGGGGTCAATTGAAATTGGAGGAGGCAGATCCTGCTGCAGTATTCGCTCAAAATCCCAGGATGGCTGGATTCTAAAGTAGTCTGTAACTGCTCTGTAGAGCATTACTGTGCCTTGAAGCCTTCCGTCCATTGAGTGACCGGCTATATGAGGAGTCCCCAGCGTCACTTTTTGCAGTAACTCCAAGTCAGGAATGGGCTCGTTCTCCCATACATCAAGAACTGTAGCCCCAATTCTGCCCGTATCAAGTACTTCGCTGAGTGCAATGCTGTCAATTACTGTACCTCTTGACGTGTTAAGGAGCCACACCCCTGGGTTCATAGACTGTAAAGCAGACTTTTCAATGAGATGGAACGTATCTGATGACCCCGGTACGTGCAGTGTAATGATGTCTGAATTAGTCAGTATGGTTTCCAGGTCTACGTACCCCGAATGGCCGGCATTGGCGAGCGGGGGATCATTTTTCAGGGTATGAAGGCCAAAAGCAGGCGCTCGCACTGCAAGTCTGCTACCTATATTTCCACATCCCACGATCCCCAGTGTAAGCCCAGCTAGCGGACGCATCTTAAGTGCACTCAGCCGGATGAGTGCAGACAGAACATACTCGACAACCGAGTCCGCGTTCGAGCCTGCTGCATGCGCGAACTGGACACCTTGTTTACGCAAATATGCTTTATCAATATGATCAATACCAGCAGTTGCCGACCCCACAAACCTTACCCGACTCTGCGAAAGCAGGGACTGGTCAACCCGTGTAACACTTCTGACGAGCAGTATATCGGCATTCGCACAGACCTTGTCAGTTATTGATTCAGCATTCAGTACACATACATCCCCTATGGAGCCAAAGGCTTGGCCAACGTGCGGAATATTTTCATCTGCGACCGTCAATAACATGTATCTAAATCCAAAATATTACGTAGTACGCCGACTTACCGTGTATTCCATACCCGTGTCTGAGCTAGGCTTGGGGTGGTAATTGCGGTTTATTTGCATAGGTAAATGAACATGTATATCACAAAAAAAGCTTTTAGTTGGTGCTCGTTATTGGTACTTGTAGCAGCGTTTTTGCTGCCTGGGAGGACTGTTCTTGCACCGCCTTCCAGTGGAAATGTTTGCGTTACCGGTGAGTCACCCTCGCCGTTCGCTACACCATCGTATGAGGAAACGCGTGCCGCGCTTCTGAACCCTTGGAGCATTAGACCGATCCATTCCGGGAATATTGATGCAGGAACCTTGTGGTTGGCTCGGGCAATGTTTTCTGAGAGCAAGAGGCGTGACGAGCAGGAACTGGTTGGCTGGGTCGTTCGGAACCGAGTTGAATCTGAGCATCGCGGATGCAACTCCTACAGGAGTTGCGTACTGGATCCATTTCAGTTCAGCGCTTTCATTGAAAGCCGCCCTTCGGCGAACTTCTACATCGGTTTGGACTTGAATCCCAGTTCATTCAGGATTCCAGGTTGGAAAAAAACCTTAGCACTGGCCTACTACATCCGGCATGCCGATGATCAATTGCGTCCGTTCCCTCGCACCGTTCTTCACTTTTACAGCGAACAGTCCCTGCTGGACCCGGAGATTTCTCCTGAATGGGTACAGGATTGGACTCCGATAATACCTGCGCGTAAATTCCAACTGGACGAAGAGCGATTCCGCTTTTACTCTGGCATCCCGTAGGGGCTCTGTGAACTTCCAGAAATTCAGCAGTATCCGACTTATCTGTGTGAGAACGGTCTGCTGAGGAGGTGTGTCTTCATAGATCCCGGAGCGTTGTTGGTTTCGGTATCTCGCTGAGTCCTCTCGAGCGCGGCAGACCCTTTGGGGAATGTTAATGGGATCAGTCTGTTTATTCGTCACATTCCTCGTTTGACCCGTACGCAGTTGCTCCAAAAGCGGGTCCTCTGTTGGTCCATGAGCGCGTAATCTTTACTTAGTCAGCCGTGCAGTCTGAAGTCTGGCTTCTTTGTGTACGTGAGAATTGCTGCCTGGAAACACTTTATCCCGACGATTGAATCCATTTCCGCAGGCGGAGGTAATTTATGGATTGGCTAGTCCTTTCACGAAGAGTCTGTCTTTCTCAGCAAATCAAGTTTTTCCGTCTCAGTCGTTTTGCCACAGGTGATAGACTTGAATTGTCACGCGAAACGTATCAGCAGCCATTGCCAGCAGGCCATCAACAATTGTTGATTGTACTATCTGCCTTGCAACAATTCATTTGGAAAACGAAGCTCCACTCACACCAGTCGAAAACTGCAAAATTTGCGGAATTATGCAGGGAGTATCCTACTGGAGCGGTAGTGTCGTAGTCTTCTATCGATCAGCCAAGTCTGTGCAGTGCTTCGGCCCGCATTAATGCAGGTGAGCTTTTCATGGCAAGACCTTTTGCCTCCTGCGGGTGTATATCTGGTGGTCGTTAGCCACTGTCCCCGTGAATCCCCGTCCAGCACGAGAAAACAAGAATAATTATGCCCAATCATTCTCTAGGAAGCCTTGTCGTGGCGCTTGCCTTGATCCTCGGTGCCTGCTCCCAGCAAGCACCACCTGAAACCGAAACCGTTGATATTGACAGTTCCAGCGTGCAGATCGTAACCAGTACTCCCGCAGGTTCGGAAGCGACGTGCACATACAGCGAGGAACCCGTCTTGGTCATCGGCAATAACGAGGAAGACGACAACCAATGGTTCTCTATGATCCGGGGGATGGGGCGTCTGTCAGATGGTTCCGTTGCGGTGGTTGATCGCGCGTCTACCGAAGTTCGCATTTTCGACGCTTCGGGGCGTCACCTACGATCAATGGGCCAACGCGGAGAAGGCCCCGGTGAGTTCACCGATGCCTTTATCCTGTGGGTCACGGCAGGGGACACGCTTTGGATGGCAAACACCCGTCCTTGGAGCTACTCCGTATTCAAGGCCCAAGGCCAATTCGTACGGAGGATCAGGCTCGAGCCGGTGTACCTAAACCCATCAAGGGCTGGAGGCGTGCTCGAGAACGGGTACACCGTGAATTCTAGGCGGACATTTTTTCGCAAACCGGACTTTAGCGTTACAGATACAATGATCGTGGAGATCCACGATCTCGACGGGAAATTTTTCCGCAACCTTGCCCGGATTCCCCACGCAACCCTTGGCCAAGTCAGCGAATCCGATATTTGGTTGTACCCGCTCTTTGGTGCGCGAGACGAAGTAGACGCGCTGGGGTCTACTATCGTGCTGGCACACGGAAGCAAGCCCGAGGTACAGGTTCTAGACCACGAATTCAACTTACGGATGATCATCCGCTGGTCAGAACCCAACCGTGAGGTTACGCGTGCGGACATACGTGCCTGGCGCGAGGATTACCGGGAGCGAATTGACCCTTCACACTGGGATGAGTATGATGACGCCAGGATTAGCCCGGAACGTCCGGCGGCTGACGTTTTCCCATCTATCTCGAGTGTCAGGATCGGTCGTGACGGCCGCATCTGGATCCGCCAATACGACCGGCCCCGGGAAAATCGTGGATGGCTCGCCTTTGGTGCTGATGGCAAATTCATTTGCCACATGGCCCAGCCCCCCGGCGATATTTGGGAGTTCGGAGCCGACTATATGCTCCTGCTCCATGAGTCCGAGCTTGGTGTCGAAACCGTTCAGATGCATAGCCTCACGTCACCTTCCTAGCCTGCGTATGAAGTACAAACGATGCAGGCCCTGCCTTGTCGAAGGCATTCCACATAGTAGCAGCCTACTATGTGGGTCAACTGGCATCGTTCTATACGACAGAACCACGGAGCAACGATGTGCCTTCATAGATGCCGGGGCGCGGTTGGTATCTGTGCCAAGTTTTAGTACTCTCCAGGGCATCGGACCCTTTGGGGAATGTTAATTGCATCAGGCTGTAATGTCATCGCATTCCTAGTTTGACCCGTGCACATTTGCTCCAATAGTGGTTCCTCAGTTAGTCAATAAGCAGCACCGTCACGTGAAACGCACGCCCCACCAATGCCGGTAGGCCATCAATAAGTGTCGTAGTCTGCTATTGGCCACCCAGGTTTGTGCCATTCTTCGGACCGATCTAACTCAGACGAGATTCCCATGGCAAACCTTTTGCCTCCTGCGACTTTATATTCGGTTGTCTCTTGACACTGTCGCCGTTAATCGCCGCCCAGCACGACATAGCAAAAATGGTAATGCCCAATCAGTATCTAAGAAGTCTTGTGGTCGCGCTTGCATTGCTCTTCGGTGCCTGCTCCCAGCAAGCACCACCTGAAACCGAATCCATCGACATTGACAGCTCTAGCGTGCAGATCGTAACCAGCACGCCCGCAAGTTCGGAAACGACGTGCACATTCAGCGAGGAACCCGTCTTGGTCATCGGCGATAATGAGGAAGACGACAACCAATGGTTCTCTATGATCCGGGGGATGGGGCGTCTGTCAGATGGTTCCGTCGCGGTGGTTGATCGTGCGTCTGCCGAAGTTCGTATATTCGACGCTTCCGGGCGTCACCTACGATCAATGGGCCAACGCGGAGAAGGCCCCGGTGAATTCACCGATGCATTTATCCTGTGGGTCACGGCGGGCGACACGCTTTGGGTGGGAAACACCCGGCCATGGAGCTACACCGTATTCACGGCCCAAGGCCAATTCGTTCGGAGGATCAGGCTCGAGCCGGTGTACCCAAACCCGT
Source organism: Bacteroidota bacterium (assembly GCA_028875125.1). Taxonomy (GTDB): domain Bacteria; phylum Bacteroidota; class Rhodothermia; order Rhodothermales; family Bin80; genus Bin80. The sequence continues at coordinate 889 of JAPPGC010000065.1, read as the reverse complement.
CAGATGCCGGAGGAGTGCTCGAAAACGGGTACACCGTGAACGCCAGACGGACATTTAACCGCGACCCGGACTTTGGCACCCCAGACACGTTGATCGTGGAGATCCACGATCCCGATGGAACATTTGTCCGCAACCTTGCCCGGATTCCCCAGCAGAATCTATGGCATGGTCAGTGAGGGCCCCGAGTCCATCTGGTTGTACCCGCTCTTTGATGCTGGAGCCATAGTTGACGCGCTGGGGTCCACTATCGTGTTGGCACACGGAAGCAAACCCGAGGTACAGGTTCTGGACGATGAATTCAACTTACGGATGATTATCCGCTGGTCAGAACCAAACCGCGAGGTTACGCGTGCGGACATACGCGCCTGGCGCGAGGATTACCGGGAGCGAATTGACCCTTCGGACTGGGATATGTATAATGACGACATAATCAGCCCGGAACGTCCGGTGGCTGACGTTTTTCCAGCTATTTCCAGGGTCAAGATTGGTCGTGATGGCCACATCTGGATCCGCCAATACGACCGGCCCCGGGAAGATCGTGGATGGCTCGCCTTTGGTGCTGACGGCAAATTCATTTGTCACATGGCCCAGCCCCCTGGGGATATTTGGGAACTCGGAACCGGCTATGTGCTCCTGCTCCATCGATCCGAACTTGGGGTCCAAACCGTTCGGATGCATAGTCTCACGTTACCTTCTTAGCCTGCGCATGAAGTACATACAATGTAGGCCCAGCTTTGTCGAAGGCATTTATCATGGCAGCACCCTGCTTAGGCCAACTGGCATCTTTCTACGTGACAGGACCGAGAAGTAGTTCGTCGCATCAATGATCGTGACGACGCAAGTTCGACATTGTAGTGGATTTTTTACTGAGATTCCCTATCCCCTATTT